>JBFILZ010000150.1:0-6800 GCA_041611945.1 Bacillus sp. (in: firmicutes)
CAGGTGAGACCTGAAGGCGCTATCGCCGAGGGGCTCACCGCCCGCCCCACGGAAAGCGAGTGTTCTGGAACGAAGATCCCCTTATTTTCATGGTAGCTTATTAATCAACACTATTTTTATTTGTGAAGATCCAATTTAAAGACAGATTTTAATTCCAAATGAAACTACCTCAATACATCCTTTATTAATAGATTGGAAGTTTTCCTAAAACTACTCTATAATAAAGAAGATGGAATTATTAGAAAAATACATACACAGGGGGAACATATTATGAAGAAGTTTATGACACTATTTGTTGCTTTGATCTTAGTACTGACTATTACAGCATGTAATTCCGGAACTAAAACTCCAGCAACAGAAGATACAACTGATGGAAGCAAAAGTTTAGAACCAGTAAAGGTTGTTTTTGGTACTGGTGGAACATCAGGTGTTTACTACCCAATTGGTGGAGCATTAAAGCCTGTTTTTGAAAAAAGTGAATTAATCAGTGGAGTAACAGTTGAGTCTACAGGTGCTTCTGTTCAAAACTTGCAAAATATTCAAGACGGTTTAAACCAAATCGTTATCGTTATGAGTGACGTTGTCTATGATGCTGTAAATGGTCACGGGGACTTTGAAGGAAACCCTGTGAATGGTAAAGCATTAGCTGGGCTATATCCAAACGTTGTTCAAGTAGTTGCAACAAAAGATTCTGGAATTCAATCGATTGCTGATCTAAAAGGTAAGAAGGTAAGTGTAGGTAAGGTTGGTTCTGGTGTTGAACAAAGTGCAAAAAAGGTTCTAGAGGCTGCAGGATTAACGTATGAAGATTTAGGAACTGTTGACCATTCAGGCTATGCAGATAGCGTTGAAGCAATGAAAAATGGTAACTTAGATGTTGCATTCTTTACTTCAGGTGTTCCAAACAGTAACATTACTGACTTACAACAATCACTGGAAATTACATTTGTACCAATAGATGGAGAAGTTGCTGATGTATTATTAGAAACATATCCCTTCTACGAAAGCTATACAATCCCAACTGGTGACGCTGCTAAATACAGTCTAGATGCGGAAATAAACACAGTTGCAATTAAAAATATGTTCGTCGTTAGTGGAGACCTTCATGAAGAAGTTGTTTATGAAATGACTAAGACTTTATATGATTACTTAGGAACTGACGCAGTAAGTGTTGGTGCTTTAAAAGAATTCAACCGTGATGACATGGGTAAAAATTTAGTTACTGAGCTACATCCTGGCGCAAAGCGCTTCTATGAAGAAAAAGGATTACTAGAGTAGTAATGATAATGAAGGCATCCAGTTAATTTGGATGCCTTCTTTAAAGGGTGATAAAAATTCGAAATAAAAAAAACACTCTATTCATTTTAACTAGTTTACTAGGACTCATCTTTTTTCTCACTCA
This sequence comes from Bacillus sp. (in: firmicutes), assembly GCA_041611945.1. Classification (GTDB taxonomy): domain Bacteria; phylum Bacillota; class Bacilli; order Bacillales; family SA4; genus Bacillus_BS. Next base: position 1,403 of record JBFILZ010000150.1, read on the forward strand.
AATTAATGTACATGTATTGGAAATAAAAAGAGATGATGGAAAAACGGATTATATAAAACTGAATGAAGATGATGGGTTTTCAATCATTTGGCAGCACTCCGTTGAAAAAGAAGAATGGGAAGAATTTTTTCAAATAAAAAATGGAGCCATCTATCTTACATCAACCAGATTCAAAACTTTCGGTGCAGGAGTTCCTTCCAAATTCAAATCTAGTTACATGAAAGATGGATGGTTATATGTCCCTAATTTAAATGTCTTCATTGGTGAACTGACTATTCGAGCTGGAAATCAAACAAACCATCGACTTATTCACAATAACTATCACTATCCACTCTCGAATCAAAAGACTAATAGCATATCCTACACCCTAAACAAAACAAAGATTCCTCTTCTCTATTTTATGATTGAGCTATGTAAAAGCTCCATGTTGGTTGAAGCGGTAGGTATGAAGTATTTGAATGATTACAAATACGTGTAATTGCACCGAGATAGCCTCTACCTTTAGAAAATTGGAAAACACTTTATACAATGCCTATTATTAAGGCTGTGTCACATTCGAATAGATTGATTGAAGTAGAAGGTGTGAGAAACCGAAAACCGAAGCGCCGAGTTGGTTCACCTCCCACCCTATGGAAAGCGAGCATCCTACAGCTGAAATCAACATCAAGGTTAAACAGAGACTATTTTCAAATTACTAGATTTAGCAGCATAGGAGGAAACCCATGACAAACGAAAATGAAATCCTCGAAAAATTCGATAGAGAATCAGTCAAAAGAACGAACATAATGAAGCCGATTGCATTATCTATTTCCATAATGGCTATTTCATTGGCTCTTTTTCACTTGTATACATCATTTGCAGGACCATTAATGGATATCAAGCATAGAAGCTTGCATCTGTTTGTATTAATGGCGGTAGGATTTATTATTTATCCCTTTACTAAAAAGGCAAGTAGAGATTATTTACCTTGGTATGACATAGCGTTTTCAGCTATTTCCTTAGGAATTGTCGTATATATTTTTTCAGTAACAGATAGAATTATCAAGAGTGCAGGTAGAATTGAAACGATTGACTTAATTGTTGGTTTTATTGCAATAATTCTTGTCATCGAAGTAACTAGAAGGGTAACTGGCTGGGGCCTACCCATTCTATCCATCATATTTTTAATATATGGCTTCTACACAAGACTTTCAGTTTATCCCGAACTAGACTGGAATCGAGTTTTAGCCGTATCAAAATTAATGGTTTCAAGGCTTGTGTTTATTACAGAAGGACTGTTTGGATCCGCATTAGCCGTTTCAGCTAGTTATATCATTCTTTTTATTCTTTTTGGCGCTTTTTTAAGCAAATCAGGTATGGGTAAATTGTTTAATGATTTAGCTTTAGCGCTAGCTGGGCATACAAAAGGTGGACCTGCAAAGGTAGCCGTTATTGCTAGCGGATTTTTGGGATCAATTAATGGGGCAGCTGTAGCAAATGTTGTTACAACAGGCGCATTTACAATCCCTTTAATGAAAAAAATCGGTTACAATAAGAATTTCGCTGGTGCAGTTGAATCTGCTGCAAGTGTTGGTGGTCAAGTTTTACCACCCATTATGGGGGCAGCAGCCTTCATTATGGCAGAGAATTTAGGAATTCCTTATAAACAAATAATTATTGCAGCCATCATTCCCGCTTTATTATTTTATTTAGGAGTTATCCTCCAAGTTCATTTTAGAGCATCTAAATTAGGTTTAAGTGGAATTGCAAAAGAGAATTTACCCGCGACCTTTTCAGTATTAAAGGAACGAGGCCATTTATTAATTCCCATGCTAATCCTAGTGTTTTTATTATTTAACGGAAAAACTCCATTGTTTGCAGCATTTTGGTCCATACTGGCAGCAATTATTATTTCCGGAACAATCAGAACGTTATTACCAATTGTTCCAGTGTCCCTAATGATTGTTTTCCAACCTCAAATTTCTTCCTTACTAACTGGTAGTGCCATGTCAGAAGTGAGAAAAGATTGGTGGTTACTACTTTTAATCATAGCGTTACCACTATTGATTAACTTAATTCGAAAAGCATTAAAAGTGAAATCTGAGGAAATGAGCTTAACAGATTGTAAGGATGCATTAGAAGAAGGTGCGATAACATCAATAAGTGTAGCAGTTGCTTGTGGGTGTGTTGGTATCATTGTAGGAATTGCCACACTCACTGGGGCGGCACTTGAGGTTGCAAATATGATTGTAGGTCTTGGTGAAAGTGTATCCTCTCCATTACTACAGCTTATCATTACCTTATTCTTTACCATGATTGCATCAATCATTCTTGGAATGGGATTACCATCTATTCCAACTTATATCATTACAAGTACAATGGCAGCACCAATTTTACTCGGAACACCATTATTTAGAGAATTAGCTGGAACTCCAGAGCAAGCCATATTCATTGCACATATGTTTGTCTTTTACTTCGGAATATTCGCCAATATAACACCACCAGTTGCACTTGCTGCATTTGCTGGGGCTGGAATAAGTGGTGGTGATCCGAATAAAACAGGATTTATTGCGATGCGTTTAGCAATTGCAGGATTCATTGTTCCATTTATTTTCGTGTTTGCACCAGAAATGTTGATGATCAATGCAACCATAGGTAACATCTCTGCTATTGTCATCACTTCGACTTTAGGCGTACTTATGTTATCAATCTCAACAGAAGGTTATTTCCTAAGAGAGGTTAACATAGGATTAAGAGTTTTAGCAGCAATAAGCGGCTTACTACTTATCTATCCTGATATAATTACAGATGTTATCGGATTTACAGCATTAGCTATTCTGATGATCAATAACGTTTTGATTATCAAAAAGGAAAATCAAGCTAACATTTCTGCTTAATAGTAGAGTTAGCTAAACAAAAAAGACTCGGCGTTCATTTCTTTATTGAAATGTTCACCGGGTTTTTTATTTACTCGCTATTAAACTTTCACCTGTTGATTTTTCAAACGAAGTTAATTGAAGTGGAAGGTGTGAGACACCGGCGGGAGCATAGGAACAGGTGAGACACCGAAGGCACGTGCCGAGTTGACTTACCGCCGCCCCGCGGAAAACGATATCATCCTGCAGCTGAAATCAATAACAACGTTTAAACAGAGTCTTTTGATTAAAGATAAAAAAGGATCAATTTTCAGGTCAACGACTTTGATTTTGAATGTAGTTTTTGTGTGTTTTTTGGTAAAAAATGTATAATGGCTTATAAAACCAGATTTCGGCTTATAAATCTAAATATCCGCTTATAAAACCAGATTAATGGATTATAAAACAAAATAACGGATTATAAAATCTAAATATCCGCTTATAAAACCAAAATAAACGTTGATGAAAGCAATCTTTATTCTATCTAGAACTCGAATATATAGACTATCATCTCTACTAAGGGTAAAAACAGATAATACATTTAGACTTACCAGTTGAATTCTGCCAAAAATAACGTAATTACAAAGAAACACTACATTGTTTTACCCTGAACCGTAAATGGCCAATAAAGTAAAAAAGAAGGAAGTGAAAAGCTGGAAAAAAGCAGCTGTTTTCTATGATTTGATTTCATATGTAGTCTTTGTTAAAGCTCCCTGCTGATTTTTCAATCGAAGTTGATTGAAGTGGAAGGTTGTGAGACCTGAAGGCGCTATCGCCGAGGGGCTCACCGCCCGCCCCACGGAAAGCGAGTCTTCTGGAACGAAGATCCCCTTATTTTCAGGGTAGCCAAACAAAAAAGACTCGGCGGTCATTTCTCTATTGAAATGCACACCGAGTTTTTTATTTACTTGCAATGAAACTTTCTTATGGTCACAAATAGATTAAGATAGTATTCCCTGTGAGGATAACTAGACTGATGAAATTCTATCTGTTGGTCTTTTAATATGTTTTCATTCAGAGAGCGATCTTATTAAGGCTGTTTTCGAGTATCCGAAACCAACCTTAATTCAAAAAAACAACCTAGTATACCTAGATTGTTTCTCTTCTCATCTTTTCTTTTCTTTTCACTTCTCATCTCTTCTCATCTCTTCTCTTACTTATCGAATACTATTCTGACACCTTACTTCATAAATCCAGGTAACCATAGAGTAAGTGCAGGTATAAAGGTAATTAAGATAACGACTACTATTCCAGCAAAGAAGAAAGGCAAGATGTCTTTAACCGTTTTCTCGATTCCAACCTTTGCAATGAAGCAGGAAATAAATAGTGTTGCTCCTACTGGAGGTGTGAACATCCCTAGGGCTAAACTTACTAGCATGACGAGTGAGAATTGGATTGGATCCATTCCTAAACCAGTCGCGATGGGAAAGAATATGGGTATAAGTAAGAATAGGTTCGGAACTAATTCCATAACCATACCCGCTATTAGCATAATAAATATTAGTAGTAGCAGTAATGTCCATGATGGAACATCTAAGGATAATAATCCTTTAGCGATCATTTTAGGGATGCCTTCTGAAATTAAAACCCATGTGAAAATCATTGATGTACAGATTGTAATCATTACGACACTTGTCCCATAAATAGTGTCTCGCAGGGAAGACATTATATTTTTAAAGTTCAAAGTTCTATATACGAATAGTCCAACTAAGAAAGCATACACAACGGATATTGCCGCAGCTTCTGTTGCCGTTGCTATTCCGAATACAATCGAACCAACTAATATGATCGGTAAAAGGAGTGCCCAAAATGCTTTTCGGATACTTGTGATAAATTCAATAAATGTTGGCTTACTTTCACGAGGATAGCCACGTTTTATTGATACGATAATCGTAGTGACTAAATAAAACATACCAATTAATAACCCAGGAATGATTCCAGCAATGAACATTTTCGCAACTGATAAATTGGCTAACCACGCTATGATTATCATCGTACTACTAGGAGGTATAATAATACCAACTACTGAACTCGATGCATTAATAGCTGCTGAGAAAGAAGCCGTATATCCCTTTTTCTTCATTTCAGGAATAAGCACACTACCAGTAGAAGCAGCATCTGCTACTGATGAACCGGATACACCAGCCATCCCCATACTAGTCACAACGGAAACACATCCTAATCCTCCAGGCAATTGGCGTACCATAGAATCAGCAACTTTAATAATTTTTTGGGCTATATTCCCATTAATCATTAAATTCCCCGCTAAGATAAAGAATGGAATTGCTAGAAAGGAAAATGATTGAGTATTAGAGAAGAACCTCTGCGCAACCATCCCAAGCGGAATGCCTTCAATCAATACATATAATAAGGCAGAAGCACCCATCGAGAAGGCAATTGGAACTCCAAATAAAATTAAGATAAAGAAACTAGCGATCATCAACCAAATCATACATATCCTCCTCTCTCGGTGGCTCAAGCTTATTCTGCAGTATTAAGATAAA
>JBFILZ010000151.1:0-6763 GCA_041611945.1 Bacillus sp. (in: firmicutes)
AATCTTGAAATTACTTTTGTATGATTGCTAATCAGTGGTTGCTGATCTTTCAGCTTTTTCAAATCCTCTTCTACAAAGACCTTGCTCTTTCCACTTATATAGGTTTCATCTATTGAATTATTAGGGATGTCTATATCATATGAGATATCATTTTCTTTTAACTGATCCTCAAGTGATGCTTTTGCCAGAAGTCCCAACTGATTACTACCTCGTTTTTCGACTAATTGGAAAGCTAGGAATAGATCAAGGATTAGAAAGACGATAATAAAAATAGACTTAGTCCTACTCCAATACAATGATACTACCTCCTTGCTCTTTCAAGTCATCATCAAATTCAACCTTTTTCCAAATGCCTTTGTGCTTGATACACCAAATTGGCTTTACCGTCACTTTTGCATTTGACCGGTCCTTAATCAATTCATATCCAACTTTAATATCCTCTAGTTTTGATGGATCAAAAGAGGGTGTTCGATTTAATAGTTCAATTAATGTTTGACCTGATGGTAGGTCAACTTTTGAGCTTTCACTCTCAATGGTTACCTGTAACTTAAACATCGGTCTCTCATATATATTAAATAGCTTTGTTCCGTCCCAAGTTAAGGATAGCTTTGATAATCCTCGATCGTTATATACCGGTAAACCATTAATATACAAACGGAAAACTGCTGTTTGTGTTATTGGATCCCATTCAGCAAATTGGTACGTATCTGTCCATCCGCTATGATCGTTCACAAAATCTATACTCTTTTGTATTAATTCATAAGATGTATTTTTCCTCCCTACATTATCTGAGGAAGGGTTGATAAAACGAAGGTGATCTCCACCGTTGTCAATAAATAATGCCCGCGATCCATCTGAAAAGGATTCTTCTCCTGAAGGTTGGAAATCCTGTTTTACAATGCTAGGGTCTGTGAATAAAGCATTCTTAAAATCCATACCTTCTAGACTTATCGAGTAATAGGTTAACCGCTCTGCCTTAACCGTATGGCTTGGTAAATAAAAGCTTTTATTATCTATTTTATAGATGAAATACTGTGGAAATCTTGGTCCGATTTGAAATATTTCACGATAGAATTCCTGATAGGAAAAATTGTTGATCTTTGCTTCAAATACAAATTTATGTTTATTTGATACAAAGTAAGCTATTGAATGTTCTTGTTGAGATGCCCGAACAGGAATCATGATTCGATTGAAAGAAATCGATTCTAACGAGTTATCTTCTATTTTCACGATTCCCTTTATCGTTTCAATTGGGAGTTCTGTCGAGAAGATTAGTTCAACACCTTCTTGATCAGCTAAAAAATCTAAGTAATCCCCTTTTGCAGTTGTTTTTACCTTTAAAAAATCGGTGAAATTCCATAGCCGAATATCGTTCATAATATTCTTCAATCTAGTTTCTTCGACTGTACCATAGTGACGATTATTTTTATGAAATAGGATTCTCTCTGGTAAAATTAAGCTTGTAGGTTCCTTTTTAATGCCTATGTTCACGTCCTGAACAAATTTCGACTTTTCTATCACACCATGGTTAGGCTGATATGTCCATAAACTCCATGTCAAGACAAGACTCATTAAAACCAATAATGTTAAGAGTAAGGATTTTATATTTTCATAGTTCATACCCAATCATCCTCTAGGTCTTTTTCCAAAGGGAGCGTAAAGTGAATAGACGTTCCAATATCCTCATTACTCTTCGCCCAAATTTCTCCACCATGTGCCTTTACCATTTCTTTAGCAATGGCCAAACCAAGCCCGGTGCCACCAAGCTTTCTTGATCTTGCTTTCTCAACTCGATAAAAACGGTCGAATATATGATTTATATTATTTTTAGGAATTCCTACTCCTTGATCTGTAACAGATACCTCAATCTTATTTTCCTTCTTACATAAATGGAATTCTACAATTCCACCCTCTGGTGAATACTTTAATGCATTTGATATAATATTATCCAAAACCTGTGTAATCTTGTCTGGATCCATTTCAATAAAGAAATCTTGCTCAGGAATATGTCTAATAAATGTAACATTTTGCTGCTTCGTCATTTCAAAACGGTCAATAATCTTATTAAAATAAAGAGAAAAATCAACCCAGTCCTTAATCAGACGATAATCCGTGCTATCGAGCTTTGATAATTGTAATAAATCATTAACTAATCGGATCATTCGCTCTGTTTCCGTTTGCGTTACATCTAGGAACTTTGGAGCAATCTCTTGATCTCTCCATGCCCCCTCGGCCAATGCCTCTAAATAACTCCTCATGGTTGTGAGCGGCGTTCTTAATTCATGGGATACATTTGCAACAAACTCTCGTCTTTCCTGTTCGATTCTTTCCTGTTCTGTAATATCGTATAATACAGCAATCAACCCATTAATTAGACCCGTTTCCTTTTGTATAACCGAAAAGTTTACTTTTAAAATATAGGGTTTTTGCTTTGTGCTAAAATTGAGAATTAACGATTCTGACTCATTGATAATTTTTTCTAGTGAATATTCCTTTTCAATTCCTAAAATAGTAAGAATTGATTCTGATAGTACAGTTTCACGTGAGACATTTAACATGTCACATGCAGGATCATTCACTAAGATAATCCTGCCTCTTCGATCCGTTGCAATGACTCCGTCTGTCATATAGGCCAAGACCGAACTTAACTTTCTTCGCTCTCCCTCTGTGGTTGCTTGTGCTTCTTGCAACCTTTTCGTCAAAGTATTGAATGTTAAGGCAAGTTGTCCTATTTCATCATGACCATATACCTTAACTTTCCTAGAGAAGTTACCTTTTGCCATTTCGAGTGCCTGTTTTCTCATATCTGACATAGGTCTAGTAATTGTCTGAGCCAAAAATATACCTAATAATGCAGTGATTGTTAAAGCTAATCCTGTACCTGTAACAAATATATTATTAATTTGCTTCATTTGGTCAAATACATTTTCCATGGAGGCTTCAAGATAAATAACACCTAATATGTTTTTACCGTTCTTTATTGGAACCGTTAAAACTAACATTCTGTGCCCTAGTTCTGGATCGACTAAGACTTTTTCGTCTCTTGAGCCAGCAACTAGAGCTTGTTTAACGGGGATGTCTGTAGTTCTTCGCCCAACAATATGCTGACTATTAATATTAGAAGTGCCAATAACACGGCTATTAATATCAATTACTCGAACATTTGATATATCTTCCGAGAAAAAATCAATTAAAATGGTTCGAACCTTCTCTTCAACTGTTGGCATTTTATCTTCGCGTTTAACGATCATTTCTTGCTCAAGATTATAGGCCAATAAATCTACTCTTTCATTCAAGGAGTCAGAAAAATTAGAGACCAGTTGTTTTTCTAAACGTTGAACAAAATAAACACCGATGATTTGCATGGCTATTAATATGAGGAGTACATAGATTAATACAAATTTAAAGTGAATCGATTTAAAAAAACCGACCTTTTTCATCTTCTATTACTCCTGCTCTGGATTTCTAAGATAATATCCAACACCTCTTCTGGTAACAATCCATGTTGGATGACTTGGACTATCCTCAATTTTTTCCCTGAGTCTTCTGACGGTTACATCTACTGTTCGAACATCACCGTAATAATCATAACCCCACACCGTTTGAAGTAAATGCTCTCGAGTCATTACCTGACCAATATGCTTCGCTAAATAATGGAGTAATTCAAACTCTCTATGAGTGAGCTCTATTTCAACACCTCTTTTTTTAACAGAATAAGCATCTGGATGGATACTTATTGTTCCAACAGAAATTTCATTCCTCTCTATTTCAGAACTCTGGGTCTTTTGATGGTGTCTTCTCATATTTGCTTTTACTCTTGCCAAAAGCTCTCTTGTACTGAACGGCTTTGTTACATAATCATCAGCACCAAGTTCCAACCCAAGTACTTTGTCTATCTCAGAATCTTTAGCTGTTAGCATAATAATAGGCATGTCATGCTTTTTTCTTACTTCTCTGCACACTTCCATTCCGTCTTTTAATGGAAGCATTATATCTAATAATATTAAATCTGGCCTTACTTCTTCCACCTTACTTAAGGCGTCAAGACCATCATAAGCACAATAAACTTCGTAACCTTCTTTTTGTAAATTAAATTTAATAATATCTGCAATTGGTTTTTCATCATCAACTACTAGAATTTTTTTAGTCATGTCTTTGCTCCTCACATTTGTTTTAGAGAAGATGTAATTTGAAATCTTGTAATCTACCTATAACTTTACCACTTCTAACGGTGGAAATCACCTTTTCCTCTGTAGGAGTTCTTTCCAAGTGATCATAATTAAAATAAAAATCCTCTAGTTAATAACTAGAGGATTAATTGGTATATTACTTTAAATATTTTAATGGGTTTTGTATACTTCCATTCTTATGTACCTCAAAATGAAGATGAACCCCAGTTGAATTTCCAGTATCGCCCATTTTACCAATTATTTGGCCACTTTGGACGACTTGACCAACACTTACTGATATTCTATCTAAATGAGCGTACAATGTACTCAAACCATTATTATGATTAATTACTACTTTATTCCCAAAACCACCATCATAACCTGTAAATACAACTGTTCCATTATCAGCGGCAAGGATATTACGATTGCTTGGACGGGCTATATCAATACCTTTGTGCATTCTACCCCATCGGTAACCAACTTTACTAGAGATATAACCTCCAACAGTTGGCCAAATAAAACTTCCAGTTCCTCGAGATGGTATAATTTTGGTTCCCTTTACTACAATCTCTTTAGTTGGCTCTTTTACAACCTCTTCACTTCTAACTTCTTTCTGCAATACTAAATTGTTTTCTTTAGAAATTAAGTAGTTTACCAGTTTTTCGCCATTTTGTCCTGATTGCTTAACTTTATTTTTACCTTTAAGCATACTTTTATCTTCTTGTATTTCCCTAGAATAAGAAATGCTTTCACGCTTAAATACCTCTTCTTGAGTTAGAACACTGAGATAAGGATTTAATGCAGTAACATTCATTTCATCCCCTGGCTTAATCAAAGAATTTTCTGTTAGTCCTGGGTTTAGAGCAAGTAACTCAACAAGTTTCAAATCATGCTTGAAAGCAATTGTCCCTAAGACATCGCCCTCTTTCACTTGGTACTTCTTTTCCTCAAGTGTTCCTTTAGATAGAAATGTAACAGCTTCTTCAACTGTTATCATTTTTTTTGGAGAAACTTTTGCTTCGCCGATTGTAACCTTTTGTTTAAAAGTTACGTCTATTAGACGAGACTGACCTTCCTCAAGTGGAGGTAAAATATTATTTGAACTAGTTCTTTCCTCTATTTGAGATAGAACATCTTCTGATACATATTTTAATTTCATCAAGCGTAATACTTTTTCTGCTTGATCCTTATTATCTACAAAGACAACTGGAACATCATTTACTACTATAGATGCTGTTTCCGCCCGAAGTTCTAGATTTTCACTTAATAGTTTAAGAACTTGCTGATTATTTACATTTGATCTAAATACTTTCTCTTGAATGAACACAACATTATCATCTAAATCTACATTAATTGTAGGATTCTTAGCTTTAAGTTCATTCTCACGATTTTCTATATATTGTTCAACTATAAGTTTATTGTCTACAGTTCCAATTCTTTGATCGTCCACATAAACATGATAAATTGTAGTTATACTTAAACTACTATCCGCAGATACATTTCCAATTGTTAACGTTGCGATGACAGCCACACTAAGGGCTATTCGTTTTATCATAACCGATCCATTGTAATTACGTGAACGAAATTTATCTTTCCAATCAATCACTGTTCTTCCTCCTAAACAAGGCTATCCTTAAATTCAAAGTGCCCTTCTGTAAGTGTAACAGTTTTTATTAGTGCAAATAGACTAGTAAACTATCATTACGTCCTATTAAATATCTATTCAAAAATACATCACTTTTTAAACTTTAGCATAAACTGATAGAAAATAGGATGAAAATCAGAAATATGTAATATAATTGTATTATTGTTGTCACAAATTGGAAATACATTCCCAAGTGATAGTACATTTGCCTATAGGTTAAAAGACATGCATACTGCATGTCTTTTTGAGATGGCTCGGGACGGAATCGAACCGCCGACACAAGGATTTTCAGTCCTTTGCTCTACCGACTGAGCTACCGAGCCAAAATATTATTTTAATGGTTAAATATTTTACCACACTAAGCTTTATCAAAGCGATAGGTTGACTATTTAATAAATCTTGATTGTTTCAAAAGAATAATTTCAATTATATTTATAAATGTGTTAAATTCATACATGTGTTTTTAGTAGTAATTAATATTACTAGTTACTAATCTACATAAGAATACATATGTAAATGGTGACCCATACGGGATTCGAACCCGTGTTACCGCCGTGAAAGGGCGGTGTCTTAACCGCTTGACCAATGGGCCTAAATTGCAAGAAAAAAATATGGTGAGCCATGAAGGATTCGAACCTTCGACCCTCTGATTAAAAGTCAGATGCTCTACCAACTGAGCTAATGGCTCTTATTAAAATGTATAGTTTGAGCCTAGTAACGCTCTTAAAAGACGTCCCAATCTCACGAAGTTTATCCAAAGCAGCAGTTCGATTGGTACGCTGAAGTAATTTCATTGAAGCTTACTCGAACGTGCTCTACCAACTGAGCTAATGGCTCTTACAAACTAAGACATATTCATTCTTTTCTTCCAAACAACACAAATAATATAATAACATGTTTATTAAAGACATTTCAATACTATTTTTTAAAATATATTTTATATAGAATT
>JBFILZ010000152.1:0-6678 GCA_041611945.1 Bacillus sp. (in: firmicutes)
AAGTGGAAATGTATTGACCATTAATCAAAGTATTCCCTTACAAGGTATCGCAAACGTTGTATTATCCATTGATACAGCATCACTAAATTTGCCAACTACAGAGTTCGTTGAAGAACTTCAACAGATTAAAGGAGTTAAAAAAGTTGTACTTGTTGGGCAAGGTTAAAGCACAGCGGAAAGCTGACCCCCCTTTAGCGGAAATCAACGACAAAGTTAACAGAGACCTTCATGCAAAACAATTTTGCACCATGAGGTATGAAAATAAACAATATATTTCTTTAGCAGTGATCGAAGTGGAAGAACGCGAGACTCCTGTGGGACTAACGGGACAAGTGAGACCTGAAGGCGCTATCGCCGAGGGGCTCACCGCCCGCCCCAAGGAAAGCGAGTGTTCTGGAACGAAAATCCCCTTATTTTCAGGGTAGCCTATTTTTTATATGTACTCATAATGAAATTAGCAAACACCGGGACTAGCGGTAAAGCAATCAGGGAGCAAGTAAGATTGAAAATGACACTTGCATGGGCAAGTTGTGTATCTAACAACGGAGAAAGTGATGAAACCACTCTCCCAAGTAATGAAATCAACGGTATAAATAGTATGACACCAAATACATTGAGCCAGATATGAGCATAAGCTGCCCATTTTGCTTCGGTAGTTGTACCAATGCTGGCGAGAATAGCTGTAAAGCATGTTCCGATATTTGCCCCCAACATAATAGAAATGGCTGCATTTATTGATACATGCTGATTGTGCAGAAAACCCATGACAATTCCGATAACGGCTGAGCTCGAGTGGATAATAGCAGATATTAGTGTGCCTAGTAAAATTCCGGCTAAATCATTATGGTTTGTATATAAGAGAGTTGATTTCACAATAGGGTAAGAATAAACGGAACTTGCAAGTGAGGTGAACCCTTTCATAGCAACGAACATACAACCAAGACCAACTAGGGCTGTACCAACCTTGAAAGTCGTTTGATTTGGAAGTAGAAGAAAAATCATACCAATAATAACAATAGGTAACGATAATTCCCCCACCTGAATAGTCATTAGCTCTGCTGTTACAGTAGTTCCAATATTTGCCCCTAACATAATTCCAATACTATTTCTAAATGTCAATAATCCTGCAGATACAAAGCCAATCGTAATCACCATTACAGCTGAACTACTTTGTAGGATTGCTGTTATTAGAATTCCAATTAGTAGTCCCTTAAATGGACTATTTGTTAAAAGTACTAATTTTTCCTTTAACTGATCGTTGGCTAAGCGATTTAAACCACCTCTCATGATCGTCAATCCAAACATAAAAATAAAAATAAAGAATATAAACAAAACGATATCCATGGACATAGACTCACCTCTAGTTTATCTTATGGACAAGGCGTGTCATTAAGAACAATTAAGGAGTGATTGAGTGTTAGCAAGTACAAATCAAACTGTTATGCATAGTTATCCAGGTATGATTGCGATAGTAACAAGTTGTTATAATGGGAAAATAAATAGTATGTCAGCTGGATGGCATTCCTATATATCCTACGAACCGCCCATTTACGGAGTAGCCATTGCCAAAGAAAGATATACACATGATCTTGTTAAGAATTCACATGAATTTGCTATTAATTTCTTACCGGGACACTTAGCTTCGAGTATTCAATCTTGTGGGACTCTGACAGGAAGTAATGTGAATAAGTTTCATGAACTAAATCTTTCACATATCGAAGGAGAAACAATCAAAGCCCCTATTCTTAAAGATGCATATGTGGCATATGAGTGTAAGGTAATGGATATACAAACATACGGTGACCATGATTGGGTAGTTGGTAAAATCACTAAATTTTACAGAGATGATGAAAAATTTAGTGAGAATGGCCTCCCTGATTTTACGAAACTGGAAATCCCTCTTTATATTGGACGTTCTAAATATATTATTTTAGACAAAAAAATAGAGTTAAAGAACTTCTAACTATGATGAAATAAGGTTGACGCTAAGTATCTGATATATTATAATGGCAAAAGACATGTTTTTTGTGTTACATGTTTAATTTAATGCACGTGATTGTTCGGAGGGAGGGAAATAGAATGACTAAAACAGTCGTACGTAAGAATGAATCTATCGAGGAAGCTCTACGTCGTTTCAAACGTTCCGTATCAAAAACTGGTACACTTTCTGAAGCAAGAAAGCGTGAATTCTATGAAAAGCCTAGCGTAAAGCGTAAGAAAAAGTCTGAGGCAGCTAGAAAACGTAAATTCTAATAGAGGGTGTAAGAATGAGTCTTCTTGAACGTTTAAACAACGACATGAAACAAGCGATGAGGAACAAAGAGAAGGAAAAGCTATCCGTTATTCGAATGGTCAAGGCATCACTACAAAATGAAGCTATCAAGCTAAAACCTAGTGACCTTTCTTTGGATGACGAGTTAACTGTTCTTTCTCGTGAAGTTAAGCAGCGTAAAGACTCCCTCCTTGAGTTTATAAAAGCTGGTCGTGAAGACCTTGTGGATAAATTAAAAGCTGAACTAATTGTATTAGAAGAGTATCTTCCTAAACAGTTAACTGAAGCAGAGCTATCTGATATTGTAATAGAAACAATGGAAGAAGTGAATGCTTCTTCAAAAGCAGATATGGGAAAAGTTATGAGTGCCATTATGCCTAAAGTTAAAGGGAAGGTAGATGGAAGTCTCGTTAATCGCTTAGTCCTAAAACATTTATCCTAGCACCTTCATTTTGAAGGTGTTTTTTTTTAGAAGAAAATAATTGAAACTTTTGATCACCTCATACGTATTACTGGATAGAAGTATAATGGAGCATTGGTGTGATAGAAGGGAAAGGAGATTTAAGATGAAGATTAAACGCTATTTTATACTTGCTTTTATTATGCTTTTATTTACTTCAATCATATATAATCAACATGTTGAAGCAAATGTTACATCAGAACCAAAAAGAGTTTATGTTATACCTGTGCATGAAACAGTCGAAAAAGGATTACTTGCATTTATTAATCGATCCATTCAAGAAGCGAAAGAAGCGAATGCAGAACTTATCATTTTAGATATTAATACGCCGGGTGGCGCAGTTGATGCAGCTTCAGACATCGCAAAAAGTATTACAGCTACTGAGCTACCGCTTATCGCATTTGTAAATAAGCAAGCTCTGTCAGCAGGGGCATATATTGCTCTTAATGCTGACGAAATTTATATGACACCTGGCTCCACGATGGGTGCTGCTGCCATAATTGATGGACAAGGCAATGCAGCGGGAGAGAAAGCCGAATCATTTTGGAGCGCTGCAATGAAGAGCGCTGCTGAATTAAACGGTAGAGATCCCATTTATGCTATTGCCATGGCAAACAAGGATATTGATTTACCTAATTTAGATGTAAAAAAAGGGGAACTTCTAACGTTAACCCCTAGCCAAGCTTTAGAAGTCGGTTACTCTGAAGGTACTGTAAATAATTTAGAAGAACTTTTACATAATTTAGGTTATGACAATCATGAATTAGTAAATACTAAAGTGAGTTTTGCAGAGAATGTTGCTCGGTTTCTAACAAACCCGGTAGTTGTACCTATCTTGCTCTCTCTAGGGAGTATCGGATTGTTGCTTGAGTTATATTCCCCTGGCTTTGGGATTCCAGGTACAGTTGGTATAACTTCGTTACTGTTGTTTTTCTATGGTCATACTGTAGCGGGATTAGCTGGTATGGAGGCTATTATTTTATTTTTTGTAGGCTTTGTTTTGCTTGTTCTTGAGATGTTTGTTCCTGGTGGGATTTTAGGAATCATTGGCTTTGCAGCGATCATCACTAGTATTTTTCTCTCAACAGGAAGCTTTGAATTAGCTGCAATATCTATATTGATTTCTCTACTAGCTAGTGTTGTAATTTCGTTAGTTCTGTTTAAAGGATTTAACAAAAACATTAGATTGTTTGATCGTTTAATCCTAAAAGATGTAGCCCATACTGAAGCAGGATACGTTTCAAAAGTCAATCGAACTGAGCTAATTGGCACAAAGGGCAAAACCATTACACCTTTAAGACCATCTGGTACAGCAATGTTTGGACATGAATATTTAGATGTAGTGTCCGAAGGGAACTTTATTCAAGAAAATAGTTCAGTTGAAATTGTAAAAGTTGAAGGTGCTAGAACAGTTGTTAGAGAATTAGTAATAGAGAAAGATTAGAAGGAGGAAGTTGAATCATGGATCCAAGTACATTATTAATATTATTAGCAGTAGGTATAGGAATTATCTTTTTTGTTGTACTTTTGTCATTTGTACCCGTTATGCTATGGATTTCCGCTATTGCTGCAGGGGTAAAAGTAAGCATATTCACACTGATTGGAATGAGACTTCGTCGAGTAATTCCAAATCGAATCATTAATCCACTAATTAAGGCACGAAAAGCTGGAATTGATGTGAGTATTAATCAGTTAGAGAGTCATTACTTAGCAGGTGGTAATGTGGACCGCGTCGTAAATGCATTAATTGCGGCACACCGTGCAAATATTGAATTACCTTTTGAACGTTCTGCAGCGATTGACCTTGCAGGTCGTGACGTATTAGAAGCAGTACAAATGAGTGTTAATCCTAAAGTAATTGAAACGCCATTTATTGCAGGTGTAGCTATGGATGGTATAGAAATTAAAGCCAAGTCACGTATTACAGTACGTGCTAACATCGATCGACTTGTTGGTGGTGCTGGTGAGGAAACAATCATTGCACGTGTTGGTGAGGGGATTGTAAGTACAATTGGTTCACAAATGAATCATAAAAAAGTATTGGAAAATCCTGATTTGATTTCCCAAACTGTTTTGAAAAAAGGATTAGATGCCGGGACAGCCTTTGAAATTCTATCAATTGATATTGCTGATTTAGACATTGGTAAAAATATAGGGGCAGTATTACAGACTGATCAAGCTGAGGCAGACAAAAATATTGCACAAGCGAAAGCAGAAGAAAGACGTGCTATGGCAGTTGCTGTAGAACAAGAGATGCGTGCTCGTGTTCAAGAAATGCGTGCAAAAGTTGTCGAGGCAGAGGCAGAAGTACCACTAGCTATGGCAGAAGCTTTACGATCAGGCAATATTGGAGTTATGGATTATCTGAACTTGCAAAACATTAGCGCAGATACAGATATGCGAGATTCAATTGGAAAATCGTCAGAGAGTTCTGAAGAGGATGGGAAATAATGATTTCCCGTTTTAGGGGGGGATGTTAATGGAAGGGTTTCTACCAATCATTCTCGCTATCGCTTATGCAGCCTTTTCTCTCTTCTCCAAATTGTCAAAGAAAAATGAGGAGACTGAGAAAAGAAAGCCTACTATCTCGCCTAAGCTTGATCCGATGCATCCGCAGCATTATGATAAAAGTCCTAGGGAAATTAGGGTTAATCCGGTTATAAAAAATCCCCAAAGAGACAAAGGCATAGAAGTGAATAATTTATTTTCTTCTACTAATGTGCCTTATCAAAGTGGAATAACCGAGAAAGATATCAGTGAAGTTGAGAAAGTATCCAACAAATTGCCTTTTCAAGTTCAAAACTTAACGAAAGAAAATTTAATACAAGGTGTTGTAATGGCGGAGATCTTAGGAGCTCCTCGCTCTCGAAATCCTCATCGTTCAGCTTCTAGAAAAAAACTACCGAATTAATTCGGTAGTTTTTTTTGTGTGTCTAAATGAACTTCTGATCACTTCGTTAAAATTCTGTGATAGGGAACAAAATTCAAACATAAATATGAAAGGAAGGGGGGTCCATTTATGAAGAAAATTAAAACGAACATGAAAAGATGGATGACAAATCAATTAGCACTTCCTGCTGATGTGACAATGGACTTACCAAGAATTACGATGATTGGACAATTACATATTTATATTGAAAACCATAGAGGACTGCTATCATTTTCTGATCAGGAACTTCGATTATTATTGAAACAAGGACAACTTTTAGTTAAAGGAAGTTCCTTTGTTATAAAGACAATTCTACCAGAAGAAATCCTACTAGAAGGGAAAATTGATCAAGTCGTTTACTTAGAGAAGGCTTAATTTGGCAAGGAGGAATTTTTTAGTATGAAAAATCGTTGGACAATCTTCTTTTCAGGTCATGTCAAAATAAAAATAATGGGAAAAGGAATTGAACGCTTATTAAATGAATGTGTAAGGAAAGATATATTAATTTGGGACCTAGTAAGACATTTAGATTCTAGTGTTACATTCTATACTGACTTAAAGAACGTTCATAATATCAGAAGAGTCATTAGAAAGAGTGGTTGTAAGCTATCTTTTATTGGGGGACATGGTCTCCCTTTCCTCATAAAACGAGCATTATTTAATAGTGGTTTTGTCATTGGACTTTTCTCGTGTTTTGTCATTCTATTTATTTTATCTAATATGGTGTGGAATATAGAAATTAAGGGTGCAAAACCAGAAACCGAACATATTATTCGCAAAGAGCTTAAAGAAATTGGGCTTGAAAAGGGAAAATTTCAATTTATGATTACTGATGTCGAAGAAATTCAAAAACACTTATCTACCAGTATTCATGAGATTACCTGGGTAGGTGTCGATATAATTGGAACGACATATCATTTCCAAGTGGTTGAGAAAAATCAGCCCGAAAAACCAGATTACTTTAGTGCACGTCATCTAGTAGCGAGGAAAAATGCTTTTATTTCATATATGTATGTA
>JBFILZ010000153.1:0-6558 GCA_041611945.1 Bacillus sp. (in: firmicutes)
CGTAACTGGACTGATCATGGAGCATTTCCCTGACTATATTACGGTAAAATGTTATATCTCATCTATAGGAGGCCAAGAAGCTTTAATTATTCGTGAATCAGGCCGAGCTGAGCCAATTGTTCATATCTATCAGTAATTTTTAGGGTGAAAGGTTTGAAAGAATTTTAGGTCTCAGTTAAAATAGAATATGTAGGAAGAATATATGTTTTTAAGGCGAAATTACAATGAAATTTCGCCTAGATCTATGTAACAAATATTTCATTAGGAGGTTAAATTTTATGGTAGTACCTTACAAACACGAACCATTTACAGATTTTACAATAGAAGAGAACAAGAAGGCATTTGAAGCAGGTTTAGCTACTGTTCAGTCTTATTTCGGGAAAGATTATGATCTAATTATCGGTGGAGAACGAATAGCTACAAAAGACAAGATTGTTTCTGTAAATCCTGCAAATCGAGCAGAAGTGGTTGGCCGCGTATCAAAGGCGAATCAAGAACTTGCTGAGAAAGCAATGAAAGCTGCTGATGAAACATTTAAAACATGGAGAAAAGTTAAGCCGGAGGTTCGAGCTGATATTTTATTCCGATCAGCTGCTATTATTCGTCGTCGTAAGCATGAGTTCTCAGCTCTATTAACAAAAGAAACAGGTAAATCTTGGAATGAAGCAGATGTAGAAACAGCTGAAGCAATTGACTTTTTAGAATACTATGGTCGACAAATGTTGAAATTAAAAGACGGACTACCAGTGGAAAGCCGTCCAATAGAATACAATCGATTCGGATACATACCTCTTGGAGTAGGTGTTATAATCTCGCCTTGGAACTTTTCGTTCGCAATCATGGCGGGTATGACAACTGCAGCACTTGTGGCAGGAAATACGGTATTATTAAAGCCAGCTAGTACTACACCAGTAATCGCGGCAAAATTCATGGAAGTACTTGAAGAAGCAGGCTTACCAGCGGGTGTAGTAAACTACATTCCTGGTAGTGGTGCAGAAGTTGGAGATCATCTAGTGGATCATCCTCGTACACGTTTTATTAGTTTCACTGGTTCACGTGACGTTGGATTACGCATTTATGAGCGAGCATCAAAAGTGCACGAAGGACAAATCTGGTTAAAGAGAGTAATCGCTGAAATGGGTGGTAAAGATACAATTGTTGTGGATAAGGAAGCAGATCTTGAACTAGCTGCTAGATCAATAGTTGCATCATCATTCGGATTCACAGGACAAAAATGTTCTGCTTGTTCAAGAGCAGTTATCGTAGAAGAGGTTTATGACGAAGTTCTAAAGCGTGCAGTTGAATTAACAAAAGAGTTAACTGTCGGTGATTGCTCCGAATATGGTACATCTGTAGGACCAGTTAACGATCAAGGTGCCTTTGACAAAGTTATGAGCTACATTGAAATTGGAAAGGAAGAAGGAAAGCTTCTTCATGGTGGTGAAGGGGATGATTCGAAAGGATGGTTCATTAAACCAACTATCTTTGCTGATGTAGACGAGAATGCTCGTATTATGAAGGAAGAAATATTTGGACCAGTTGTAGCATTCTCTAAAGCACGTGACTTTGATCATGCGATCGAAATCGCAAACAACACTGACTATGGGTTAACTGGTGCAGTTATCTCCAATAACCGAGTTAATATAGAAAAAGCGCGTGAAGACTTCCATGTAGGAAACCTATATTTCAACCGTGGATGTACTGGCGCAATCGTTGGTTACCAGCCATTTGGTGGGTTCAACATGTCAGGAACTGACTCTAAAGCAGGTGGACCAGACTATCTAGTCTTACACATGCAAGCAAAAACAACATCAGAAATGCTATAACACATAACCCTCACCCGTCTTGATGACGAGTGGGGTTTTTCAGTTCAGTGGGGGACTGTCCCCCACTACTTTAAAGCATTAAAAGCTAGTTGTATCACTTTATGTAGGTTTCTTCTATAATTAAGATAGTAGAATAGTAGCTTAGAATATTGTAAGACGGGATGATGAGTGGATGGTAACGTTTTTATTATTAGTGGCACTTGGGATGATTTCTTCTTTTATTGGTACGCTTGCCGGAGGAGGTGGGATTATTACTCTTCCTGCTATGATGCTTGTTGGTATCCCAATACAAGTCGGTATTGCAACAAATAAGTTTTCTTCTGGGGTTGCTTCGTTTACAAGCATTCTTTATTTACTCAGGTATAAGATATTTATGATTAGAGTTTTAATAGCTATTGTAATATCTGCATTTTTTGGTGGTATTATTGGTGCACTTGTAACAACTAGTCTGAGTGAAAAGACTATGAATATTATGGTATTAAGTCTGTTGGTGTTTGCTCTTTTTGTGACAATTAGAAATAAAGAATGGGTTGATGAAGTTGCTGTTGTAGGTGGACATAAGAAAACATTATTTAGTAGGGTTATTCCGTTCTTTATTGCTATTTATGATGGAGGATTCGGCCCTGGTTCATCGACATTTGGAATAATTCATTATATGCGTGAGAAATACTCATATGTTCAAGCTGCCCAGCTTGCAAGGGTGCTAAATTTCGGAAGTTGTTTAGGTGCGTTTATTATCTTCTATCAGACGGGCTTTGTTAATTGGCACTATGCCATAGCGTTAGCAATGGGATCGGCAGTCGGAACGCAAATTGGTTTAGCAGCATTGCCAAGAATTCCGCTTAGGATTGCTAGGGGAATGTTGATTATAATTATATTTTTACTAATTGGACAAGTGGTGGTTAAGACTTTTTAAATGGATTAATTAAAAGACAATAAAACTTTGCTGAACTGAACTAGTATTCGTATAAATTTTTTGGCTCTGTGAAAGCTCCAAGTTGATTTTTCAAACAGAGTTGATTGAAGTGGAAGGACGCGCGACTCCTCGAAAATACTTCCGCCCCGCGGAAAGTGAGTTTCCTGCAGCTGAAATCAAGAACAACGTTTAACAGAGACAATTTTTTTGAAATATACCAGTTCAATTCAAAACTAATAAAACGAGTATAAGTGGGATCTCTGTATCAGGTATAGTAATAAATGGTTCGTGAAAAATGGTTTTCAAGGGAAAAGCAGTAAACCATTTTCGGAATTTTTTTGATTTTTAAATAATACATTTGAGTATAAATTTTATTAATTCGATTGAATAGATATTGATTGAATTTAGGGTAGGATAAGTTTGCTTTTCTTATTTTTTGTATAATAATACATAAACTTTATAAGTTGGAAAAGACTGAATTTTTATTTTACTTAATATATGTTATAGTAAAACCTTATCAGTATTGATGTGGAGTAATTTTTTTGAAAGTATGTTTAAACTCGCTTCATACAGGGTAAAGAATATGGGTGCATAAATCTGCAAACAGAATAACATGGGGGTGAGACATCTTGTCAATTTCAGGTGCTACATTGTTCTGGCTGGTTGTACCAATGTTAGCCACAGTACTATTATCCGTTATTTCATACTTCAAAGAGGGGAGAGAGTAGATGGAAACTGCAACGTTAATTACATTTATTATTTATTTAATTGGTATGCTTGGGATTGGATTTGCAGCATACAAGCTAACTAGTAATCTATCTGACTATGTATTGGGAGGTAGAAGATTAGGTCCAGGGGTAGCGGCACTTAGTGCAGGAGCTTCTGATATGAGTAGCTGGTTGCTACTAGGTTTGCCAGGTGCGGTATATGCATCCGGAGGGATGAACCAAATCTGGATAGCGGTCGGTTTAACAATTGGGGCATATCTAAATTGGCAATTCGTCGCAGCGCGTCTTCGAAGCTATACGGAAACCGCAAATGATTCTATAACAATACCAGATTTCTTAGAGAATCGTTTCCGTGACAAATCAAAAATATTGCGAATAGTATCAGCATTCGTCATCTTATTATTCTTTACATTTTATACAGCCTCAGGAATGGTTGGTGGCGCGAAGCTTTTTGAAGCGTCATTTGGTTTATCTTACACACAAGCATTATGGATTGGTGCGATTGTCATTATTTCATACACCTTCCTTGGTGGATTCTTAGCTGTAAGTTGGACAGATTTCATTCAAGGAATCTTGATGTTCTTAGCACTTATTATTGTACCTATTGTCGCCTTTAACAAACTAGGTGGATGGAATGAAACCGTACGTCAGGTAGGAGAAATTGATCCGATGTATCTTGATGCATTCTCTGGAATGACAACCCTAGGGATTATTTCACTCCTAGCATGGGGTCTTGGTTACTTTGGTCAGCCACATATTATTACTCGTTTTATGGCAATTAAATCAGTGAAGGATGTTCCGAAAGCTCGACTAATAGGAATGAGCTGGATGGTCTTTGCATTATTCGGAGCAATCTTCACAGGTTTTGCAGGAATTGCGTATTTCTCCGGTAGTCCATTAGGAGATGGAGAACAAGTATTTATCCTTTTCACTGATGTGTTATTTAATCCATGGGTGTCTGGTATCTTACTTGCAGCTATTCTAGCAGCAATTATGAGTACGATAGATTCACAGCTTCTTGTTTCTTCTAGTGCTATAGCCGAAGATGTTTATCGAGGTTTAATCCGAAAAGAAGCAAGTGAAAAAGAGTTAGTGTGGATCGGACGTGTAGCAGTAGTTGTAATTGCACTAATTGCAATTGGATTAGCGAGCAACCCAGATAGCTCAGTACTTGAATTAGTAAGCTATGCTTGGGCTGGTTTTGGGGCTGCGTTTGGACCAGTTATAATATTATCGCTATTCTGGAAGAGAATGACTGGACTCGGAGCATTAGCAGGAATGGTAGTTGGTGCGACAACTGTTGTTGTCTGGAAAATCCTATCAACTCCTAAGTTAAATGAAGCTGGAGAAGTCATTAAAGAAGCTGTTATACCGTTTAGTCTTTACGAAATTGTACCTGGATTCATATTGGCTTGGGCAGCGATTGTGATTTTTAGTATAATTGGAAAAGAGCCAAAGAACGAAATATTAGAAGAATTTGAGGAAGCAAAGCCGGAATAATTTGCTGAAAAAGTCTTGTATATGTAAATAAAGATTTGAATGACGATGGAAATAGTATATGAAAACGAGTATGAAATCGTAAAGGTTTCCTACTCGTTTTTTTTATGTGTATTTGAGTCTAAAACTATTCAAATAGAGAATTAGGTGAATCATATAGTTATTGAGGTAAAAAAGGGGAAATGAACATAACTTTAATTTATTGCTCTATCTAAAGCTCCTGATTGGTACTTTAAAGAACGTTGTTTGAAGTGGATTGTGTGAGACACCTCGAAAAATTGCTATCGTATTTTTTTTATGCGGTGAAAATTCACAGAAGCTAAATTTCCACCATATTAACTGACTTCGTATTGTAAACCTAGATAGGATTTTCACGATAGTGAAAAGAACCATCCCGCCAGATGAAAGTGAGCATCCTAGAACTGAATTTAATAACTAGATAACAGGCAAATTAAAAACAATTTTTAATTTTTTTTTGTATATTTTTAATCAGTAATATAAAAACTATACGATGACGTTAATATACTTACATACAATTGAGAGGTGAATCAAATGGGAGAAATTAGTCATGATGTTCGATTAACTTCGGCAGAAATTGCAAATCTTTGGGCTCAATATGTCAATGATAGTATGGCTTTCAATGTAATAAGCTACTATTTGAAAAGTGTTCAAGACAAAGATATCCGCTCAATACTAGAATTTGCAGTAGTATTGTCACAAAAACATCTTAAAAAAATAAGTGAATTTCTAAAAGAGGAGAACTATCCAATTCCAATAGGGTTTACGAAAGATGACGTTAACTTTGATGCACCTCCGTTATTTTCTGATACGTTTATGCTTGTTTATATGCATATAATGACACTTCACGGCTTAACAGGCTACTCCGCAGCAGTGTGCACTTCCATTCGTCATGATCAACTAGATTACTTTATTCAATGTAATACAGATGCAATGGGACTTTTTAAAAAAATAGTTGATGTATTAGTTCAAAAAGGCATCATAAGTAGACCACCGAATATTAACGCACCTAGTAAAGTTGATTTTGTAAAAAAGGAAACTTTTTTAACTGGGTGGTTTGGAGAGAGAAGACCATTAAACGCAATAGAAGTTAGTGGGATTTTTTTTAATATGGAGAAAACAGTGGTGAAGATTGTATTGGAGATTGGATTCAGCCAAGTAGCGAAATCAAAAGAGATAAGAGAATACATAAAAAGAGGTGAGCGGATATGTGATAAACATTTTGATATTTTCAATGAACTCTTATCAGAAAGTAACTTACCTTCACCTCGAAAATTTGATGATGAAGTATCAAATTCAACTGTTTCCCCTTTTTCTGATAAATTATTGCTTTTTCATATCGTCACTTTAATAGCAACAGCCTCAGGCTATTATGGTGCTGCTTTTTCATTATCACAGAGACGAGATTTAGCTGCAAAGTATGTTGCTATGATAACTGAGATTACAAAATACGCTGAAGATGGAGTATACATGATGATAAGCAAGGGCTGGATGGAACAACCACCTACATTTGATGATCGGGATAAATTATCTCAACAGGAACACTATTAAATTGTTAGGAAAACTCATGAAA
>JBFILZ010000154.1:0-6551 GCA_041611945.1 Bacillus sp. (in: firmicutes)
GGGACAGGTGAGACCTGAAGGCGCTATCGCCGAGGGGCTCACCGCCCGCCCCACGGAAAGCGAGTGTTCTGGAACGAAGATCCCCTTATTTTCAGGGTAGCCAAAAAATAGAGAGTGATCTTTAAGGATCACTCTCTTTCATATACAATTTCCCCATCTACAACCGTCATGATTACCTGTGTCTGAAGAATTTTCTCGTGATGACAAGTCAATATATCTCGATCTAGCACTGTGAAATCTGCATCAAAACCAACTTCAATCAGCCCTCTATCACACTCATGGTTTATTGCATAAGCACTCCCAGTTGTAAATAACCTCACCGCTTCATAACTAGTAAGTTGTTGCTCAGGAAAGTAAGAAACATGTTCACTTTCGTCAGGATGTCTCCTTGAAATGGCCGCGTGGATTCCTAATAATGGATCGACAGGTTCAATGGGTGCGTCTGAACCACCAGAGCATGGTATACCTTCATCCAATAATGTTTTCCAAGCATAGCAGTACTCCATTCTAGGCAACCCTATTCTTTCCATTACCCATGGAAAGTCTGAAGCAACGAAGCGAGGTTGCAAATCTAACACTATCGGTAATTTTTTCATTCTATCTATAAGATCTTTTCTTAGAATTTGAGCGTGAATTAATCGATCACGAAGACCATTTGCAGGAGGGTATTGTTCTAAAGCCTCGAGTGAGTATTCAAAAGCTAAATCTCCAATAGTATGAATGGCAACTGGCATTCCGTATTCTCTAGCTTTTTTTACTAGCTTTTTAAGTTCTTCGAGTTCATGGATTGCTACTCCAGATGTTTCTGGTGAATCATTATAAGGCTGACTTAATAATGCAGTTCTACCTCCAAGAGCCCCGTCTGCAAATATCTTCATTGCTCCAATTTCAATCTTACCATTGACATTTCCAAACGAAATCTCACGCTCCTTCATGTCCGCTACTACTTCATGATGAACGAGCAAATTCGTTTTGAAACTAACCCCCTCTTCATTTACTACTTTTATAAAGGTTCCGAAGGTTCTATCAAATCCACCATAGTAATTTAAATCCTCACTATGCCCACCAACTAAACCTAAACGGTGACAATCTTTTATTGATTGACGTAGAGCAGTCTCAAGATATTCTACCGAAACGATTGGGATTACATCTTTAACTAGTTCTCCGGCTTGGTCCAGCAAATAACCTGTAGGTTCTCCTGTTACATCTTTAACAATCACTCCTCCTGGTGGATTGGTCGTTTCCTTAGTGATTCCTGAGAGGGCCATAGCCCTACTATTAGCAATCATCGCGTGTCTACACACACGATGAATAATAAGTGGATGCTCAGGTGCGATTTCATCTAGCTCCTTGCTATGAAATATCTTTCGATCTGGAAGCAAGTTCTCATTCCAGCCTTCCCCTATAATCCAAGAGCCCTTTTCGGTTGTGGAAACCTTTTTTTCCAAAGCCTCTATGATATCTATACTTGAAGTCATTCTAGATAAATCCAATCGAATGAGTTTTTCTCCATGACCAATTAAATGTAAATGGCTATCCACAAATCCAGGAAACATGATATTCCCTTGTAAATCAATCATGTCAGTTGGTTCATATAGTTTTATAAGCTCTGCTTTTAATCCCATTGCAATGATTTTATTTTCTCTTACAAAAATTGCTTCCACTGTATCAGTTTCTGTTTTTAGCGTATAAATTTTACCACCAAACCAAAGCTTTCCCATTTTAATCTCCATTCTAATTTTGTATAAAAGCAACCACTCTTTGTTCTACTTTCAAAACCTGTTTCATTCTATTGGTTTTCTAATTGTCGAAGTTCAATCCTTCTAATTTTCCCTGAAGTTGTTTTCGGCAGTTCATTTACAAATTCGATCTTTCTTGGGTACTTATATGGTGCTGTTATTTGCTTCACATGCTCTTGCAATGTCGGAATTAACGTGGGGTCCATAGAATCCACATTATCCTGTAACACGATAAATGCTTTGACAATATTTCCTCTTGTTTCATCCGGGCTTGCAACGACAGCACATTCCTTAACAAACGCATGTTTAACAAGAGCGTCCTCCACTTCAAATGGACCGATTGTATAGCCTGAACTAATGATAATATCATCGCCTCTACCTTCAAACCAGTAGTAACCTTCATCATCAAGCCGTGCTCTGTCACCTGTTAAATAGTACTCTCCTCTATATTGCCTTTTTGTTCGTTCTGGGTCTTTGTAATATTGTTTAAATAGTGCAGGAGTGTCTACATGGACTGCAATGTCTCCGGCTTCACCCGCCTTAACAGGATATCCATATTCATTAATTATCTCTACTAAATTTCCAGGAGTAGGCTTTCCCATTGAACCTGGCTTAATTTCCATTCCTTTCAATACTCCAACAAGCAATGTATTTTCTGTTTGACCGTATCCATCTCTGACATCAATATTAAAGTATTTACGGAATGTTTCTATAACTTCTCTGTTTAATGGCTCACCCGCTGATACCGCGCTGTGTAGAAATGACAAAGAATAGCTATCCAGTCCATCGGTCTTGGCCATTAGTCTATACTCAGTTGGAGTGCAGCAGAGTACATTGATAGAATATTTTTCGAGAAAACTCAAATATTTTTTAGGATCGTATCTGCCATAATAAACGAATCCTGTCGCACCAGACCCTAGCGTTGCAAGAAAAGGACTCCAAACCCACTTTTGCCATCCAGGACCTGCCGTTGCCCAAACAGTATCTCCTTCTTTTATATCCAACCAGCTTGATGCTGTAATTTGAAGGTGAGCAAAACCCCACCCATGGGTATGCACGACCCCTTTTGGATTTCCAGTTGTACCTGAAGTATAAGATAAAAATGCCATATCATCATTTTTAGTTGGAGCCATATCTAGTTCTTCACTCTCTAGATTGGCTAATCTTTCTAAATTAAACCAGTCCTCTACTTCTCCTCCAATTGAAAACATATTTAACGAAGAAGTATCAATTTCTTTAAATTGCTCAGTAAATTCATGAAAACAAATAACAGCCTGTACTTCAGCATGCTGTAATCTATATTCAATATCTTTCTTTCGTAACATTTCAGAGCTAGGTATTACTACAAATCCACACTTTAATGCCGCGAGATACACTTGATAGGCTTCTATCAGTCTAGGCACTATCACAAGAACTTTCTGTCCCTTCTTCATACCTACGGAGAGGAAGGCATTGCCGATTTGGTTCACCCGATAAATTAGGTTTTTATATGTAATTTCTTTTGTATCTCCAAGTTCATCTTCCCATTTTAATGCAATTTTTGTATTGTTATTCGAAAATTTCTCAATTTCTTGAACGATGTTGTAATCTGTTGGTGCTTGTAATTGTTCTCTCTCCATGAATTTACCTCCCTTAGATGAGTTATATTTAGTATACCAAATAATTAAAAATTTTGAATTATTGAACAGATAAGATTCCTAAGAAAGAGCTTCCAAGTTTTCTGACATCTATACAATATATTTTTGAGTATATAAATATTTTTTCATCTACTTAAGGGATGAATATGTTGATCAAGAAAAAATCATAATATGGCGGTCAAAAACTTTGACTTATGAAATGAATAAAAGGACGGGGAAGACCCCGTCCTTGTAGCCATTTTATATAATTGTTATTGTTGGTATCCTCCACCAATTTGCTGTTCAGCCATTTGAACTAAACGCTTAGTAATTTCTCCTCCAACAGAACCATTTGCACGAGCAGTTGTATCGGCTCCAAGGTTAACACCAAACTCGTTAGCAATTTCATACTTCATTTGGTCTAGAGCTTGTTGCACTCCAGGAACTAGAAGTTGGTTTGAGCTATTGTTTTGTGCCATGTATATCACCTCCTTGTGTTAATAGAGTGTGTTAAAACACATGGCTTAATTCAATCTCCTTACTGGTAATTGTTAGTATTTAATTGAAAACAAGTTACGCCTAAAATAAATCATTGATTACTGGATCAACTTTTGCACTTAGACCTCTAACTTGGATCATTGTTGTATTCTCTACAGCTTCTTCAATTAGCTGTGAAAAATCGTGAAACCCTTCAAATCGATTTGCCTTATCACGTCTTGGCCTTGTTGCAGGCGAAGCGGATGTGAAAATTGTACAACAATCCTCATATGGTCGAATCGAAATATCGTATGTGTTAATTCTTTTAGCAATCTCCGTAATTTCAAGTTTATCCATTGTGACCACAGGACGAATCACAGGTATATTTGTTACCTCATTAATTGTATTCATACTCATTAGTGTCTGGCTCGCCACTTGTCCTAAACTCTCTCCAGTAGCTAGAGCGATTATGTCATTCTTTTCAGCTATTCTCTCAGCTATTCGCAACATCATTCTACGCATAACTGTCATAGAATAGTCACTCGGAACACCTTTTTGTATAGTTGTTTGTATTTCTGTAAAAGGTACCATATGAATATTTACTTTCCTACAATAAGTGGATAATGTCTCAGCAAGATCAATGACTTTTTGCTTAGCACGTTCATTTGTATAAGGTGGGCTATGGAAATGAATGGCATCTATAGCTACACCTCTTTTCATCATCAGATAGCCAGCAACCGGACTATCAATCCCGCCAGATAATAACAATAAAGCCTTGCCACTCGAGCCAACAGGCATGCCACCTGCCCCTTTTCGAGTATATGAAGAAATATGGGTCCCATCTTCACGAACTTCAACTCTAACTTCAATATCTGGATTTTTTACATCAACTGATATATTCTCTGAATTTCTCAGAATAAAGCCACCGATTTCATTGTTCAACTGTTGAGTCTCAAGTGGGAATTGTTTATAAGACCTTCTTACATTTACTTTAAATGTCTTAATTCCCTCACTGGCCTCTCTAAATGCAAATAAAGCACCTTTTTTTATTGCATCTAACTCTGTCTCTGTTTTCAAGGCTAGGCTGTAGGAAGAAATACCGAAAACAGATTCTAGTTCATCCATTATCCCAATATGATCTTCACCATTAAGGTTAATAAATATCCGATCTCTTGTCTTCTCAATTGTAATATTTGAGTAATTTTTAAGTCTATGTTGGATGTTTTCTTTCAATGCGTTTATAAACTTCAAGAGATTTTTTCCCTTTGTCGTTATCTCACCATATCTGATTAATATTCTGTCATATTGCATGATTAATTACCTCATTATCACCATATTTTGTTCTTTAATTTCTCTAAGCACCTTGCAAAAAAATTCAATTTCAGCCATTGTATTCAGGTCACACATGCTCACGCGAATTGCACTGGCAGCTATTCGCTCTGTTTTTCCCATTTCAAGCAATATCCGACTTGGGCTAAACTGTTTAGAAGAACAGGCAGACTTTGTTGAAACAAAAATGTTATAGTTCTCAAGCGCATGCACAATTACTTCCGGCTTTGCACCTGGAATAGAAAAATTGATAATATGCGGTGCTGATCCTACCTCTGGTGTATTTAAAACTGCAAAACTTGATGTTTTAATAAAATTTAAAATATAATTTTTCATTTTATCTATGTGCTGGATCTTTTGGACACTGTTATCTAGTGTCATTCGCAAGGCTTTTGTCATTGAAACAATCCCTGCTACATTTTCAGTACCTGCTCTACGTTCGTTTTCCTGAGGACCACCTGTGAAGAGTGGATCCAATTGGACTCCTTCCTTTACATAGATGAAACCTGTTCCTTTTAAGCCATGAAATTTATGTCCTGAGACTGTAAGTAGATCGATAAAGGATTTTTTAATATGGAGTGATACTTTCCCAATTCCTTGAACATGATCAACATGAAATAGAATTTGTGGATATTGGTTAAGTAATTGACCAATCTCAAGAATTGGTTGAATAGAGCCCACTTCATTGTTCACATGAATGACTGAAACGAGGATCGTATCCTTCCTTATTGCCTTCTTCACTTGATCAGGTGTTATAACGCCTAATTCATTAACAGGTAAGTATGTTATCTCATACCCAAACGTTTTTAACTGGTTAAGTGTTCCTTGAATGGAAGCATGCTCAATAGATGTTGTTATTATATGTTTTCCCCTACTTCTATATCTTAAGGCTGTTCCTTTTATAGCCAAATTATTTCCTTCTGTTCCACCAGAAGTAAATAATACCTCACTAGGCTTTACAGATAGAAGTCCCCCGATTATCTCTCTAGACTGATAAATTAACCTTTCTGCTTCACTTCCAAGCGAGTGAATAGAAGATGGATTTCCAAAATAATGTGTAGCAACTTTAGTAAATGCCTCAATGACTTCAGGGTATGGCTGAGTGGTTGCACTATTATCTAAATATATCAAAATATATCACCCTTTTATTGACTAGTTTGCAATGCCTAATCTTATCATAATCACTCTTTTAGTAAAACAATACCTTCTTACCCTTATCATTTATACCATTGAACGCGGACCTATTTCATTTGATTTCAATTTGCATAAAAAAGGCCACACGAGTGATCTCGAGCAGCCTTATTATCAATTCGATTCAACCAAATATTGTATCCTTTTCAATGCTCCAGGTTCTATCTTTTCTAGTGCAGTTGCTGATTCTTCAAGTGCA
>JBFILZ010000155.1:0-6502 GCA_041611945.1 Bacillus sp. (in: firmicutes)
ATTTTCGAATGAACTTATTAGCTTTAAATCCGAGTTTTCTCATGATACGTTGAACTTTCTTGTGATTGACTTCAATCCCACGATTTCTCAATGCTAGTTTGATACGACGATATCCATAATTACCATCATGTTCTTGAAATATAGATTGAATAGTTTCCTCTAGCGCTTGGTCAGGATTCTCTTTCTTCATCATTTTAATTAAATTACCATACTAGGAAAAACCATTTTATGATATGTTTAATCTAACCGAACTGGGTTAAACTAGAAAACGTTATGTACAAGTCTATATATAACATAACATCCAAGGACGTATTCAAATAATCACCTATCCCGTCCCTATAATTATAGGAACTTAACAATAAGTCGATTATGTGCACCTTCTAATATATATTATCGGAAGTTATACGGAAACATAGATTTATGGCCAGAATCCGAGATTACCAGAGTTATTGAGTATTTATAATAATCTTTATGAGGAAGTTCCTGTTGGTGACTTGACCATATTGTTTTGGGCTGTCCTATAAGTCTTATGAATGGTCACTTATTTGCTGGTCGGTAAAAAATTGTGAGTACGTACAAATAAGAAATCATACTCAACTAACGAAATAATAAATTCTAGGAACTCGCCAAATAGCAAGATCAACTTCCTAAACAAAAAAAGACGCGTTATGACATAAAACGCATCCTAGTGTTGAAAATAATTAGGTAATTCTGTTCTCCTTAATTAGATGATGAAAAAAAACTCTGAAAACTAGAAACTCCATAAACTATCTTTTACTATTCTTATTTATATCTATTTAATATTTCTTCTGGAATATGACAATAATCATTTGGACATCTAGCTAATCTATCTTGATGTTCTTCTGCACTTTTCACATAATTTGTAAGTGGCAATACTTCAACAACTATACGATCGTAATCATTTCTCTCACATAAAAACGATTTCGCCTCTTTTAAATGTTCAGAATTTTCACTATATAATCCTGTTCTGTATTTCTCCCCTACATCTTGTCCTTGTTTATTCAAACTGTATGGATCAATGATTTCAAAGAAATACTCCATTAATTCTCTGATTGTTACGATCTTCGGATCAAATCCTGTTTTTACACATTCGGCATAGCCATCATAATCACTCTCAAGTGTATCACTTGTTCCATTAGCTCTTCCCGCTTCTGTGAACTTTACTCCAGGTAAAGTTTTTATAAAAGCTTGTACTCCCCATAAACATCCACCAGCAAAATATACTACTTCCATCTTTACTCACCTCTTTGTATAAATCATCCATAAATGTATTCTAATAGAATACAGAAAAACAGAAGTTTATAATGTAATTTTACTATATAAATATACTTAAAATCGTATGATTTTATCTAATAATACTATGGATAAAATAATAATCAATTAAAGTTGGGTTACTTCCCTATTAATATAGAAAAAACCTACATAGAATGCATATGTAGGTTTTGGTCATTAATTATTCTTCTTCATCATGCTCATCTTCAAAGTCTAAAATATCCTCAAGTTTAAATTGCAAAAGCATTTCTTTCTTAATAACTGCTCTGATTACTTTTTCAACACTTCGGTTAACCTTTAACATTTCATCAATCGTTGGGTGATGTTCAAGAACTTTTTGAATTTTTTCTCCTTCTGCGTTTAAAATATGTGACAGTGCAATCTCTTCCATAGCAATTGAAGCAAGCAAGAGATTTATGACATCTTTTCGCTTTAGATTAAATTTAGGATTTATATCTGGTATATTTGGTAGTGACAATTTTCCAACCTCCTTTTATTAAAAACCACCTAGGAATTTTGCATAAAGAAATGGATTAGATACTACCTTATAATACATTTGGGGATCATTTAACCCATACAAAGGGAATTTATGATCATGTAGTTTATTAATTTCAAGTATCCATATCTTCATATTTTCATCAACCATGACATCAATTCCTAGATCCGCATAATGTCCAATGGTTACATTCAACTTTGAACAAGCCTCTTTACATACACGTATGATTTCTTGTTCTTTTGCAAAGGCTTCACGTTCTGATAATTTAAACGCTACTTTTAAACTTTCTAACCCCGATAAAGAAAATCCATCAAGGAGAAAATTTGTTGCAATACTTCCTTTTTTTCCAAAGCGTCCTATGATACCTGGACATACCCATTCCCCTGAACCATCTTTTTGAAGAATTACCCTGAAGTCAAAATTCCGACTTTCATGTTGTTTGACTGGTATCGCTTGTTGAATCAAGTAATCTTGCTTTCTATTGAGCTCTTTAATAAAACCTTCAATCTCTTCCCTATCTTGTAAGATTTTTTCTCCCTTTAATCGATAGACAAAGTGATATCCCTGTTCAGATTTATGGACTCTAATAATACCTTGAGCCTTTTGGCCAGCTGCTTGTTTTAAATACACCATCCCAAATTCCTCGATCATCTCATATATTTGGTTCGCATTACTTAATGAGGCTGTTTCTGGTAAATAAGATCGCAGTTCTGGGAAGGTTGATAATACGTCCCACAATTCCCATTTATTAAAGAAATAGGTGTTGAATACCTTGTCACCAAGTACTGAAGTCAACCCATCATTAATAGATTGGCTATAGCCTGTTTTACGGTATAAAGAATGTGGAAACGGGAATATTCCCTTTTTCCATTCACCATTTTCTGGTGAGTAATAATATCCCTCAATCGATTTTCTATCAAAATCAATTTTTTTTGCTGCACAAATGTAAACTAGCCCGTTTATTTGTGAATATCCCTGCATATAATCCTTATACCTGACCAAGGTCTCTTCATTTAGCCGTTCCACGCCAAGTACAGGAACAAATGCAATGACTGGACCTAGAAATATATTTCGACCATCTAGTTTTATTTCATATGTTAGTTCGTCTGGAATCGTTAGTTCGCCAAATATTTTTTTAGGTAGTACAAGTGTATCCTTAACAAGTTCCTGATCAACTTGTACCTCTAATTCCATTTTCCAGATTCCGAAATGGAGAATTACCCGCTTCATTTGTAGGTTGAAGGAAGCTGGTATATAAAGAATACGACTTGACGTGTCCTTCCACTTTATCCTGACCATCAGCTTGTAACCTCCTAAAAACCTGCTAAATTTTTAGCGTATAACATATTCATTTTTTTCGTTTCATAAAATAATTGTTTATTGCCTGCATCAATTGCAATTGTGTGATTGGGGTCTTGATTATTTAGTTCAATGATCCAAATGTTATAATCACGATCCACTGCCAAATCAAAACCTAAATTACCGCAAAGTATACCTGTTTTATCTAAACTTTCTGCCGTTAAGATTGCTATTTCTGAAATTTTTTTCCGTAATTGAAATATATCTTGTTCTGACATATTGCAAATGTCTCTAAATACTTCTTCCCCCATTGTTGCATATCCACCTGATGAGACATTACTTACGATCCTTCCAGTAACGCCATACCGAGCGATTAACCCCATGTCCACCCAATTCCCGCTATAATTTTTCACAAGTACTAATCGAAAATCTATCATCGAATCTTCTTTCTTCAGAACATTAATTCCTTGCTGAATTAAGAAGCGCCCATCTACTTTATTCTCCTTTAGAAAGGTTTGAACTTCTTTTTCTGATTCAAAGGCTAACTCATAATCTTGACCATCTTTATTGAATTTGAATTCATAACCTGTATCCAGTTTACTTCCTTTAATGATTCCTTTCCCTTGACTTCCGAGAATCGGCTTTACGTACACAGGAGAATAGTGCTCTAAAA
This sequence comes from Bacillus sp. (in: firmicutes), assembly GCA_041611945.1. Taxonomy (GTDB): domain Bacteria; phylum Bacillota; class Bacilli; order Bacillales; family SA4; genus Bacillus_BS. The sequence goes on from JBFILZ010000155.1 coordinate 3,762, forward strand.
ACCAGAGGACATCTGATGATTTGGTATACCTAATCGTCTCAGGTAAATGTGGGCGGATCGTTGGGTTGCTAGAAAGCCATTCATGCATTTCCCATTTATTAATTATATAATTATTGAAAACTTTATCTCCCAATACAGACTGGAGATGATTTCGTAATATTTTCTTTAAACCGCACCGTCTAAATATACTTGCGGGATAAGAAAAAATTCCGGGTTCCCATGTTTTTTTGAGTGGGTTATAGGCATATCCGGTTACGAGGTTATTTTCCATATCAATTCCCTCTTCAGAAAAAGCTAAAATTGCTCCTCCAATGTCCTCATAATCATATAAATAATTAGAAAGGTTTTGGACTAATCCATGAAGAATTTCCTGACTTTTGCATGCTAAAATACCAATATAGGGCCCAATTAGTAATTCAGTATTATTTTGAATAATCTCGTACTGTGAATGTAAAGGGATACTTAATTCGTCCACTATATTCTTTGAAATAACAATTTCATTGATTTCTAATTCTTTGGAAGCAGAAATTTCGACCTCAATTGCTTTTATGCCGAAACGGAGAAATGTTTTTTTTCTTATTAGACTACGTTGTAAGGATGTAAGTGGAATGAGCACTTGATTTTTAGTAATAAGATTTAATAAAAGTTTATGCTTTTGTCTCATAACTCCCCCACCTTCCAAAACCGGCCATACTGGAAGCGAATGTCACGGGTGAATTACAAAGATGAAGATAATTTTCATATCTCATATGCCGCTTAAAGCCGTTATACGTGGGTCTCACATTGGATTCTATAATCCAAAAATTTTGATCTACATCCATCGCTATGTCTATCCCAAGTTCTGCTAAATTTTCATCTTCTCCTTCCAATACTTCAGATAACAGTTTACAGATCTTAACAAGAGTTCCTTTGATTATAGAAATATTGGTCACTGGACCGAATGACTGGTTTACGGCTTCAGACAGGGAAAGGGCCTTTCCTCCACGAGATATATTTGTAACTAAATCTCCCATACCAGCGACTCTACATTCTATTCCATGACAATTCCATTCGTTGTTAACGTCCTTTTGCATGACTACCCGAACATCCCATGGAGAGCCATTGATTTTTGCCAGCTTTATATACGGTTGGATAATATACCTTTTTTCATGAAATTTACGTCCTTCTATATATTCTATGGCTTCATTTTCAGTAAAGGTTGATTCCATCATTCTCGTTCCATCTCGGTAGTCTCGAATGAATACTTTATCGTTCACTTTTCGCATAATGCAAATTCCGCGCCCACGTGATAATCCAATTGGTTTTAGTATGACATTGGTATACTTGTTCAAAAACTTCCCCAATATTTCATTGCCTTTTAGTCTAGCTGTCTCTGGTAAATACTCTTTTAAAGTTTCATTTTTCTTTAACATCTGATACATCTGCCATTTGCTATATCTTCTCGAATTAAATATTTTCCCACCGACAGCTTTGTTTAATCGATCAACGACTTCATTAGATACATTAAAGGCTCTTCTATATATGACTGAAGGAATCGGGAATGTACTGTATTTCCATTTTTTGTTACTTTGATCAAAGAATAAGCCATGTATACATTGATTGGTCCAGTTAATGGAACAAGTTTTAAATGCATAGACTAATCCCCCTATTTTTTGATAGGCAGATAAGGCATCTGTATACTCTCTCATTGTAGAATCATGATAATAATATTGTTGTTCCCCAAGAAGTAATCCGATTACTGGTCCTATTTCAATCTTCCCAGGCTTAAACTTTATTTGATATACATTGGTGGGTTCGATTAATAATTCTGAAAGTATGTTTTCTGCTACATATAATATAATTGGATTTTCAAAGCTTGTTTCTAACGTGCCTTCATCTTCCTTAATCAACTTTACTTCAATTAATAATTCTCTTTGACCAAATTTAATCCAGACATTTTCTCCGATTTCATTAAATAGTACTTGACCAACACCGATCTGGTAGTTAGACAGTAGGCTACTCTCACTATTACATTTAATCCACATCTTTTTCATCTTCATCCAACCTTACTTTAGTAGTATCATCCGATAAATTGCTCATAAAATGAACAATGTTTTTTAGGTACCTACACCAATCTTCACTATTACAACTTGAAAGATAATCAAACTGTTCTACCCCGCCAATATAGATTAGGTATAGGTTCCCATCTTCACCGGTAATAAAATCGAAATAGTAACTGCCCACGTTGGGGAGAAAGTAATCTAGATATGTTGATAATTTAGTAGGAATAGTATCGAGCAGATTAACCGTTTTCTCATCTATTTCGCTAAATTCACTGGAAATTTTTTCATCAATAATCCTAGTTTCATGATGATAGATAGAACCAGTTGAAAATAACTCGTGTTTAATTATTTTAGAGGTAACTACCCAATGTCTTTCTCTTGATTTTTGTACATAAACTCGATATTCGATAGGTAAATTATTTATTTTTTTCAGTGGTAACCCTTTATAAATATTGTAACTTTGATTTCTGATCATTTTTCGGATTGAATAATACGCTTCTTCCTCAGAAACGATTATTTCATCCTGACCAGAAACAATCTGAACTTCATCATGTGGAATCTTTGTAACGGTAATGATCTGAGGGTGTAAATAATCTCGCCTTTTTAAGAGGAAGACCTCTTTAAACTCTCTAAGGTAGGACAGGAACGTTGATTCAGTAAAATGGCTATACGGAAGAATATAATCTGAAGAATTAGGCA
>JBFILZ010000156.1:0-6467 GCA_041611945.1 Bacillus sp. (in: firmicutes)
GCCGAGGGGCTCACCGCCCGCCCCACGGAAAGCGAGTGTTCTGGAACGAAGATCCCCTTATTTTCAGGGTAGCCTATTATTTAACAATGCAAATTTCTCAAGAAATCTATTTTTATTCTATCTTTATCATTATTTTTATCTGCTCGGTAACTATCCTTAGATGATGACTCGTAAACACTTAAATATTGCTCAGGATTTAGTAGATAATACTTTACGTCACCCTTTTGATACATTTCTAAATCCTTTAATTGTACCCCTGCGAAATTAGGTAGTGTGTCAATAATACCAAACTCAACTGATAACCCCTCTTTAGAGAACTCATGTTCATGTAAGTCAATTAGATTATATTCCATTGATTTCATAATATTAACAATATCAATCCAGTTATGTATAGAAATATCTGGCGGCACTTCCCACCCTCTTTTATCTCCAGGTACATGGACATCTAAGTCTTGAGCATCCCAGTTCATTCCAGTAATGACTTCTAAACCCACCGAACCCATTAACATTGGAATGATTTTTATATCATTTAGTTTTTTTGCAATTTTTAAAAACTCATCAAACTTGTGATTCTCCATTTGCCCCTCCACTTTTTTCATTAGGCTACCATAACTATGTTCAAAATACCTGCTCGTTAACGGATTAAGTACAAAAAAGAGTATAAAACCATTACGATTTCACACTCTTTTTTCTAATCATTTATCAAATTTCGCAACGTTTCGAACCATTAATGTGTTGTCTCTTTTTTGATTGTTCCCAGTGCTTGTCCGACTTGAACATCCATTTTCTTTGTCAAATTCCTCGGACTAAAGACATTTTTTTCAAAAAGAAGAATAACAGTGGATCCAAAAGCAAAATAACCCATCTCATCTCCTTTTGTAATGTTGTCTCCTTCATGAGTTAATTCAATGCCATTTACAAACATTGCACCAACTTTTACCAAAGCTATATGTGCCCCATTGCTCATTATTTCTGATGTTATCCGATAGTTTTTTGTAAAAGGACTTTTACCATATTTTATGCCCCAGCTATTAACAGGATATGAAGATGTTCCTAATACCCATTGATCAACAATTTCACCAGATATTGGGGCATGAATTCGGTGATAATGACTTGGACTTAAATAAAGAATAAGAAAAGTACCATTTATATATTTGTTCGTTTTTTCACCGTTTCCTAGCATTTCTAATATGGAATAGGATTTACCTTTTGCAGTAAATGTCTGATCATGTGAAATTTCTCCAAGGTCTTCAAGTACTGCGTCGACTGGGCTAGTTAATACATGGTCTCCTTCTTCTATGACACGGACATCTTTCTTCATTTTTCTAGTAAATAAATCATGTAATGATTTATATTCATTAATTTCCTTCTCCATCTCATCTTGATTAAGTTGAAAAACTTTTGTAAAAGAAGGAATTAAGATTCGACTGTAAGAAGATCGAGTAAATCTTTCAAGAATTTTTGATAAAAATGGACGATTGGTTAATTCAATAAACACTCTGTATACGTTTTTTTTCAAAAATGTTTCCCCCTATTGAATGAATTAGCTTTACTATTGTACACAAAATACTTACAATAGAAAATACATTCTTATTAGATCTATGATTTACCCTTTAAAGGGAGTGATTGTTTTTGTTAATATGGGAATACCTAGATCATACAATGAAAAAATTAAAATCTCAAACTGCCAACATACTGACATTATTGAATTTGACGCTCGGTGGATTTGCGATAATCTTTACTACTCAGAATGAATTTAAAGTTAGTTTATTACTCATCTTTATTGCTGCATTGACAGACCGTTTTGACGGTATGGCTGCTAGAAAGCTAAATATTGTTTCTGAATTTGGAAAGCAGCTTGATTCAATGTGTGACATTATTTCATTTGGGGTAGCCCCTGCCTTACTTATTTATCAGGCAGTACTATTCGAATATGGGGCTCCAGGAGCTCTATTTACAATCATCTTTATTGGATCAGGTGCTGTAAGACTTGCTAGGTTCAATGTTTCGGATAATAAAGGATACTTTGTTGGTCTTCCAATTACAGCTGCAGGGTGCTTGTTAACGTTAAGCTTTTTAGCTATACCTGTTTTACCTTCATATCTATACATGTATTGGATATTACTTTTATCCTTTTTGATGATTAGTACCTTTGAACTTAAAAAAATATAGCGAAAAGCACCTGACTTCATGTAGGTGCTTTTTGATGCATTTTTAATATCACTGATAAACTTGGATGTTGAATTTCACTCGTAAAATAAGTACTTCGTGGCAATTGCATCTGCGTACCTCAATTACTCACTATTCCCACAGAACATTGAATATATGCTTCCGTGAACTTTAACTGCACCAGATCCTATTTATTTGTGATTTCCAAAAAGTCTTGGACATCCTGAACAGCTAATTGAATAGCCTTCTCCCAGAAATCTTGTTTTGTAAGGTCTACTCTCAAATGTTTTTCTGCAAGTTCTTCCACCGTCATTCTTCCTGTATCTCTTAATAAAGATATATAACTCTCTTCAAATTCACTACCTTCCTCTAATGCTTTTGCATAAATACCAAGAGAAAATAGATATCCAAATGTATATGGAAAATTATAAAAAGGAACACCCGTAATATGGAAATGTAGTTTTGAAGCCCAAAATGTTGGATCGTATTCATCTAATGAATCATGATAAGCAACTTTCTGCGCCTGTTCCATCAATTCATTTAACCTTGCTTGACTAACCATTCCTTTTTTTCTCTCATTATAAAATGAATTCTCAAAAATATATCTCGAATGAATATTCATAAAAAGAGCAACGCTTCGTTGGATTTTATCCTCCAATAAAGACAGTTTTTCTTCTTCGGACTTTGCATTTTTCACAGCTGCATCTGCTACTACCATTTCAGCAAACGTAGACGCTGTCTCTGCCACATTCATAGCGTACTTTTGATTCAATGGTTCTAAATCATTCATCACATGTTGGTGGAAAGCATGCCCTAGTTCATGGGCGAGTGTTGAGATATTAGAAGGAGTTCCTGAATAAGTCATAAAAATTCGTGACTGTTCTGATTCTGGAAAACTTGTACAAAACCCGCCTGGCATCTTCCCAGCCCTATCCTCAGCCTCAATCCACTTATCCTCAAATGCCCTTTTCGAAAAACTAGCCATCTTGGGGCCAAATCTTGAAAATTGTTGTAGAATAAATTCAGCACCTTCCTGATACGAAACTGTACTAGTAGAAGTAGTAATTGGTGCATCTAAATCATACCAACTTAATTTTTCCTGACCTAGCAAAGCGGCTTTTCGCTCCAAATACTTCACAAATACTTGCTTATATTGTCCGATCACACTCCACATTGAATCTAGAGTTTCCTGTTTCATTCTGTTAATCATTAGAGGTTCTTTTAGCGGATTTTCCCACCCTCGTTTTTTATAGACGCTTAAACGAAATCCTGCAAGGTGATTTAGAGTACGAGAGAGCAAATCTCCATTTTCTTCCCATGTCGTCTTCCACCCTTCAAAAGTAGATTTTCTAATTTGCCGGTTTGGACTTGAGAATTTATTAGAAGCCTGGCCAACAGATAATTGTTTAATTTGACCATCTTCCTCAAATGGAATCGTGATTCTTCCAATAATTGTATCGTACATTTGTGACCAACCATGATATCCATCTACTCCAAGTCCTAATATTAGGGATTCTTGTTCAACGTCTAGTTTCTCTGCAGCAAGTTTTCTCCGTTCATTTAGCACAAATTCAAGAGACTTGAATTCATTATTACCAAGAAGTAACAACCATTCACTCTCATCTATAGATAGGATAAACTCATCTAATTTTGTCAATGAAGATTGAAATTGTGCTGATAAACTAGTGATTTTCCCTCTAAAATCACCAGCCATTTTATCTTTTACATTTTGAGCATTCAAACATGATACAAATGCAGCTGCTTCTCTTACTTTATTCATGACAACCTGAACGTAATCTAATATTTCATGCAGCTCTTTTACATGTTTAATTGTATCCAATCTCTCACTGAGTTTCTGAATGTTATCTTCCAAATTTTCTACATATGTATGATACTCAGCTGAACTACTACCACCCTTAAAAAAGTGGTCTAAATCCCATGTTTGCCCATAAGAACTCATCAACTTATCCCCCCATTATTACACTATAGTTAAGTATACCTAAAAAAATTCTATTTGGGATAACAAAAAAAAAAGGCCTTGGCAGAGACTGCATTAGCCTTTTACTTTTTGTAGTAATTATTGTAATAATAACCTCCGCCAAGAATGATCAATAGTATAAGCAAAACAACGATTAAGGCATATCCCCACCCATATCCTCCAGGGTATGGAGCAGGATAATTACCTGGGTAACCATAAGGTGCACTAGGTCCATATCCATAATAAGACATGAAATCTCCTCCCTTCTTTACTCTCACTTCTCTCTAGTTTATGAAAACTGATGAAAATGTGTATAGGACATTCGCGTATATTTTAAGATTTAGCTTTGTTAAAGCTTCATGTTTATTTTTCAAACGAAGTTGATTGAAGTGTAGAGCGAACACCATTCAGCTGAAATCAAAAACAATGTTTACAAGCGCCTAAGGTTTAAATACTTTTTTCAGGGCAACTCATTTTCTTGAAAATACACTCTTTTATTTCCATGAATAAATTTATTCAAGAATTTATTTGAATGGTCGAGTTGAAGAGTACCGTTTAAATGAAAATCACCATTACTAACGCAGAAAATCTATTATTCTACTGGTTTTGTTGTTTATGTTTTTTGATTTTTACCTCCGGGATTTTTCCCTTTATCTCGGCAAGCGGTTTGAACCCTTGCCTCTCTTGCTCCTGGAAAGCCCTAGAATCAATTGTAAACCCAGAGTGGTGTATTTTACTTCAACTTTACAAAACTCCGCTTAGGAATCAATATTGAGCCTTTAACGGCTATATACAATCTTGGATTAATTTACATACATGCAATACCACCCCTCTATGATAATATAGAATTTAAGTTTCATAGAAGGTAGGGATGAAGAGCTATGACTCCAAAATTAAAAGAATTAAAAGATAAAGCTATTGATTATTCCAGATTTGGAATGGTTTTATTAGCGGTTAGTGTATTCCTTTTTACAGGGATATTAATTCCAAACGAAGGAAAAAGTATTATACAAACAAATGTCATGATGATATCAACTATACTCTTGCTTGTACTGTCCTTTTACTTTTTCAAAAAAACAATACAATACAAGAAAGCATTAAATGAATTAGATGAATAGCTGTAATCGTAACATGGTGATCCATCCAATAAAGTAAAAAGACTTTTTGAGAAGAATGACTACTTTACTTTATTGGATTGAAGATAAGTAGCATTTTAATGCTATTCTTTTTGAAGAATGTTTTTTAATGACTCTTGCCACTTTTGATCGTCAAGAATAATTTGGAACGAGATTCTACGATTTTGAGAATTTGGTTTACCTTGTGGAGATTTTACTACTGGCTTGTATTCTGAGTATCCAGTTGCCGCTATATACTGGGCAAACTCACTTCTAGAAAGGGTTGGATTTGCTTCTAGCATCGATTTTACAACGGAAACTGCTCGGTCTGTTGATAAAGACCAATTATCAAATGGTACAGAATCTGTATGACCTTCTATTAAAATAATATAAAGATATTGGCTTAGTTCAGGATCTTCTAAAATCGTTAATATCCCTTCACCTAGTGAAGCTAATACTTTTTTCCCCTCCTCACTAACAACTGCACTACCACTAGCAAATAAAATATCACCCTCAATTGAAATTGTATTATTTGGGCCTCTAATGACTTTATCTTTTCCGACGTTTTCTTCTAACCTTTTTTCTATTAAATCTGATATATGCTTTTTGATTTCTGCCGCTTGTTGTAACTCCTGTTTCATTTCAGCCTGATCATAAGCTGTATAAATCGCTTGTACAAATGCAATTACAGCAATAAAAAGCATGACTAGTACGATCATTGACATCATATCTGTAAAGGATGGCCAGTAATAATCCTGTTTAGTTTCTTCATCCTCGAGTAACAGCCGACTTCTAGTTCTACTCATATATTCACCTACTCATTAACCCTTGTAGGTATTTGATTTCTCTTTGATCCTGATGAAATATATTGCTGCTGTTCATGCATTCGAAGTAACACTTGGTATACCTCAGTTAAATATTGTTGAATTTGACTCATCTCATATGAAGACCTCTCACTAATCATTTCAATAGTCCTTATTAATTCTCTACTTTCTTGATTTACAGGAGGTATCCTATTTCTAGATTGATCCATTTTGTTATCTAACACATCTCTCCTTAACCTCTCTACCACATCATGCCAAGCTTTTTCTAACTGATGAACTGATGAAGCGAAGTCTTGGGTAGCATGAGAGTACTGAGAATGTTTTTCCTGAAATACATATGTCATCTCTTCTTGCTTTTGATATAATCTTCGCTCCATCTCC
>JBFILZ010000157.1:0-6382 GCA_041611945.1 Bacillus sp. (in: firmicutes)
AGGCTTCCATGAATTCTCACCGCACGAAGGAAATGCGGGAGTATTTTCGAGGAGTCTCGCGTTCTTCCACTTCGTCACTGCTAAAGAAATATATTGCTTATTTTCATACCTCATGGAGCTAAATTGTTTTGCATGAAGGTCTCTGTTAAACATTGCTGTTGATTTCAGCTGCTCATTTTCCACTTCAATCAACTTCGTTTAAAAAATCAACAATGGGCTTTAACTGAAGTTTTTCGTAATAAAATAAAGATAGAGATTATATTTTGGTCAATTTCTGTCAAAAAAGGAAGTATCATTCTTTGAATTTGATTGACGGAGGATTACCATGAACTTACAACAGCGTCTAAAATTACTTCCTTATCAAAAGAGAGCCTTTTCTGAAGGAACAGTCGAGTATATTCATAATCAATGGATTTTTTTTAACGACCAAGATGAACCAACTCCATTAAATGAATTAGTTAAGCAACCCTTCGAGATATTATCGGATGGAATATGGAAGTTGTTCGAACAATTTGATGAAGGAATAACATATGGGGAGCATACTTTCTCCGTAAAAAATGGAGATGTATTTCGAATTAAAAAACCGTTAACTATTATGTATCAAGAATGGTTAATGGAACTCTCTGATGAATCCATCAGAGAGTTTGTACTAAAATTAAACAAATTAGATTTCTCCATATATGACTGTATTTTTTGTCACAACCATCTGTACTTCAAAGTCAATCAGAAGGAAAAATCCGGTGTTAATTTTCTGATCTTTGATAATGAAGAACAAATATGCGGTATTCATCACCATTTCAATCGAACTCTGTTTCCTCTTGATCGATTTGAATTAACACTAAATAGTGGGGAGAGACATATAGTCACTAATATTCATAAATAAAAGAAGCAGCCTGATGTAACTAATCAAACAGCTTCTTTTTTGAATATTAATAATAAGTATTGGAATTTAATAATGAATAACCACGCATGTTTTGAGACTGTGTTCAGAAACAGTTATTGTTCTACTTAAACAATTTTAAATTATGAGGCCTCTACAATTCCTTTTCTTTTAATACCAGCTTCAAATTCAGCGCTTGTAAGTGGACGATGAATGTAAAATCCTTGTGCATAATGGCAATTTAATTGTTTTAATAGATTAAATTGTTCCTCCGTTTCAACACCTTCAGCCACAATTTTAACCTTTAGGCCAAGACCCATTGTAATAATAGCTTTGACAATTGCCATGTCAGATTGGTCATCCCGTAAGTTATTGATAAAAGAACGATCAATCTTTAACGTATTTATCGGTAGATTTTTTAGATAGCTTAGAGAAGAGTAGCCTGTTCCAAAATCATCTATTGAAACTTTAACTCCCATCCTCTGAAGCTCTTTCATGATTAGGATACTACGCGAAACATTACGAAGCATCACACTTTCAGTTAATTCAAGATTTAAATATTGCGATTCTAGACCAGATTTATGTAAGGCTTCCATAACTTCTTCCACAAAATTTTCTTGTTGAAATTGATTGGCTGATACGTTAACAGAAACTGACAAATAACTCATTTCAGAATCTTGCCATTTCTTCGTTTGTAAACATGCATTCTCTAAAACCCAACGACCAATGTCATGAATCAATCCAGTCTCTTCAGCTAATGGAATAAAATCTGATGGAGCCACAAGCCCAAGCTTAGGATGATTCCATCGAATTAATGCCTCACTTCCAAAAATCGTTCCAGTACTTAGGTCTATCAAAGGTTGATAGCACAAGAAGAACTCATCTTTCTCTAGAGCCTTTCGCAAATAGCTTTCAAGCTCTAATCGATAAATAGCTTGATTATTAATTTCCGTTGAATAAAATTTTATTCTATTACCACCTTTTAGCTTTATTCGGTTCATCGCTGCATCAGCATTTCGCAGAAGAGTTTGCTCTTCAAGACCATCATCAGGGTACAAACTAATCCCAATACTAGCGGTAATAAAATATTCTTTTTCGTTATATAGAACTGGAATTGAAACGCTATTCTGAATATTTTTAGCGACAGATACAATATTCTCAATATCTATATTCTTTGATAAGATTAACGCGAATTTATCTCCTGCAAATCTGCCTAAAAAGCTTCCTGATGGTAAGCTTGACTTAACTCTATCGGCTATTTCTTTAAGTATTTCATCCCCTGCATAATGTCCTAAGCTATCATTTATTATTTTGAAGCGATCCATGTCAATGAATAAGACCGCTAGTTTTTTCTTTTTCTTAGCAACTCGTTCAAGTAACTCTTTCAACTTTTCAGAAAATGACAAGCGGTTCGGGAGTCCTGTTTCATAATCTGTATAAGCGAGACTAGCAATTTGCTCCTCTGCCCTCTTTTGGTCAGTAATATTGCGACCAATTCCATATATCCCTACTTTTTCATCATTAATAATTATAGGAATATTTCTAATGTGAAAAGTAACTATCTCTCCCGTTTTAGTTGGAATAACTAAGTTATAGTATTGCTCTTTCCCTTTTAAAGCCCGATAGAAATGCATCTTAACCCTTGGTACATCTTCTTCCGATATATAGTTCAAGGCATTCGTATCTATTACATCCGAAGCATTGTAACCAAATGTTTTCTCGAATATCGGATTAACACTCGTTAAGTTACCATTTAAATCCGTTGAGTATACTATGTCTGTGTTGTGCTCAAATAAAGATTGATATCTTTGTTCTATTTCGGAATTCACCTTATCTGATAAAGATTGAAGAGTTTTTGATTTGAACGTTGTGAAGGTTACACGAACGACTTTCTGATCATAACAAATTCCCTCTCCTAGAATAGTTTCTTTATATCTGATGACTTGTGGAATATAGTGGAGAATCTGCTTATGTATTTCTTGAATAAAGGCTTTATTATTTTTTTCTGAGGCAATTTGTACGAGAATGACACTTTCTTTTTGGAGGTTATGTTGGTTTATAAAGGACTCGATATCTTCAATATTTTTTATTGCAAAAGAATATGTATTCAAATAAACCTTCACTCCTTATTAAGTTAGCATTATATTATTATTTGAATTTTTCAAATATAAATCATATATAAATAATTTATCATATTTTGTCGGAAAATACATTATATATAAATCAAAAAAACCGCATTTCTGCGGTTCTTCATCCTAGTTTTACATACCCATAATAGAAAACGAGAACTAGTGAAATGATTAATTGAATCCAAAAAATCTTAGTTGGCTTTCTTTTGCTACCTCTAGTAAGGATAAATTCCATACAGAAAATAATCCAAAGTCCAATTAATCCTTTAATGTTTGCATCGAGCGACTGGAATTGATAGTAGGCTGCAAGTAAGTAAACTCCTGTTCCTAATACAATCAAGTACAGTAGACGAAGTACCATTTGTATGATCTTTAATGGCCTTTGTTTATTAGCTTTTAATAAATAAACTGCAACGAAAAATAATACTAAAGTTAGAAACCATGCGGTAACGTGAAGATGAATCATTCAGTTGCTCCTCCTTATAATAACAATTGTCCAATAGTATCATATCATGAAATTCTGTAAATACGAAGAATTAGCAGGGATTCAAAGACATTTTTGTGAGGATACTGTTATAATAAATATAAATTTAAACTGATGATTTAAACTTAAATTGGAGGAATTGAGCATGTCAAAAACCCAAGAAATTATTTCTCAAACTGAACAATATGGAGCTAACAATTATCATCCCTTACCCATTGTTGTGTCAAAGGCTGAAGGGGTCTGGGTAGAGGACCCTGAAGGAAATAAGTACATGGATATGCTAAGTGCATACTCAGCGGTAAACCAAGGACACCGTCACCCAAAAATTATACAAGCCTTAAAGGATCAGGCTGATAGAATTACACTAACATCACGTGCATTCCACAATGATCAATTAGGTCCATGGTATGAAAAAGTTTCTATCTTAACAGGAATGGACATGGTACTCCCAATGAACACTGGTGCTGAAGCTGTTGAAACTGCCGTTAAAGCTGCTCGCCGGTGGGCATATGATGTAAAAGGAGTAAAAGCTGATCATGCGGAAATCATAGTATGTGAAGATAACTTTCATGGACGTACGATGACTGCTGTATCAATGTCTTCTAATGGGGAGTATAAGCGTGGGTTTGGTCCAATGCTTCCAGGGATTAAGATTATACCTTATGGTGACACACAAGCTCTTAAGGAAGCAATTACACCAGACACAGCTGCCTTCATTTTTGAACCAATTCAAGGTGAAGCTGGAATCATAATTCCGCGCGAAGGCTTTTTAAAAGAAGCATATGAAATTTGTAAAGAAAACAACGTTCTATATGTTGCTGACGAAATTCAAGCAGGTTTAGGCCGTTCTGGAAAAACTTTTGCAGTTGACTGGGAGAATGTAAAACCAGATATGTTTATTTTAGGTAAGGCACTTGGTGGCGGTGTATTTCCTATTTCTTGTGTTGCAGCAAATAAGGAGATACTTGGTGTATTTGAACCAGGTTCCCATGGTTCAACATTTGGTGGTAATCCACTTGCTTGTGCAGTATCAATCGCAGCACTAGATGTACTAGAAGACGAGAAATTAGCTGATCGGTCACTTGAATTAGGAAATTATTTCATTGGAAAATTAAGAGAAATAGAAAATCCAATCATTTCTGAAGTTCGTGGTAGAGGATTATTCATAGGAGTAGAACTTACAAAACCTGCTCGCTCGTATTGTGAACAATTAAAAGAAAAAGGACTCCTTTGTAAGGAAACCCATGAAAATGTCATTCGATTCGCACCACCTTTAGTTATTTCTAAGGTAGATTTAGATTGGGCAATCGATCAAATTACAGAAGTTCTTTCGTGAACTACCCCTTACTATATTTCTAACGGATAACCACTCGTAACGGAGTGTAATTAATCAGGTTAGCCCCGTCGCACAGACGGTTGAAAACCCTAGAAGGCGTAAGCCTTCTTTTTTCTATGTTTGTAGCCGATGATTTTCGCACTACTTTTCACTAGGTAGGCAGTGGGGGTTTCTCGTTAATTTTATGATGAAAAGTTAAGGAGAACCCAAAACATTATTACATCTTGGGTTCTCCTTTTTCTATGCTTCTACTGTATTTACCAATGTACCAATTCCCTCAATTGTAATCTCCATTTTATCTCCTGGCTTTAAAAATTTTGGCGGATTAAAACCCTTACCCACACCGGCTGGTGTACCAGTGGCAATAATATCACCTGGTTCTAGCGTCATACCTTTTGAAATAATGGAAATAATCCTTTCAATAGAAAAGATGCATTTATTTGTATTTGAATTCTGCCTTGTTTCTCCATTAATCTTTGTTGTAATCCCTAAATTATTTGGATCTACAACTGACGAATGTGGGATTATCCAAGGTCCCATTGGGCATGTTGCATCTAAACTTTTGCCGAGGAAAAATTGTTTATGTTTAGTTTGTAAATCCCTTGCAGTAATATCGTTTAAGATTGTATAACCAAATATGTAAGCAGTGGCTTCTTCTTCAGCTATTTCTTTGCCTCGTTTTCCAATAACAATAGCTAATTCTCCTTCATAGTCTAATTGATTCGTTAATTGGCTATGATTTAGAACAGTATCCCCACTTCCTATTACAGTAGTAGGTGCTTTTGTAAAAACAATGATATCTTCAGGAATGTCAGCTACGCTTCCCATCTCAATGGCATGATCTGCATAGTTTTTCCCTACACAAAATACATTTTTCCGAGGAATTGGAATCGGTGCAAGAAGTTTAATTGAACTTAATTCATAGAAATACTTAGGATCTATTTCATCAACATAGGAAGAAATTTCTTGAATTTTGTCATAAAAAACCTCTCCAAGTTCAATAGCTTCTATCATTGAATCTGGTATTATTGATTCACCAGATATTGAAATCTCCAACTTTTGAAGATGAAGAATTTGTTCTTCTACAATTAATCCAATAAATTCAATCCCGTTGTCTAGCAATGCTGTTGCAAATTTCACTTTTACACCTCATTTTCAAATAATTATCCTTTAACATTCCACATAAATCAGAAAAACCCTTTTTCATATTGTCTGATTTTGTTGATTGTTTTTTTGTAAGAACCAATATTTCCTTCTTCCTCTTCTATCCTCATATTCGTATTCAACATATGGATTAACAGAGCGGAACTAATTAAAAATAAGCAGCGGAAAATCTCGCTGCTTAAAATGTATCAAGAAACTGAATGATCGCAGGACCAAGTAGAACAATAAACAAGCTTGGAAAAATAAACAATACCAATGGAAACAGCATTTTAATTGGAGCCTTCATCGCTTCTTCTTCCGCTCGTTGCTTTCTACGTTCCCTAACTTCCGCTGATTGGATTCGAAGAACTTGTACCATACCTATCCCTAGTTTTTCGGCTTGAATGATA
>JBFILZ010000158.1:0-6303 GCA_041611945.1 Bacillus sp. (in: firmicutes)
GATCAAGCAAAAGGAGTGAAGGTTCAGTGAATTTTCAAATCACCATTTTAGAAGGGGACGGAGTAGGTCCAGAAATAGTTAAAGAAGCTGTTTTGTTATTAAAAGCAATTGGGAAACAGTTTGGGCATTCGTTTATCTTTCATTATGGTAAAATCGGTGGTTCTGCGATTGATGAAGAGGGTACTCCATTATCAGAAAAAACAATCCAACTGTGTAAAAATAGTGATGCTGTCCTACTTGGCGCAGTGGGAGGACCGAAGTGGGATCACGAACCTCTTGAAAGACGTCCAGAAACTGGATTATTGAAAATTCGTAAAGAGCTTGGTCTGTTCGCAAATATAAGACCAGTCAAAGTTGTACCCGCATTAGCAGACTCTTCACCATTAAAGTTAAATATTATAAAGAATGTCGACTTCATCATTGTCCGAGAATTAACAGGTGGATTATATTTTGGTCCACGTGAGAGAAGACAAGGGGAAGATGGTCTTGAAGTAACAGATACTCTTATTTATAAAGAATACGAGATTGAGAGAATTCTAAGAGAAGCATTTGAATTAGCTAATCTCCGCAGAAAAAAACTAACTTCAGTAGATAAAGCAAATGTATTAGAAAGTAGTCGTGTTTGGAGAGAGTGTGCAAATCGTCTTTCATTACTTTACCCCGATGTTGAACTTGAACATATGCTTGTAGATAATGCAGCTATGCAGTTAATTCGGAATCCAGCTCAATTTGATGTCATTGTAACTGAAAATATGTTCGGAGACATTTTGAGTGATGAAGCATCTGTTATCACAGGTTCAATCGGGTTATTACCTTCTGCAAGTCTAGGTCATGGACCAGGTTTATTTGAACCCATTCATGGATCTGCTCCTGATATCGCGGGTCAAAATGTTGCTAATCCTATTGCTACACTATCATCGGTTGCTTTAATGCTTCGCTATTCGCTTGGATTGCACCAAGAGGCGTTAGCAGTGGAGAAAGCTATAAACACTGTTCTTCGAAATGGACACCGAACAGGAGATATTGCCCAAACTACTGAAAATGTATTATCAACTTCACAAATGGGTGAAGTTGTACGTTCTGCTCTAACAGATAGAAAGATAGAAAATGAACTTGTCGAATTCTATTCAAAGTGTAGGTGAGAAAAGTGAAACCAAAAACTTTAGTTGAAAAGATTTGGGAACAACATATTGTTGTTCAGGAATCGAATAAACCTGATTTACTATTTATTGATTTACACTTAATCCATGAGGTTACATCGCCTCAAGCATTTGAAGGACTTCGAATTCAAAACAGGACCGTGCGTAGACCAGATCTTACTTTTGCTACAATGGATCATAATGTACCAACAGATAACCCATTTTTGATTAAAGATGAAATTGCGTTAAATCAAATCAATACATTAGAGAAAAATTGTCATGAATATGGTATTCCTTTGGCAGACTTAAATAGTACTGACCAAGGAATAGTTCATGTCATTGGACCTGAGCTTGGATTAACATTACCAGGTAAAACGATCGTTTGTGGGGATAGTCATACATTTACACATGGAGCATTCGGGGCCCTTGCATTTGGTATCGGAACAAGTGAAGTTGAGCATGTCTTAGCGACACAATGCCTATGGCAATCACGGCTGAAAACTCTAAACGTTCATTTAACTGGGACACCTCCACTCGGAACTTCGTCTAAAGATATTATTTTAGGACTTATTGCTAAACATGGTATCGAATTTGGAACTGGGTATATTATTGAATATACCGGTGAAGTCATCAAACAGATGTCAATGGAAGAACGTATGACCGTGTGTAATATGTCTATTGAAGCGGGTGCAAAGGCAGGATTAATTCAACCGGATGAAGTGACATTCTCTTATATTAAAGGAAAGAAATTCGCACCAAAAGAAGAGAAGTTTGATGAAGCTTTAAAGTACTGGAAAACACTAAAATCAGATGAAGATGCCATATTTGACCTTACTATTCAGTTTGATGTGAGTGAATTAGTGCCACAAGTAACTTGGGGGACAAATCCTTCAATGGGAATTGGGATAAATGGAGTAGTGCCAACTCCAGCTGATTACGAAAACCTTGTTGAACAGCAAATGGTCAAACAAGCACTTGAGTATATGGGTCTTGAAGCAGGGATGAAGATTACTGATATTCAAATTGATTATGTCTTTATCGGATCTTGTACCAATTCAAGAATGGAAGATATACGAGAGGCAGCTAAGGTGGTAAAAGGAAGGAAAGTTTCTCCTCAAGTTACTGCATTAGTAGTACCAGGTTCAAAAAAGGTTAAGGAACAAGCCGAGGCAGAAGGACTTCATCATATCTTTTTGGAAGCAGGGTTCCAATGGAGAGAATCTGGTTGTAGTATGTGCCTAAGTATGAATCCAGATGTAGTACCTTCTGGAATGAGATGTGCATCCACATCAAATCGTAATTTTGAAGGAAGGCAAGGACGTGGGGCTAGGACACATTTAGTGAGTCCAGCAATGGCTGCCGCTGCCGCGATTACTGGTCATTTCGTTAACGTAAATGAACTTGTACTACCTGGGAGTGTTGTTTCATGAAACCATTTATAAAACATAGAGGAACGGTTGCACCTTTACCATTTTCGAATGTAGACACAGATCAAATAATTCCAAAGCAATTTCTAAAGAGAATCGAACGAACAGGTTTTGGACAATTTTTGTTTTATGATTGGAGATTTAATGAAGATGGAAGCAAGAAGGATGATTTCGTCCTAAATAACCCGAATTACCAATCTGCTAGCATATTGGTCGTGCACCATAATTTCGGGTGCGGGTCATCAAGAGAACATGCACCCTGGGCTATTCAAGACTTCGGATTTCAAGCTATTATTGCTTCATCTTTTGCTGATATTTTCTATAGCAATTGCTTTAAAAATGGACTATTACCAATTGTTTTAAAAGAAGATGAGGTAAATTATATACTCAATCAAGCAAAAGTAGGCTCCTATGAATTAACGATAAATTTAGAACAACAAACAATTACAGATCTAAATGGTAAATTGTATACATTCGAAACTGACCCGTATAGACGTAAGATGTTACTCGAAGGGTTAGATGACATTGCTCTAACAGAAAAATATGAAGAAGCAATATCGAATTTTGAAAATAAAAGTGCAATCGTCTATAATTAACCTTTACCACTTTAAAGCAATGGGGGTCTGACCCCCTGCAAGGGAGAAATGTCTAAATGAAACGGATTTATAATTTTTCTGCAGGACCATCAACCTTACCATTGCCTGTTTTAGAGAAGGTACAGGCAGAATTACTATCATATCAGGGATTGGGCATGTCTGTCATGGAAATGAGTCATCGCTCAAGCTACTTTGAAAATATTTTGAATGAAACAGAGCATAATCTAAGACAACTCATGAGCATCCCCTCCAATTACAAGGTTTTATTTGTCCAAGGAGGGGCTTCTCTTCAGTTTTCGATGGTGCCTATGAATTTATTGAACAACCATCGTCAAGCATCTTATATCCACACAGGGTCATGGTCAGAAAAAGCCATACAAGAGGCAAGTAAATTTGGTGAAATCAGCATTTTGGCTTCTTCTAAGGATCAAAACTATACTTATATTCCAAAAACAGAGTTCGCTTCTTTTCCTACTGACCAGTTAGATTACGTTCATATTACAACCAATAATACAATTGAAGGGACTCGTTTCTCTCAAATCCCAGACACAGGTTCTATTCCACTAGTAGCAGATATGTCCTCAAACATTCTGTCAGAGGTATATGATGTATCAAAGTTTGGATTGATTTATGCTGGGGCACAGAAAAATTTGGGGCCCGCTGGTTTGACTATAGTAATTGTTAGAGAGGATTTAGTTGGTAAATATTCAGACGAATTCCCTACTATGTTGAATTACCAGACGTATTCTAAATCTAACTCAATGTATAATACACCTCCAACTCTTTCAATTTATATCACTAAGTTAGTTTTAGACTGGCTTCAAGAGCAAGGTGGTATAGGTGCAATGGAACAAATGAACAAAGAGAAAGCATCTATCCTTTATAACTTCCTTGATGAATCAACATTATTTAAAAGTAAGATTCAGAAATCTGATCGATCTCTTATGAATATACCGTTCACAACAGATTCTAGTGATTTAAACTACAAATTTTTACAAGAATCTGAAGGACAAGGACTTCATTCCTTAGAAGGTCATCGATCCACTGGTGGTATGCGCGCAAGTTTATATAATGCGATGCCAATAGATGGGGTTAAATCCCTTGTTGAACTAATGAAGAAATTTGAGATTACGTATCGTTAGGAAGGACGAAGCTTATGTATAACATAAAAGTATATAATTCAATTGCTTCTAAAGGAATGGATGTATTAAAAAATCCTGCCTTTAATGTAGATAACAGTGAGGAACCAGATGGTATTCTTTTAAGGAGTTTCAATCTACATGACGAAAAGGTTCCTAAGAGTGTTAAAGCGATCGCGAGAGCAGGAGTAGGCGTTAATAATTTACCTGTCACTAAATTAACAGAAGAAGGCGTTGTTGTATTTAATACTCCTGGAGCTAATGCAAATGCAGTAAAGGAATTAGTTCTGATGAGTTTAATTGCGTCTTCCCGTCACTTGTTTCGCGCTGTAAATTGGACTAGCTCACTAAAAGGCGAAGCTCAATTGGTTCCTGAATTAGTTGAAGCAGGTAAAAAAGAGTTTGTTGGTAGCGAGATTCAAGGAAAGCGCTTAGGAGTTATTGGAGTTGGAGCAATAGGAGTTCTAGTTGCGAATGATGCATTAGCACTTGGAATGGATGTTGTCGCTTTTGATCCCTTCATATCTGTTAACACAGCTTGGCAATTGTCACGTGATGTTCAACGAGCACATAATTTAGACGAAATATTCCATTCTTGTGATTACATAACCCTTCATGTTCCCTTAACGGATAAAACGAAAGCAATAATAAATGAAAACGCCTTTAATCAAATGAAGACAGGTGCTCATTTATTGAATTTTTCACGTGGAGAATTAGTGGATGAACTGCATTTAAAGGAAGCACTAGAAGTTAATAAGGTTGCAAGTTATATCACTGACTTTCCAAATGATAATGTTTTGCATATGAAAAATGTAGTAACGATTCCTCATTTAGGTGCATCCACATGTGAATCAGAAGAAAACTGTGCATATATGGCAGCCTATCAATTAAAAAATTATCTAGAAACTGGAAACATTCAAAATTCAGTAAATTTCCCCAATGTTTTCATGCCTTTTTCGGGTAGAGGACGTATTACTGTAATTCACCAAAACATTCCTAATATGGTTGGTCAAATTACATCAATACTTGCTAATTCATCACTAAACATTGCTGACATGATGAATAGAAGTAAAGATGAATGGGCTTATACATTGATAGATTTGGATAATGACATACAGGATCATGATGAACTTATTAATCGTATGAAGCAAATAAATGGTGTCAAAAGAGTAAGGATTTTATAAAACTTAGTCATGGTCTTCCAAATGGGAGACCATATTCGGTGTAGGAATCCGTTGTAGGAGATATTAGTTCTAATAACTTTGCTCTGTTAAACGTTGTTCTGGAACGAAGATCCCCTTATTTTCAGGGTAGCCAATAACTAAAATCGGCAAGCGATTCTCCTCTCCCCATTTAGTTGTGAGTATTACAACGTAAGACAAAACTATCTTTAAAATCACTATTTAATAGAGCAAAAATAAAGTAAAAAAGGCGGTTATGGGGAATGATTCAACCCATAATCGCTTTTTTTAAAAAAAATATAAATGTAAGCGTTTTAGTCAAAAATAGTCGTTGTAATCTTAAACTAGACGACTTATAATGTCCATATCAAGAAAACAAATGTACACATTAGGAGGACAATTTTGTTGAATAAGGAAATGTATTATCTTATTCGCGGGGACATTTTACCAGAGTCTATTTATAAAACGGTGGAGGCAAAAAAGCTACTCGAAACAAATGAGGTTGAAACAATCAATCAAGCTGTCGATACAGTAGGGTTAAGTCGGAGTGCTTATTACAAGTACAAAGATAAAATATTTCCATTTAATGCAGCTACATATCAAAAAATTATTACCATCTCAACAATCTTAGAGCATAAATCCGGTGTCCTTTCAATGGTCCTTCGTTTTGTAGCTGAGAAAAGTGGAAATGTATTGACCATTAATCAAAGTATTCCCTTACAAGGTATCGCAAACGTTGTATTATCCATTGATACAGCATCACTAAATTTGCCAACTACAGAGTTCGTTGAAGAACTTCAACAGATTAAAGGAGTTAAAAA
>JBFILZ010000159.1:0-6190 GCA_041611945.1 Bacillus sp. (in: firmicutes)
ATAAACCTCTCTTGGATGAACTATGGAGGCGTTTAAGCTACCCATAAAGATTGTTTGGCGGTGGAGAACTTGGTTTTTAGTGTTTAAATAGAGGCAGACAAAATGTTCCTGTGAAAGAAATCGCATATCCTCCATTACATACTTCGCGCCATCTTCTGGCGACCTTATAACATACCTTTCGTCATATCGTAACCTACTTATTCTTCTGCCAAGCTCAAGAGCAGCTATTATTTGAATAGCTTTTGTTTGTCCAATCCCCTTCATACCTGTAAGTTCCTCTATTGAAGCATCTTTTAGCAACCGTAAGCCTTCAAATTCTGTTAGCATCCGATTCGCTAACTGCAAAACGGACTCCTCCTTTGAACCGGTTCGT
Organism: Bacillus sp. (in: firmicutes); assembly: GCA_041611945.1. Classification (GTDB taxonomy): domain Bacteria; phylum Bacillota; class Bacilli; order Bacillales; family SA4; genus Bacillus_BS. The sequence continues at coordinate 374 of JBFILZ010000159.1, forward strand.
ATTAGTATCGCTAAAAGCTCATGATTTGAAAGAGTCTTTGGCCCATCTTGTATCAATCGTTCTCGCGGTCTTTCTTCTAATGGAACATCTCGTATCATAAACGAAGTACTTGACATTAAAAGATATATCCCTCCTTAATAATTAAACCCTCGTTTCTTTAATTCTCTTAGTAACGTTGAAATTGGTAAACCAACGACAGAGAAATAATCTCCTTTGATTTCTTTTACAAAAAGAGAACCCAAACCTTGGATCCCATATGACCCCGCTTTGTCGAATGGTTCATTACTCTCAATGTACTGATTTATCTCCTCATCTGACAACTTCCAAAAGGTCACATCCGTTTCAACATAAAACGAAGTAGGAATTCCATTCTTTACGATTGTAACACCTGTTAATACAGAGTGAGATTGACCTGAAAGTAGTTTAAGCGTTTGGAAAGCTTCCTCTTTATTTATTGGCTTACCCAAAATTAGAGAACCTTTTGTAACAATAGTATCCGCTCCAACGACAAAGTTGTTTGGGAATTTTCGTGCTACATCCATTGCTTTCTGCATAGAAAGGCTAATCACGTTTTGAACCGGTGTAGCAGATTGATCAATAAATTCTTCAATTGTGCTTGGTGAGACTTCAAAATCTATTCCGAGGTTTGTAAGTAGTTCTTTTCGTCTTGGAGACGACGAGGCTAATATGAGGTGTTGCATGTTCTACCACCTAATTTCACTTGATTTTTATATAGGAAGATACATTCCTATCGTATCATCACTTCAAAAAACCAACAATTTTCAAAAAACCTAAATTCTTTAACTAATAGTAGTTTTTCAAGCCTATTAATTTTTAGTTAGTAAGGAATAAAAAAGAGCGAAATACGTTATATAGTACGTTTCCCCCTATATATTTTTGACCATAATTCGACATTTATTTTTATTTCCCACTATTCTAAAATCCATTTTTGATAAATTTGATAACTATTTAATAAAGCTTGTTGAGTTTCCCAGAAGTCTTGATTCGATAAAGACCCACGATATTTATCAACACTAGCATATGCATTTATTACTGATTTAACAAATAGATCTTCTGTTGATTGAGAAACCGGACTATTAATAGCTTTATTCATTTGCTGAATCTCTGTCCAACTATTACTTTTTTGAGTAGATAGATGTAATTCTGTGGTATAAGTGACTAATTTTTCAAACATTTGCTTAGCTTGAAGGACAGATTTGGTCCCTGACCGTTCACTTGTTAGTAAATTCTTAACAAAGGCCCCTTCAATATTATTTATTTCTTCATAAGGAGTTAAGAAAATTTTAGCTGCTTCAGCAGTTGATCCAATTCCAAGAAATAAATAATACATTCCATCCTGATTTACAATTGTTCCAGAAAGCCCCTTGCTTTTTATTTGATTAAGAATTGGAGTTATAGCTGCTTCAGTTGAAAATAATCCACCTTGAACGAGGTACACATTTAAAGGTGAAACCGTAACAATACCTGCGGGTCCTTCATCATTCTCTAAAGGCTCTTCTAGTAAATCACTTTCATTTGGAATAGCTACTTTCTCAATATGGTGTATTCCGTTTTTCATCGGTTGTTGACTTCCAGCAAATAACTGAAGAATCATCAAACCAAAGCTAGTACCGATTACTATTGCTGAAATAATTGCTAAGAGAAACGATTTGATAAGGGAGGTCTTGTAATTTTTTTTCTTTTGTTTATTCGGTACAAAAATCGGTTCAATCAAGGGGTTTTTATTATTTCGGAAATCATCTAATGTTTTTATTGAGTCAGTCTTATCATACTGTTTATTCTGATTTGGCTTTGGTAGAATCCATTCGAACTCTCTTTCTTCATTCGAAGCTGCAATCTCATTTGTCGATTTCTTTATTTCAATTTCCTTATTATCTTCCTCAATAGATACCAACTGATTGAGCTTCTCCTCATTTACTTCATAGAACGACCGCTTTATTCCATTAATACTTATTGAAATCTTAGGCTTGTCCATATTCAACCTCCTAATGTGTCATTACCTCGGAGAATACTTTTTTAAACTGTAACATATGTAAAAAAAAAAATAACAAGACATTTGTCGTCTTGTTAAGAAAGGTTTCTTCAATATCTGCTAATTTTCAGCAATTGGGATTTCAATCATTTGACCTGCAAAAACAGTGTCACTTTTTAGGTTATTCCAATCTCTAATGGTTTTTTCACCGCTTCGACTGTTATAGTATCGTTGAGATATACTAAACAATGTTTCTCCTGACCCCACCCTATGCTTCTTTATTGTCAAATTATTCTCTTGGTTATTTTCTTTATCGCTTGAATCCTCTTTTTCACTATCAATTACGTCTTCTTCAATGAATGAATCCTCATTATTACCGATTGGAACCATAGGTAATAGGGGATTTATCTTTTTTCCTGATTCAGGAATCTCTAATTGAGGAAGCTGATTCTTTAATTCTTCAAGCTTAGGATAATAGAACGTTGAGACAGATAACATATAAGTTATATTACTAGTCTTGGTGTCTGGTGATACAACTTCTTGATTGCCTGAAAAGGATAATTCATCTACTTTGGTAATTCTTCTTAAATCCTCTAGAGTTTTTAAAAATGCTTCTAATTCAAAATAAGTTGGAGATTCAACAGTAAGGTTTACCTTTACTCGTTTAATATCCTCAGGTATTATACCGCCTTCTGGTTTTTGATCGTTTCCCGTCAAATTTTCATCTGATTTTTCTGTATTTCCACTATTAACCACTTGTGTTTGTTGTTGAAGAGCACCAAGTATATCATTTAATTCATCATCATTTTTTTCACCAAAGCTCATTGAAGTAATAAAACTCCCTGAAACCACTTCAGCCATTTCCAAATCTAATAGAAATTGTTCTAGTAAGGACGCTACAGGTAATCTCTTCTGTAACTCTAAAGTCCCTCGAAATGCATTATCTTGTTTATTTCTTATACTAGCTTCTACAGTTGATAATAAAGCTTCTTCTTGTCTTAGCTCTGATTCTCCATTTTGTAGTGATTTCTGAAGTGGGCTATTAAAAAATAAATAAAAATTAGCTATACCAATGAGTAAAGCTAAAAAAACAATAGAAATCACTAATGTTTCTTTATTTGATAGTCGGAATCTCATTTTCGTGACTCCTCCTTCTTTTCGGAGTCCTTTAATACAGCTCTATCTAAGTTTAGTTCAAATTGTGCAACATATCTTGGCAACAAGATTGTGTTTTCATCATTTATCTCTGGGCTTTCATCTGTCACGCTAGTGATGATATTGGACAATTCCACACTTTTGATAAATTCTGAGTCTTTTAAGCCCTTCAAATAATAGGCAACCTCTCTACTTGTATCAAATTGAACTGTTAAGTAAACTTTTCCATCATCATTGTAATTGAAATTCAGCACATATCCACGCTCAGGTAATAGTAGAGACAACTGACGAATTAAGTAAACCGTTGGTATGGGCAGTTCTTCAGCCCATGCAATAGCACTATTTAATTCAGAAACGGCAGAAGAAGAGGAATAATCTGTTAACTTTTGTTCTTGAATTACCCTTAACAATTTAGTATTATCAATCTGTTTCTGCACGAAGTCGATTTGCTGTCGTGTTTGTTGATACTGTAAAAATAAGATAGTAAAAATAAGTGCAGCACAAATTAATAAAATAGAAATAACCAAAAATACCGTATATTTTTTCTCTTGTTTCTCAGGTAATAGATTAATATCAATTAACATGCTGCACCTCTACTTTAAGGAAAGCCCGATTATCTCATTGAATCTAGATGGAATAGCTCTTCCATCCTTCGTAATAATTTCAACATTATGTATTTCGTATAACCCTAGTTGGAAAGTATCCTTACACATTTTGATTAATGTTAATAACTCTGGGTGATCACCTGTTACGGACAACTTAGAAATTTGTTCTTTACCCTTTGTAAGTGAAAATCGATAAAAATTCATCACTCGTTCGAGCTCTGCTATTGCATCGAGTAACTGACCATCCAAATTTTCTCTATCACCTTGCCAATATAAATCGGTGTGCTTATCTATGTTTTTTTTCAATTCCCATGACCCATTTTCTATGTTTAGCTTTATATGTCGTGTAAATACTGGCGCATGCTTATGAAAAACAGTTACATTCATTGAGTCCACCGTAAGCTGCAGAGACAAAATATGATCAGACGGATTAGCGAAGTCGAGATGGTAAAGAAGTCTGTAAACTGCCAGTGATGACATGTCAGCTACCATTGGCTTAAGTTTAACTTCTTGAAATAATTCTTGATATTCATAAATAGTAGCCTCTGGAGCTCCTATGAGTATTACTTCTTTTTTCCCTTTATTTCTACTAACAATACTTATGTCAAAAATTGGTTCATCAAATGGAAGATGAAGGGTTTTACCGAGTTCTAAATATAAATGACCTTTTATTTCCTCATCTGGTATTTCGTCTTCAACATCTACTATTCGTACAACGACCGAATCATCGGCAACAGTAAATAATAAAGGCCTTCCTTTTATTTTCCAATTACTAACACATTCTTCTAAAATCATTAACATTGTTTCTCGTTCGATAATTTTCCCATCAATGATTATCCCTTTAGGAAGATACCTCTCCCCATATGATAAATAAACAAGTCCTTTTGGACTATTGGTTGTTAAAACATATCGAATGACATGGTCCCTTATGATCATGCTAACACGATTTTCTTTAGCCATTACAATCACCACCGCGAATTACATTTTTATGTAATCCAATTTATATACCATTCTACAATATTTTCACCAAAATAATAAGTAATAATTGCACTTATTGCAATAAAAGGACCAAATGGTATTGGTTGCTTACGTTTTACAACTCCTGTTAATAAGCCCACTCCTCCAATTATTGAACCCAATAGCGAAGCTAAGAAAAATGAAAGGAGGACATTATGTACTCCTAAAACAATCCCAATTACAAAATACAATTTCACATCACCTAAGCCCATTCCATTTCCTTTAGTAGCTAGAGCGATTAACAGTAGTAAGAAAAATCCAGTGAATGCACCAATGATTGAGTCCCACCAAGGTTCTAGCGGAACGAAAATTCGAAGGACAAATAATAAAGGTAAGAAAAAAAGTAAAACCTTGTCTGGAATGATCATATATACAATATCCGAAATGGTAATGATCATTAATAAAGATATAAAGACTAGTGCCACAATTAGCTCAGGGGTCCATCCAATAATTATTGCAGATAAAACAAATAATGTTCCAGTCAAAAATTCCATGATTGGATAGATAGGAGTTATCTTACTATCACAATTTTTACATTTACCTTTTAAAAATAAGTAGGAGAATAGTGGGATTAACTCAAAGGGTAAAAGTGTGTGGGTGCATGTAGGACAGTGGGATCTTGGTGTAATGATTGATTGGTTGTTTGGAATCCTGAGACCAACAACGTTATAAAAGGATCCTAACGTTAAACCTAAAATAAATAAGTAGGAATAGAGAAAGAATAACATTAAATACCACCTTTCAAAAAAAGAACCCCTGCTTTTGGGGTCCTTTACATTAGAATTGAGTTAGTGTCACTACAGTATTAAATGAATTTAGCTTTTTCCGTCTGCACCTTCAGCACCAGCAGAATATGCCCCGTTAAGAACAATTCCATTATAGATAGTTCCTTTATATGGGGATTTTGGAGCAGCTTCCAAATATCCTTCAGTAACTAACTCGTCAACCGTATATCCATCAAGAGCTGTATCTGCTAATCCCGAAACAACCGCTAATTTAGCAGCCGTTTTAATCATTTCAACATTAGCGGTATGTGCTTTTGCCTTG
>JBFILZ010000160.1:0-6155 GCA_041611945.1 Bacillus sp. (in: firmicutes)
ACCGCACGAAGGAAATGCGGGAGTATTTTCGAGGAGTCTCGCGTTCTTCCACTTCGATCACTGCTAAAGAAATATATTGCTTATTTTCATACCTCATGGTGCAAAATTGTTTTGCATGAAGGTCTCTGTTAAACATTGTTGTTTAATCTCAGCTACTAAATGCTTGATTTCCGTGGACTCTCATACGTTTCCCTTCAAACATTTTGTTAGAGAATACAAAAAGGAGCTATAGAAGCTACAAAAGAAAATCATGAAATTATTTATCTTATCTTTCTCACTAGGTTTTTGGTTAAAAGCATATTACTTACTACTTATCGATATGTTGGTTATACTTTAAATAATTGCTCTGTTAAACTTTGTTGTTGATTTCAGCTGCAGGATGTTCGCTTTCCGCTGGGCGGGCGGTGAGCCAACTCGGCACTTGCGCCTTCGGTGTCTCACCTGTCCCGCTACTCCGCTGGACTCTGAACTGCTTCAAGAGTATGCTTCAGTGAAATCGGGACGTCTGTTACCAAATATCAACTTCGTTATACAAGAAACGGTTATTGCTCTATAGCTCTGCGCAAGCATTCGAGGAGTCGCGCATCCTTCCACTTCAATCAACCTTTCTTGAAAAATCAACATTGAGCTTTAACAGAGCCTAAATAATAAATAATAGGGGAAAGGAGTGGAATAAATGGAGAAAGCAATGGAAGAAAGTATTTATGGTGCACTAGAATCAGTAGTAGACCCTGAATTAGGTGTAGATATAGTTAACTTAGGTCTTGTTTATGGAGTAGATCTTTCTGATTCTGGTGAAGCTATTATAACCATGACATTAACATCCATGGGGTGTCCACTTGCAGGTGTTATAATGGAAGATGTTAAAGGAGCCCTTAAAGAATTACCTGAGGTGAAAGAGGTAGATGTGAAAATAGTATGGTCTCCACCTTGGGGCAAGGATAAAATGACTAGATATGCAAAAATCGCCTTAGGAATAACTGATTAACCTTGATTAAGTTGAATTTAAGAGTGGTAAAAACAATTTACTGATTATCATTAGAATTCTTGAAATAAAATTGAAAAGTTGGGCAATATAATTATGTAATCCTTTAAATATGAGGAGGGTGCATAATGGGACAAAATAGACAATTTACGCCAGGTCAAAAAGCACCGAATAATGGATTTTATATCGAGATTGGTGAAACAGGAAGCAACGTTATGAACCCCAAGCTGATCAAATTAAATGCTGGGGACTCATTTCCAGAAAACTCAAATCACGATAGAAAATGGTCCTATAAAAGAAAAACCTAGTTGTTCGAACGAACTGCAACTCTACTGCAGGTTCAATTGTGGAATCTTTTAAAATGTTGACCCGGTATTTATGCCTAGATAAGAAAAGTCAGGGCTAATTTGTATAACTAAACAAGAAAATAATAAGTTTGTTTAAAAAAACCCTCAAGTTTACCTTGAGGGTTTTCTTTAGTCATGCTTATGAGCAGCAGGCTCTTTAGGTACAAGTGCATCTCCTAAAAAGAAAATAAGTAGTGAGAACACAATAGCAGTAATAGAACCTTGCATGAAATCATATGTACCACCTTGCATTGCGCTTACAACGTAAAATACCATTTGGATTAAAAGGAAAGTCCAAAAGAATGTCCAAAAGTAACGCATGGAATCACCTCAATTTCTCGTACAGTTATTTCTATTGTACCACATAAAATAATAAAATATAAATATGAAATTTTTTAGAAATATTTCCTAATGATTGGAGAAAACTTTTGAAATCTCAGGGTTATGAGAAGAAGGCAAGGACAGAACTTAGCTTCAAACAAGGCTTGTTAAAGCTCCCAGCTGATTTTTCAAACAGTTCATTGAAGTGGAAGGTGTGAGAAACACCGAAAGTCCTATCGCATTTCCTAGTGCGGAACGAATTCAAAGAAGCATATTAATGGCCAGTGGGAGCAACGGGCTATCGGAGACACCAAAGGCACATATGGTGGCCACTGAAAAAGTAGTTACTTAAGAAAAACGAGCTATTTTAAAGAGTCTATGTTGATTGGAGCGGAAAGCGAGCGTCCTGGAGCGGAAATCAACAGGTATATTAATATATACTTTTAAAAGTATGGACTTTTTCAGTGCCTTCCACATATGCCGAGTAAGTTCACCGCCCGCCCCACGGAAAGCGAGTGTTCTGGAACGAAGATCCCCTTATTTTCAGGGTAGGCTAAATCAAAAGATATCAAATCTAAAACAATTACTTGATTAAAGCCTCCAGCCAAAAGAAAGTATACTGTATTGAATAAACAATCACAGGTAGTAAAATCAAAACTAAAGTTCCCCCTACTTTTTCAGAAAAAATTGATAACTAGCTTTAGTCTTGTTAAGTTTTTATCAGAGTAGGCGTTCCCCCTATCAATTATTAAAAGTGAACATACATTAATATGTACGGGGATATTAGTGAGGATCAAGTTGAGCGGGGGAGAAAAGTAATGAATCAACAACAATTTGTATTGGACGGAGAATGGAATATCGTACACTTACCAGAGCGTCCAAATGGTTTTGCAATTTTTGTCATCGGAGATCGAAACCATTTTGTAGATAATTCAACCAGCTTTTGGGTTCAAAATGCCGGAAGATTTACTTACTTAAAATTATTTCTTGAAAAAGGATATACTGTATTTTATTCAAATTTATTTGGAAGGAATTACGGTTCACCGAAAGCAGTAAATTTTGCAAAAAGACTTTATCATGTTGTTATGAAGAGAGAGATACTAAATGAAAGTATTCATTTATTAGTAGAAGGAATGGGGGCTTTAACTGGATTACAACTGGTAGAGGATTTAGGTGAAAAGATTCGTTCTGTTGCGATGCTAAATCCATGCTTAAGTTTACGTGCTCAACTTAGTCATGAGCAAGAAAATAAACTATTTTATAAAAGAATAGTAAAAGAAATAATGGCTGCTTATGATTGGGAAGAGCATGACTTTGAAGATCAAATTAAGAACCTTCCAATGTTTGAAAAACTTAAGGGGAATTCTCCAGTGAAAATATGGATATCAATAGATGAACAAACTTATCAGTCAAAAAAAATGAGTAAAATTTTTGAGCAAAGTAGAAAGAAACATTCTCAGGTACAGTTGATATTTCACATGACAGAAAAACGTTTTGGAATAGGGAATAGCATCATACAATTTTATGAGAAACATGAAAAAAGGCTGTAAAGTCCTATTATCAAATCTGGATAATAGGACTTTTATTTTGGGAAAGTTTATTATTGTCAAACGTCATACCTTGGTTTCAATCTAGCATAGTATAAGAGATAAGGACTACAATAAAGGAGGGGGAAATGTTGGAGAATGCTATAGTAGTAGGTACATTTAGCTTTGTTGGGTTTCACCTTTCAAAAAATCTTCTAGAAGATGGCCTTACCGTTTTTGGAATTGATATACAAAATCATCAAGAATCAGAAGAACTTATAGAAGAAAAAAGAATGGATATTGGTAGAAATTCGAATTTTCACTATTTTAAACAACAGGATATAGAAAATTGGCAAAGCGAAATAAGTTTAGGTGTAGACACAATATTCTTCTCTATTGATTTATCTTACAACCAAGAAGATATCACTTTTGTCGAGAAGTATTTGTATGAAACAATTGAGTATTGTAAATGCCATTCCATAAAATTAATATATTTGTCTACGACAGAAATTGTCTCTCATGGTGAAGATGAAGTTAATGAAGAATCAAAAATATCTCCAGTAACTAAAAGAGGTGAATTGTATTCACGACTAGAAAGTATTATAAAGGAAGAAAACTCTAAGCAAAATTTCCGATACATTGTTCTGAGACTTCCGACTCTCTATGGGCCGTGGCAACCAGAGTCTTTTGCATATCAACAAATTTTGAGGTTAATAGAAACGGGGAAACAAGGTACTTGGGTTATGGATGAATATATTGGTGATGTACTATATATTGATGATGCAGTTGTAGCTATCAAGAATGCAGCAATTTCAAATATTACTGAAGATGTAATTCATGTTACAACTGGGAATGTAGGAGAATGGATTAAAGGCATGGAATACCTTTTAGATACACAGAGTGGAGAACGCGAAATTAATTATTTTCTATCAAATAAGAAGGCAAAATCACTTTTAGCTTTTACGCCAATGGTGTCCATTGAAGAAGGTTTGACTAAGCAACAATCGCATCTTAGATCTAGATTGGCTAATGATATCCAGTAAATTACTAGCAAATACTAGAAATAACAATAATTGTGAGAAATATCCTTTACCAAAACAGAGGTAACAGGGTAAAATAACCTTGGACATGCTAATTGTTAATTATCATTATTTAAATATATTAAATCACCTACTAAAAAAGTTTCTCTGCCAGTAATGATTGTCTCGTGGAGTTAGACAAAAGGAAGTGAATCTATAAAGATGAGAAAGCCACTGGTCGTTCTATTTGTAATTCTTTTAATTATTTCTGGTTGTTCAAAGCCTATGATAAAAAACGAAATTGAAAAAGTAGGCCTCCTAATTCCTAATACAGTAAATGATCAAGTGTGGGGAACCAAAGGATATAAAGGAATGCTTCGTATTCAATCAGCTTTTAATGTAGATGTTTTCTATAAAGAAGGAATGAATAACGAGGAAATAGCTTTAAAAGCAGTAAAAGAATTTTCAGACAATGGAGTTAACTTAATTTTTGGTCATGGTAGCGAATATGCGCCATGGTTTAACAAAATATCTGAAAAGTACCCCGATATACATTTTGTTTGCTTTAATGGAGATGTAATGGGGGATAATGTTACAAGCTTAAACTTCAACTCTGCACCAATGGGCTTTTTTGGAGGTATGGTTGCGGGAGAAATGACGAAAACAAATAAAGTAGGAATACTTGCTGCTTATGAATGGCAGCCAGAAGTAAATGGATTCTTTGAAGGAGCACTTTATCAAAATTCGAAAGCGGATGTAATGATTAGTTATACAGAGAATTGGGACGATGTCGAAATTGCATTAGCAGATCTTGAAGTCATGCTAAGTAATGGAGTTGATGTTGTTTATCCGGCTGGAGATGGTTTTAATGTACCTGTTATTGAGAGACTTAAAGAGAAAGGCTTATATGCAATTGGATATGTCTCTGATCAATCTGATTTAGGTGAAACAACAATACTGACAAGTACTATCCAGCATGTAGACAAGCTTTACGAGATAATTGCCAAAAGATTCAATGAAGGTAAACTTCAATCAGGAGATCTATATTTTGATTTCAATGATAAAGTTATTTCAATTGGAAAATTCAGTCCAGATGTAAGTCCAGAATTTCAACAAAGTATAGGCAGTGCTGTTGAGGCCTATATTAAAACAGGTAACCTACCTAACCAAACAAATTAAAAGGAGAACCAGGAAAATGGATACAAATAAACAGTTACAATTTATGCAAATAGCTATGAAATATCTACCGGAAGCAAAATTAATTTTGGAAGATTCAGGTGTTGAGCTTGACGTGTCAAAACTTCAACCAGTAATGGAACTTTTAACCAAAGTTATGTCAGACGCTTACGAACTTGGAAAAAAAGAGGTTTCTGAAATCAAATAGACGCATTTATAGCGTCTATTTTTTTGTTTTAAAAATTTCGAAAAGAGGCCCTAATTGTTTCGCTATGGGTTTGAGTTTGTTAACCGATCCCATTAACTCATCGACACTTTTAATCATTGTAATTAAATCAAACTGTTCGTCTGTTGATGACGATGGAGTTGATTGAATTGGTTTACCCTCTGATTTTAAAGGAACTTGTCTAGTTCCAAACATTAATCGATCAAAAGGATGTTCAGTACTATCTTTTGAATTTTTTGGTTCGTGTTCGTTCATTATTGCACCTCCTAAGTGTAATAAAAAATGTTTTTTTACCCTTATTTGTTTGAATATGCTTACATGAATTCTCACCTCACGAAGGATATGCGAGTGCTTTTCGAGGAGTCACACACCTTCCCACTTAAAAAAACTTCGTCTAGAAAATCAAAAGGGTGCTTTAACAGAGACCTTCATGCAAAACAATTTTGCACCATGAGGTATGAAAATAAGCAATATATTTCTTTAGCAGTGATCGAAGTGGAAGAACGCGAGACTCCTCGAAAATACTCCCGCATTTCCTTCGTGCGGTGAGAATTC
>JBFILZ010000161.1:0-6117 GCA_041611945.1 Bacillus sp. (in: firmicutes)
AGTATGAATCGAGGCATGATTACTGCTTTATCAGCAATTGCTTTGGCACAGGGACTTAAAATAGTCACTCATAAAAAAGTGGCAGGTGTATGGGATTGGCGTCAAGCATTCACTACAGGTGGCATGCCCAGTTCCCATTCTGCAGGCGTATCAGCGTTAGCTTCCTATGTAGCTGCCAATAAAGGAACTCGCCATACAGAAACTGCGCTTGCAACAGTATTCGGCATTATTGTGATGTATGATGCACAAGGAATACGTAGACATACTGGAGAAATTGCTCAACTGGTGAACGATCTAGAGGACAACATTTCAAAATTCTCAGGAGAATTCCCTAGTTTTGAATATGTTCAACGCGAAAAGGAATTAAAAGAGCTATTAGGTCACCAGCCGGTTGAAGTGTTAGGTGGTGCAGCACTTGGGGTTGTAATGGGACTGTTAGCAGCTAAATTTGAAAATGATGGTCGTAAGGAAAGAAGACAATTAAATCGTCACCGAGTTAATTGTGACTAAAGAATTTTCGGAGTAACTGCTCGTGCAATTACTCTTTTTTAGTGTGCCCGGCATTTGCGTAATCTATAGGGGGGAAGTCCCAAACTGTGAAGGCAGAAGTAATAGTTTGCTTAACGCAAGTGTGTCTATGGTGACGTGGAATCTGAAGGAAGCGAGCGAGCGACAAACCTCCAGTCTGAGGAATACGAACTTAATATAAGGCTATATGTGATTGGATGAGTCTGCCAAAAAATATGAAGTCCTTGCTGCCAAAGGTCGCATGGAGTAAATGAAGCATATAGGTGGAGGGACTTTCGAGATGGTGGGCAGAACTCGCATAAGAAGGAATGTTGTTAACAAAAAGAGGCGTAACGTGTTTAATGGACTCTGATACTTCACCAATTGAAGGAAAGCTTAAGCTAAAGTTAATCTTAGTAATTCCGCTGTAGCCCGCCCTTGGAGCGAAAGTTTTTTGGATTCAGTTTCACCGCTCATAAAGAATCTAAGGTTCGGATTGCTAATGCAAGTGTGAAACGAATGAAGAAAAAAATCCGAGATACTACTTCAAGGAAGAAAGCTTATCCAATAAAGTATCGGATAAAGAAACTAAATCAATATCTCGTAGGCTGGTACGATTACTACGCTCTGGCAGATACACAAAGCAATTTAGGCACTACGGTTTGTGGATTAGCAGAAGACTCCAAATGTGTGTATGGAAAGATTGGAAGTTACCAAAAACCAAAGTGAGAAATACACTGGATTTGGCGTTCCAAGAGGAAAGGCTTATGAATGGGGCAACACTCATAAAAGTTACTGGAGAATTTCCAAAAGTCCAATACTACACAAATCCCTTGGAAACTCCTATTGGAGTTCCCAAGAGCAAAAGAGTCTAGAATCTCGTTACGAAACATTGCGTCAAACATCTTAATTGAACCGCCGTATACCGAAAGTAGGTACGGTGGTGTGAGAGGTCGGGAGTTAATCACTTCCTCCTACTTAATTTGAAAAAAGATTGTGTATTAAAATAAATTGAAAGAATTCGAAAAAATAAATAATTGACTATATAACACAAATAATAGAAGGTCAGTCTTTTCATATTCAATAAATGATTTTCTACCTAGAAAAATGGGGTATTTTATACTATTTTAACGAAAAATAATTCATTGGGTACATAGACCATGCATTTTCCATTTGCTAACATGATAGTATGTATGAACTGTGAGAAAATTCAACAAATAGAATTTGAGAGTGTGGTGTTTGGATGAAGAGGAGATGGCAAATTGGTATCGCTGCAGTAGTGTTGATTGGAAATGCAATTGGTCTGGTTCAAAACGAATTTTCATGGGCTAGGACAATCGTTTTTCCAATCAACATTTGGCTCGGCTGGTTAATCGGTTTACAAGTAGACAAGTATCTTCATTCTAAAATAGAGTTAAATTCGACTAGGAATGTACTTATGGATTATTCACATGCGCTTGATTCTGCTATTGATGCCATTGGAATTACAAATTCAGCGGGTATATTTGAGTTTGTGAATAAGTCATTTGCTAGACTTCATGGCTACACAAAGGAAGAATTATTCGAAATTCATTGGCAAGAATTATATCCACAAGAATCTCTTCCAAGAATAAAAGATGAAATAGTCAAACCTTTATATGAAAATGGCTATGCTCGTGGAGAATGCATTGGGTTAAGAAAAAACGGTTCCACGTTTTATCAAAAAGCATCACTCTCATTAATGAAAGATCAACAAAAAACTATCGTTGTTATGCACGATATTACAAAGCAAAAAGCAGAAGAAAAACGTTTGCAACAAAAAGTTGAGCTGAATGAAGTAACAGGCTTGTCTAATAGAAGAAAACTGATGGTGGATTTAGAGAAACGTAAAAACGAAGAGGGTGCAACTTGCATCCTATTTATCGATTTAGATCGATTTAAAATCGTAAATGACACATTAGGACATGAGGTAGGTGACTACTTATTAAGAGATGTAGCAAGTCGTCTTCGTTTCTTCAATAAGAAAAATATTTCCACCTACCATTTAGGTGGCGATGAATTTTTAGCAATGGTATGTGACTCTGATATAGATCAGGTGAAGCCTATAGCAAATGAGATCGTGGAATATTTAAGGGAACCTTATAATATAGAAGGAAATGAAATCTTTTTAACTGCTAGTGTTGGGATAAGTGCCACACCTGATCACACCAATGATGTTTTTGAGCTCATTGGTTTGGCTGATACAGCCATGTATTACGCAAAATTAGATGGGAAAAATACGTATAAAATCTTTACAGAACAATTAAAATCTCAACTCGAAAGAAGATCATTTATTGATTCAGAGCTTAGAAAAGCAATTAAAAATAACGAATTCTTTATGGTTTATCAATCTAAAATCAATTTACTGACGAACGAATTATGGGGAATGGAAGCTTTGATTCGCTGGGATCACCCGACTCTAGGGTTAATATCCCCTTTTGAATTTATTCCAATTGCTGAGGATACAGCCATCATTTTGGATATAACAAAATGGGTATTGAATGATGTATTAGAGCAGATGAGAAAGTGGAGTTTGGCAGGGTATTCGAATATCAACACATCTATCAATGTTTCCCAACGACAACTTAGGGATACAACTTTCGTTGATTATCTTCATGATTCACTTCAATGTTATGAGATAAATCCAGCTCAATTAGAAATTGAAGTAACAGAAAGTGTGATGGAAAATGCAGAATTAGTCATTCCTATTTTACGTGATATGAAAGAAATTGGTGTTTGCATTTCAATTGATGATTTTGGAACAGGCTATTCATCATTAAATCTATTAAAGACGTTGCCAATTGATACTTTAAAAATTGATCAATCTTTCATGAAAGACTTGCATGGTAATGAAAAAGATATTGCGTTATTAAAAACGATCATTACAATCGGACAGACCTTTAATTTAAATATCGTGGCAGAGGGAACAGAAACGGAAGAGCAGATTAAATTACTTAGCAGTTTAGGTTGTACAATTGCTCAGGGCTATTATTTTAGTAGACCTATTAAAGCATGTGAGTTTGAAGTGAAATACTTAAATACCTTATCTATTTTGAATGAATCCAGCAAATAATATTGCTGGATTTTTTGATGGCTAATAAATGTGAGCTTTTCAATTATTCTTTATGGATCAATAAAGGAATAGCGTATATGTATTTAGGTTATTGAAGAGAAATATTTTTTAAGATATCAATATGTTATATCCAATCGAAGCGTGGTATTTAATAAAATTTCCGTATTAGGTATAAATAAATATTGGGTCTTTAAACATGAATGAAATATTTCATGAAAAAGGATTATATAATAAGATAAATTATGCATACATTTCCAATATATTGATATATTATAAGTAATAAGAATTGAATTCGTATAATAAGGGGATGTTTGTGTTGAAGAAAATAGTAGTTTTGTTTTTATTAATACTTTTTACATTACCATTGCAATCATTAGCAGCCAATAAATTTTCAGATGTGAAAACCTATTCAAATGAAATAACTTTTCTAGTGAACGAAAAGATTATTAATGGTTACTCAGACGGAACTTTTCGTCCAACAGAATTTGTTACAAAAAAACAAATTGCTGTAATGATGAGTAGAACTTTAAAGCTAGACCTGAATAATGTGACAGATCCAGGCTATAGAGACGTCTCAACAACTAATACTGCATATAGAGAGATTGCGGCAGTAGTTGAAGCGGGAATCTTTCCTAAAGGCACTTATTTTAAACCTGGATCACCTGCCACGAGAGAAATGATGGCACGCGCAATAGTAATAGGTTTGAGTTTACATGGAGATACGACTATTTCTTTTAAGGATGTCTATACTAATAATCCTAATAAAACTTACATTTCAATTTTAGCTGATAATAATATTACTACTGGATATGAGGATGGGACATTTAAACCTGCATCTTCACTTACTAGAGCACATTTCTCAGCCTTCCTTGCAAGAGCATTAAATGATTTATTTAAACCAGTAAATGATAAAACTCTATCGACTCAAGAAATTGTTGAAATGCATGATTCACGCATACTGTTGTTGTATATTAATGACTCTTCCCAAGGTAGCGGTATACTTTTGGGAAATGGATTAGTATTAACAAATCATCATGTTATAGAAGATTTCAAATACGGTTCTGTTTATTCGAATGATGATAAGAAGTACGAGATCGAAGGGGTAGTCGTTTCAGATGAATTGAAAGATTTGGCATTAATTAAGCTGAAGCAAAATGTAGCAGCATCCAAAGTGAGTTTTAGAAGACATGAAGATTTAAATAAAGGAGAAAAAGTTGTTGCAATAGGGAATCCTAAAGGCTTGCAAAATACAGTTTCTGAAGGAATTGTAAGTGCATTAAGAATAGAAAATAACGTAAAAAAAATACAACAAACTGCTCAAATCACGAACGGAAGTTCCGGTGGCGGTCTCTTTGACATGAAAGGGAATTTAATTGGTGTTACATCAAGTGGGTATAAAGAAGAAGCAGCAGATTTAAATTTCTCTGTTTCTATAAATGAACTCGATCCATGGAAATCATTTCTGAATTTATCTCATAGTCAATTAAAAGTAAAGCCGACAGAGATTCCAACACCTGTATATGAAAAAATTTATAGAAATGTAGCTTTTGGTATGAGTCCTGAAGAAGTAGTTAAATCCGAAGGGTTTTCTCCAACAAGCTATACAAGTGATACTTTATTTTACTTCGGAGTAACTGATAGAGGATTACAAGCAGATATAGGTTATACATTTCGGAATAATCAGCTTCATTCTATTTATTTAAAATATATCGGTTTTGAATATTTAAATATAGAAGATAAAGAGGGCTTTTTCTTTGCAATATTAGAAGAATTAGAATATGAATATGGCATAGCCAATAGTTATGACTTTGACTGGGCTGATGACAATGTTAACTATAAAATTGCAGCTTACTGGTATAATCCTTGGATGAGTTGGAGTGCTGTAATACCCGATAGTTATTCTGAGGACCCATATGCTTCGATTTTGATTGTTAGAGATTTAAACTAAGCTGTTTTAAATTCATATTAGTAACTTTTAACAAATGAAATTATTTATTTTCTACAAAAGTAGAAGAATAAATTAATTGTGTGAATTATTTATCAATGGTAAAATATTGGAGGAATGAAAACGGTTTCATCTTATTTACATAATTATCACAACTCTTATGAAAAGTTTCATATAAGATAAGTGTAGGATGAATTTTTTCATTCCAAATATAAAATAGGATGGTGTCTAATGAACAGAAAGTGGATTAATTCAGCAATTGCTGCAGCAATGACTTTTGGGCTTGTCTCAATACAAGCACCAGTAATTAAAGCAGCAGAAGGTGATTTTGATTTAACAATTATGCATACGAATGACACGCACGCTAATTTAAAAGATGTCGCAAAACGTGCAAGTCTAGTTAAGACAATTCGTGGCGAAAAAACGAATAGTCTGTTATTAGATGCAGGAGATGTGTTCTCCGGCACACTTTATTTTAACGAGTTTAATGGACAAGCAGATTTAGATTTAATGAACTACATGGGTTACGATGCGATGACATTTGGAAATCATGAGTTCGATCGTGGAGATACCG
>JBFILZ010000162.1:0-6020 GCA_041611945.1 Bacillus sp. (in: firmicutes)
AAAGAGAGTTATAGATTTAATCCTTGCTAAAAAAAAGCCAGTTATTATTGCGGGAGGCGGAGTCCATTATTCCTTCGCTACGGATACTCTAAAAGAGTTTGCAGAAGCATTTAACATTCCGGTTACAGAGACGCAAGCCGGCAAAAGTACTTTAGCCTGGAATCATCCCCTAAACTTAGGAGCAATTGGTGTAACTGGTTCTCTTGCCGCAAACAAATTAACAAAAGAAGCGGACTTAGTAATTGCAATTGGAACAAGATTATCAGACTTTACAACAGCGTCTAAGCAAGCTTTTCAACAGGAAAATGTAGAGTTTTTAAGCCTAAATGTTAGCTCATCTGATGCGATGAAAATGAATGGCCTGTCTGTTGTCGGTGACGCAAAGGAGTCGTTACTAACGATAATGGGAGCATTAAAACAAGCGGGTTTTAAAACTAATTATAGCAGGGAAAGTATTTCTTCATTAAAATCCGAATGGGACAATGAAGTAGATCGATTATTTGAATGCGATCATGATGAAGGATTATCACAAACTAGAGTAATTGGAGAGCTGAATAAATATTTAACTGAAAATGATGTCATTGTCGGTGCCGCTGGAAGTTTGCCAGGTGATTTGCATCGAGTTTGGAGAAGTAAGAGTCGTAAGGATTACCACTTAGAATACGGTACTTCTTGTATGGGATATGAAGTGTCCGGCGCGTTTGGTGTGAAGCTGGCTGAGCCAACAAAAGAAGTATTTGCGATGTGTGGGGATGGCAGTTTTCTTATGTTACATTCAGAGCTAGTAACGAGCCTACAAGAAGGTCAAAAAATAAATATATTATTATTTGATAACCATGGGTTCCAATGTATTCATAATTTACAAAGGGCACATGGAAGTGATGGGTTTGGGAATGAGTTTCGTTACCGTTCGAGTGAAACGAATAGCTTAACTGGTGGATATGTCCCGATTGATTATGCTGCATATGGGAAGGCTCTTGGTGTTAAAACATATTCAGCACAAACGATTGAAGAACTACATAAAGCACTAGAGAAATCGAGGCTGGAAATAATTTCAACACTTATTCATATAAAGGTTGTACCAGGAACAAATACGGATGGCTATGAATCATGGTGGCGTGTAGGAGTTCCAGAAGTATCCAACAGCCAAAAAGTACAGCTCGCATACAATGAAATGCAAAAGAATATTACATTAGTGAAAAAACAGTAGATTACGAGGTTTTGCCATCTTTTTACATGGAGAGAGGAGCCTGTTAATGAATCAAAAATTTCCTTTTAAACTAGGAATATCAGCGATAAATTGGTCTAACGAGGATGTATTAAAACTGGGAGATCATTATTCGGGTGATACTATTTTGACAGAAATGGCTACATTAGGATATGAAGGAACAGAAATGAGTCGGAAATTTCCTAAAGAAACAAGGATTTTACAGAAGATGTTAGCTGAAAAGGGGTTGGTACTTGCAACACAATGGAAAGGTGTATTATTTTCAGATAGGACAAAGCATGAAAAAGAACTTGTAGATTATGAAAATCACGTTCTCTTTTTGAAAGCGATGGGATGTAAAACGGTCGTCACTTGTGAGCTTGGAGGATCAACGATTGGAGATCCGAGACGAGGTAAGTCTGAAAAAAATGTCATCCCACTTACAGATGAAGAATGGAATGCAATGGTGACCGGATTAGAAAAAGCTGGGGCGATATGTAAGGAACACGGATTGGAATTAGTTTACCATCACCATATGGGAACAAATGTTGAGAAAGAAGAAGATATTACAAGGTTGATGGAGACAACAAACCCAGAATTAGTGAATTTATTGTTTGATAGTGGTCATGCCTATTATGGGGGCGCGGATCCTTTATCACTATTAGTGAAGCATTATCGTCGAGTAAAACATGTTCATTTAAAGGATATTCGGCAAGATATACTCGCACGGATTCGAGAAGAAAATATCGAATTCAAATCATCTATTATTGAAAACGTATTTACCGTTCCTGGTGATGGTGTCATAGACTTTACACCCATTTTACGATTGTTTTTACATGAAAATTATCAAGGGTGGATTATTGTAGAGGCAGAACAAGATCCGGATGTGAAAAATCCCTATCAGTACGGGGAAATCGCCATAAAGTATATTGAAAGCCGTTGGAAGGAACTAAAAAAAGAATCCTTGTCTTAATGAAAAAAGTAGAGGAGATGTATCGCTATGTCGGAACTGATTGTTCGTAGTATAAAGCCAAGTGAGGAAGGGAAAGTCTTATCTATTTCGCCCCAATCCGCCAATTGGAAGTATGTTGGCTTTGAAAAGTACACTCTTCAAAAAGGAAGGATTTTGAAACAAGCAACGAATCATGAAGAGGTATGTATTGTATTTCTTACAGGCAGAGCTGATGTTCAAACAAATCATGAATCATGGGATAACGTAGGAGAGAGAATGAACATTTTTGAAAAAACCCCTGCTTATTCAGTATATATCCCCTCTAATGACTCATTTGAAATTACCGCTGTAACGAATGTGGAACTCGCAGTATGTAAGGCTCCTGGGAAAGACACGTATAAAGCGCGTTTAATTTCCCCAAAAGATATAGGGGTTGAAGTTAGAGGCAGAGGAACTATGGAACGCCTGATTCATAATATCTTACCAGAAGAAAAAGAAGCAGATAGCTTGCTAGTCGTAGAAGTATTTACGCCAGATGGACACTGGTCAAGCTATCCACCACATAAGCATGATGAAAATAACTTACCAGAGGAATCTTACTTAGAAGAAACGTATTATCATAGACTCAATCCTGAAAATGGATTTGCGATTCAACGTGTGTATACAGATGACTTAGAGCTAAATGAAACGTTGACTATTCATAATGGAGATGCTGTTTTAGTACCAAAAGGATATCATCCAGTTTCAGCTCCGCCAGGTTATGAAAGCTATTATTTAAATGTTATGGCAGGGCCAGTTCGAACTTGGAAGTTTCATAATGATCCGAACCATGAGTGGTTAATAGAGAAACAACTCAAAAAGTAGGGGTGATCGCTTTGACGTTACGATTTAATTCGAATAGAACGCTAGATTTTATAGGGGTAGGAAGACTATGTGTCGATTTAAATGCTAATGAAATTCATAGGCCAATGGAAGACACTAGAAGTTTTACTAAATACGTTGGAGGTTCTCCCGCTAATATAACAATCGGGATGTCGAGATTAGGAACAAACACAGGATTTATTGGACGTGTCGCTGACGACCAAATGGGAAGGTTTATTGTCAAGTATTTAAAGGATAATCATATTGATACTTCCAATATCCTTACAGACTTAAGTGGTAGTGTAACAGGCTTAGCTTTTACGGAAATTAAAAGTCCTACCGATTGTAGCATTTTGATGTATAGAGATAATGTAGCAGATTTAAAGCTTGAACCAGGAGATGTATCAGAAGAGTATATTAAACAAGCGAAAGCGATCTTAATATCTGGTACAGCGCTATCAAAAAGTCCATCTCGCGAAGCCGTCTTTTTAACGTTAGAGTTTGCAAGAAAGCATGATGTTGTCGTGTTTTTTGATATCGACTATCGTCCCTATACTTGGGAGTCCATCGAAGAAACGGCCATATACTATAATCTCGCTGCAGAAAAATGTGATGTGATTATTGGTACTCGCGAAGAGTTTAATATGATGGAGCGTTTTCAAAAAGAAGGACGAAGTAATGATAAGATAACAGCTCAAAAATGGTTTGATTTTCACGCTAAAATAGTTGTAATTAAACATGGGAAAGATGGTTCAATTGCCTATACAAGCGATGGGGAAAGGTTCGAAGGTAGCACTTTCCCTGCTAACATTATTAAAACCTTTGGAGCAGGAGATTCGTATGCAGCAGGATTTATTTTTGGCTTAATGAAGGGATGGCCGATTGACCAAGCGATGGAATTCGGAAGCGCCGCCGCGGCTATCGTAATTTCTAGTCATAGTTGCTCAGATGCCATGCCTACTGAACAAGAAATCCACCATTACATACAGAAATGTAAAAATGGAAAATTGATATAAACAATTAGTGCTTCTAGTGAAAGGAGAATGAACATGACGGTAAATACACAAATTGAAACAGTGAAAAATTTTATCGGTGGAAAGTGGGTAGATTCACTTTCTAGTAAAACTTTACCCGTTCCAAACCCAGCTACAGAAGAATTGCTTGCAAATGTCCCATTGTCTACGAAGGAAGAGGTAGATCTTGCCATCCAAGTAGCAAAAAGTGCTTTTGAAACGTGGAGTCAAACACCTGTACCAAAAAGGGCACGGATCTTGTTTAAGTACCAGCAGCTATTGGTTGAAAACTGGAATGAACTTGCAACGATCATTACGAAAGAGAATGGTAAAAATTACAAAGAGGCGTATGGCGAGGTACAAAGAGGGATAGAATGTGTGGAGTTTGCTGCAGGATCACCTACATTAATGATGGGAAAGCAGCTTCCTGATATCGCAACAAATATGGAGTCAGGTATGTTTCGCTATCCTCTAGGTGTTGTGGCTGGGATTACACCGTTCAATTTTCCAATGATGGTCCCATGCTGGATGTTTCCGCTTGCGATTGCTTGTGGAAATACCTTTGTCCTAAAACCTTCAGAACGTACACCTCTTTTAGCAAATAAATTAGCAGAACTTTTTAAAGAGGCTGGCTTACCAGACGGTGTATTTAATATTGTTCATGGTGCACATGATGTTGTTAATGGTTTATTAGAACATCCTGACACACCGGCTATATCATTTGTTGGTTCACAACCAGTTGCAGAATATATATACAAAACGGCTGCTTCTTATGGAAAGCGTGTACAAGCATTAGCCGGAGCTAAAAACCATAGTATTGTCATGCCTGATGCCAAATTAGATGAAGCCGTTAGACAAATAGTAAATGCAGCGTACGGATCAGCTGGAGAAAGATGTATGGCGTGTTCAGTGGTAGTAGCTGTTGATAGTGTAGCAGATGAATTGATTCAAAAAATACTTGAACATGCAAACGAGATGAAAATGGGAAATGGATTGGATGAGGATGTATTTTTAGGACCAGTTATTCGCAGGGAGCATCGTGAACGTACTTCAAAATATATTGAAATTGGTGAAGAAGAAGGTGCTACACTTCTTCGTGATGGTCGGAAGGATGAATGTTCGACAGAGAAAGGTTACTTTATCGGCCCAACCATTTTTGATAATGTTACGCCAAACATGAAAATTTGGAAGGAAGAAATTTTTGCACCAGTGTTATCTATTGTTCGAGTGAAAGATTTAAAGGAAGCGGTAGAAGTGACGAATCAGTCAGAGTTTGGAAATGGTGCTTGTTTATTTACTCAAGATGGAAGCAATGTTCGCTACTTTAGAGAAAAGATTCAAGTTGGAATGTTAGGGGTTAATATTGGTGTACCTGCCCCAATGGCATTTTTTCCTTTTTCAGGCTGGAAAAACTCCTTTTATGGTGACCTTCATGCTAATGGTTCAGATGGGGTGGAGTTTTATACGAGAAGAAAGATGATTACAGCGCATTGGTCTTAAATTTTTGTCACAGTGGCGGTTCCGAGGGAAAGAAGTATGAAATAAAGTACCTGCAACCAGTGGGTATGTTTCCCCGTACGTCGCATGTAGAATGTTGTTCATTGCTAGAAAAAAATAGAAGATCTTGAATAATTTTAGTTATTTATTTCTGATTATGATTAATTTGTGAGAATGTTGTAGGGGTATAGATGGATAATAAAGAAATATTAATTAGATTAAGATATGCTCTTGATATAAAAAATAAGGATATGATCGAAATATTTAACCTTGGTGGAGTTAACTTGTCAAAATAAAATGTGCTTAAGATACTCACTAAAACAAAAGAATGTGATAATGAACCTGACAATGATGAAGAAATTAAAGATAGCCCTTACTTTAACTAGTGAGGATATGATTGAAATATTAGAAGAAGCAGGAGTTATTATAACAAAAGGAGAATTAAGCGCTCTATTAAGAAAAGAAGGCCATAAGAATTATAAAGAGTGCG
>JBFILZ010000163.1:0-5973 GCA_041611945.1 Bacillus sp. (in: firmicutes)
GTGGGCAATCTGCAGGGCCTGATAGGCATTTTGTTCAACAAGTAGAATCGTCATTCCTGCTTGATTTAGCTCTTTTATTATATCAAATATTTGTTCAACGATAATTGGTGCTAATCCCATTGAGGGCTCATCTAACATTAACACCTTCGGACCTCCCATAAGAGCACGTCCGATTGCGAGCATTTGCTGCTCTCCTCCACTCATGGTTCCACCTTTTTGATCAATACGTTCCTTTATTTTCGGGAAATAGTGAAAAACTCTTTCCATGCGTTCAGAAATGACCTTTTTATCCTTTACAGTAAAAGCACCCATTTCTAAGTTTTCTTTTACGCTTAAACGCGGGAATATCCGCCTGCCTTCAGGTACATGTGCAATTCCTGATATAACCGTTTCATGAGGCGGCACTTCTGATATATTCTTCCCTTGATACATTACACTACCTTGCTTAGGCTTCACTTGTCCACAAATCGTTTTAAGTGTGGTCGATTTACCAGCACCATTAGATCCGATTAATGTAACAATCTCTCCTTCATCTACAAAGAGGTCGATGCCTTTTAATGCATGAATTCCACCGTAATAGGAATGGATATCTTTAAGTTCCAATAAATGCATGTTTACATCCTCCTATGAAGCAGTTGAATTACCGCTACTTCCTAAATATGCTTTGATAACATCCTCGTTATTTCTTATTTCATCTGCATTTCCCTCAGCTATTTTCACACCGTGGTCAAGCACGACAATATGTTCCGAGATTTCCATAACTAACTTCATATCATGCTCAATTAATATAATCGTCACATCCAATTCCTCTCGAATTGTATGAATCAGCTGTGTAAGCTCTCTAGTTTCCTTCGGGTTCATACCAGCAGCCGGCTCATCTAATAGAAGCACCTTTGGTTTTGTGGCAAGTGCTCTAGCAATCTCTAATCTCCGCTGTGCACCATATGATAAATTTTGTGCAGCCTCATTTAACAAATCCGCTAGCCCAACATATTGCAGTATCCGATATGCTTCACGCTTTGCCGCCTCTTCTTCCTTTAAGAAGGATGGGAAGTGTAGCATTGTTCCTAGCAGACTACCTCTAAGATGATTATGCATTCCAACTAAAACATTTTCCAATACGGTGATACTGCCAAATAATCTTATGTTCTGAAATGTTCTGGCTACCCCTTTTCTTGAAATAAGGTGAGGCTTTCGACCCGTGATAGATTCAGACTCTAATAAAATATCACCAGATGTTGGCTTGTAAACACCCGTTACCATATTAAATAGAGTGGTCTTTCCAGCACCATTTGGACCAATAACTGCCGTTATAGAACCCTTTCTCACCTCAAAGCTAATGTCTTCATTGGCAACAAGGCCTCCAAATCGTTTCGTAATACTTTTAACTGTCAATATGGACATTTTCGGCCCCCTCCTTTTGGATGACTGCCTTTTTTCTCTTTTTAGATGAATCTATTGGTTCTTTCATTAAGGAAGCTGCATCAAATACGGGATTTTTCGCAGGAATCAATCCTTGTGGGCGATACAGTGCAAAGGTAATAAGAATCGCTCCAAAAATAAACCGTTGCATTTTTGATGGTGACAAAGCATTTGGGATCGAGATAATCCCGTTTAGAGTAAGTTGATTCAACCAATTTGTTAGTTCTGCCAATACTTGTAAATTCAGAATTGTCATTAGTGCTGCTCCTAAAATGACACCAGGTACTGATCCCATTCCACCTAAAATGACCATAACTAGAATAGTAATCGACTCTAGTAGTGTAAAACTAGTTGGATCAACAAAGGTTTGTTTTGCAGCAAAGACAACCCCCATCATTCCTGAAAATGAAGCTCCAATGGCAAATGCAGTTAGTTTTGTCCGTACAATATGGATTCCCATTGATTGGGCCGCAATTTCATTTTCTCGAACGGCTTTCCATGCACGTCCTATTTTTGAATACTCAAAGCGTCTCACCGCTATAAAAATAAACAATAAAATGAACAATACAACATAATAAAACTGACTAGGATAAGCAAAGGTAATACCGAATAAAGTTGGCGGGGTAACAGATGAAATACCCATTGCACCATTTGTGATATTAACCGGTCTGTCCAAGTTGTTAAAGACGATTCGTATAATCTCTCCAAATCCAAGTGTAACAATGGCTAGATAATCACCTTTTACTCGAAGAACGGGTATCCCTAAAATAATACCGAATAGAGCCGCTACTAATCCTCCAATAATAATGAATATCCAAAAACTTTCTCCACCAAGAGGAAATGTTCCAAATGGCATGAAATTCGCAGCCTGAGAGGTAACAAAAATACCGTATGTGTATGCACCTAGAGCAAAGAAGGCAACAAAGCCTAAATCAAGCAGCCCAGCTAGTCCAACAACAATATTTAAGCCTAAAGCCATAGCAACATATATTCCAACAAGTGTAGCTACTTCCATATATGATTCATAGGCAATTCCCTGACTTGCGGAAACTGGTAAAAATACAAGGAGAACTAGACCGGCTATAACCCATTTCGTCTTTTGTCCTAAAGTTGTAAAATGCAAAAGCAATAAGGAAGATAATAAGAGCAAAAAGGCAACAACTGATTTCTGAGCTAAAAATAAACTTAAGCTAGTCACTACTATATAACTGGCCAGCAATCCGCCTTGTGCCAGCTTATTTCCACGTAATTGTTCGATTCGTTTCTTCATATCCATCACCTACACCTTCTCTGTTACAACTTTTCCAAAGATACCTTCAGGTTTAAAAACAAGCACTAGGATCAAAATAGCAAAAGCAAACACATCTTTGTACTCAGCACCAAAAACTCCATTCGTGAGCAATGTAAGGTTCGCTGCGGCAAACATTTCTAGTAAACCTAGTAACATACCACCAAACATCGCGCCACGAATATTCCCAATTCCACCTAGTACAGCAGCTGTAAAGGCTTTTAATCCTAAGATGAACCCAATATAGGGATCAATTGTACCGTATTGGATTGCAAATAAAACACCTGTTGCTCCACCTAGGGCAGAACCAACAAAGAAGGTCAAGCCAATTACTTTATTCACATTCACTCCCATGAGTGCTGCTGTTTCTCGATCTTGAGCTACAGCACGCATCGCTGTCCCCCATTTTGTTCGATTTACAAAAATATCTAAAGCAACCATCATAATTACTGCAATTACAATAACAATCAGGAAGGATTGTTTAAATGAAGCGTCATTAAAGCCTGAAAAGAGGGAAGATGCTTGAATTGTAATTCGATCAGTAAATAAATCCGGCCCTGTTAAAATATAATTCCCACGCTTTAATTCTGTAATAAAACGGATTAAATCTTGTAATAGAAAAGAAATTCCTATGGCGGTAATAAGTGTAATAAGCTTTGGAGCGTTACGAAGTGGTCGATAGGCTACTCGTTCAATACCCATACCGAGAAATCCTGTTAAAACTGACGAAACAATCAGAACCATAATTAATGCTAGAAGTGCTGGCATTACTGCAAACCAGCCCAACCCTGAAATCGTCAAGAGAAGTGCAACACCAATAAAGGCACCTGTCATAAAGATTTCACCGTGGGCAAAATTGATCAATTCTAGAATTCCATAAACCATTGTATATCCTAATGCAACAATGGCATACACCGCTCCGAGCGTCAGTCCATCTATTAATACTTGTGGTAATGTGTGCAGTATCTCTGCTAGCATGGCATACACCTTCCTACTTGTCTTATACTTTTTTAGGAAAAAGCTCTGTTAAACTTTGTTGTTGATTTCAGCTGCAGGATGCTCGCACCTTCCACTTCAATCAACTTCGTTTGAAAAAATAAATCAACATTGAGTTTTAACAGAACCTAGGGAAAAAAAGGGTACGGCCAATATGGCATACCCTTCACTCTTTATACGTTATTTCTTTTCAACAACTGAATTTTGCTTTGGAGGGTAAGCTACTTCATTAAATTCATAAATGAAAATTTTGGCGAAATTGTTATCACCAATCGCATCAAAGCCAACCTTCGTTACTGTTCCACTAAAATCGGTAATTGCGCGAACTGCATCACGTACTTGTTCACGTGTTGGAAGTTTACCATCATTTCCTTTAATGGAATCTTCAATTCCCTTTAAGACTACACCCATTGAATCATACCCATAAGCAGAGTAAGACTCGATCGTTTTTCCAAACTTTTCTTTATAATCAGAAGCAAATTTCTTTCCTTCTTCACTAGCCATTGTGTCACCTGCAACTGAAGTGATGAAAGTGTTCTTCACATGACCACCAGCTATTTCAACTAATGTCGACGAGTCCATCCCATCTCCACCCATGAATGGAACAGTGAGACCTTTTTCACGTCCTTGCTTAATTAATAAACCACCTTCAGAGTATAGTCCTCCAAAATAGACAAGATCTGGTTTCTTTGCAACGACTTGTGTTAGTACTCCATTAAAGTCCTTTTCCCCAATCGTAATTCCTTCGAATCCTACAATTTCTGCACCTAATTTTTCAGCAGCACCTTTGAATGCCTCTGCTAAACCAGTACCATAGGCAGTTTTATCTTGAACGATAAAAATTTTCTTCGCACCTAGTGTATTTACAGCAAATTCTGCTCCAGCTGGACCTTGGAAGTCATCACGAGCCACAATTCGGTTTACCGACTTCAAGCCACGGTCTGTTACGTCTGTAGCCGTGTTTGCAGGGGATACCATTGGAATACTGTATTTTTCATATGTTTCGGAAGAAGGAATGGCTACTCCTGAATTTAAATGGCCAACTACCGCAAGAATTCCGTTATCAGAACCAATCAATTGGGCGTTTGCTACCCCTTTTTTCGGATCTCCTTGATCATCATAGGGTACTAGCTGAAGCTCAAAGCCAAGCTCCTTAAAATGCGCCTTACTCTCATTCAATTTCAATTCAGCGCCGAGCTTAATTGCTTCGCCTAATGTTGCACTTCCACCCGATAGCGGACTTTGAGTTGCAATCTTTATTACCTTTCCACTATCACCAGACGTCTGTGCACCACAACCTGCAAGCAACCCAATTGCAAGTGTCGCTGTTGCTGCAACCGATAACGCTTTCTTTATGACCATTTAAATACCCCCGTTTTTTTGTTTGAATTTTTAAAATAGTTTGAACTTTAAGAGAATAATAATTTCTTTTATAAATAAATACAAGTTAATTTTTTATTAAGTAGAAAATAATTTTATTGACAACTAACAATAAATGACATATACGACAGAAACCCTTGAGAACACTAACTTAAAACATATTTCACAAATCGAAATTTTATTCATACGAATATTTCGAAAGCCGAAAAGATATTTCGATATAATAAATAGTAGATAATGAGTGGGATTTTTAGAATTGAGATTATGATAGGTTTAGTAGGTTCTATAAAACGGGGGTGTTGATTCTCTTGAGGATATTCGCATCATTTTTCAGAAAACAATCGCATAGAAAGATCCATAAAAAAAGACGCAACCCTTTTAAAAGGTTACGTCTCACTTTTTGAATCTCTTATTACACTCTTAAGAACTTACGAACAGATAGTAAGCTACCCCATACTCCGATAAATGCACCAATGGCTAGAAGTATTCCACTTATTTGGAAGATAAATGGAGTAACAGGTAAAATGCTAAAGAATGATTCCAAGAGCTTCGGACTTGCTAACTCATAAATATAATTGTAACTAGTAACAGTGATTGCGATTGGAACGATAGACCCGATTACTCCAAGGAGAAGACCCTCAACGAAAAAAGGCCAGCGGATGAAACCGTTTGTCGCACCAACGAGTTTCATAATTTCAATTTCTTTTCGTCTTGCAATAATGGTTATCTTAATCGTATTTGAAATTAAAAACATTGCTGTAAATAACAGTCCTACTATAATTCCAATTCCAATATTTCTAGAAATCTCTATCCCTTTAAACAATTTTTCAATTGTTCCTTCACCGTAAATTGCATCTTCTACGTATGGGAGATTTTCTTTTATTTTA
>JBFILZ010000164.1:0-5740 GCA_041611945.1 Bacillus sp. (in: firmicutes)
CCACTTTTCAAATTCAACTAAAAAACCATCATGGCCAAAATCTGTTTCTACAACAAAATGCTTAGACATTAAACTTTGTTTCTTACAAATACCCACAAGCTCAGACAATATATTTTGAGGATATATGCAATCTCCTTGAAAGCTAATCGCAATTACCTTTGACCTTATAGTCTGAACTGCTCTACGCCATCCTCCACGACTATAACCAATATCATGTCGATCCATTGCTTTTAATAAGTATAGATAACTATTAGCATCAAACCTTTGCAAAAATTTATCTCCTTGATACTTTAAATATGAATCTATTTGATAAGAACTTTCCTTATGGTTTTCTCCCCACCCCTCCTTTTCTTTTCTTGAGAATCGATTATTAAATAAATCTGCTGAACGATAAGAGATCATACCAATCATTCTAGCCGTGCTAAGACCTGCCTCAGGGTTATTTTCATACTGACCATTTTTCCATTTAGGATCATTTGTTATCGCATAGCGAGCAATAGAGTTATAGGCAATTCCATAATCACTTAAGTAGGGAGAGGTAGCTAATGGAAATAATATTTTCGCGAACTGTGGATAAAGGATTCCCCATTCGAGTACTTGCATTCCACCAAGTGAACCACCAATAATTGCATGAAGTTTCGTTATACCCAATTTTCTTAAGACTTGATATTGAGCGTTCACGATATCTCTCACAGTTACAAACGGAAATGCTGATCGATAAGGTTCTGAATTTTCATTAAGACTTAACGGACCGGTTGTACCATTGCAACCGCCTAATACATTCATTGTGATAATTTGCCATTCATTAGTATCTATATACTTACCTTGCCCAATTAATCCAGACCACCAACCAGGTTCATCATCTGTTCCAACCGTGAATTGGTTTCCCGTCAAAGCATGACATACAAGTATAACTGGTGAAGTTTTTGGACCCGCTCTTTCAATGGCAATCCGAACATCAGGAATTGTAACACCAAGTTCAGTTGTGAAATCTCCAATTTCAACTTCACAGCATCCTGTAACAGTCCCTTCCTCCATTTTTACCATAGCACCTCTCCTCTCTATAAAATAGGATGAATATGTTTTTTAAACGATAGCTCTGTAAAGAACAATATTTACATGCTATCTAGCTGGGGTGGTTAAAAATTCTTTTACGAAATTCAACTACCTCCTTTAACAGAGCAAAATAAAAACCCTCTTCATGTAGAAGAGGGTGAACAAATAAATTCATCTCTTCTTATCTGTCAGAGCGAATTTGCTCTGCAGGAATTGGCACCGTGCTCTCAAGAAAACTTGAAAATCGGTTGCCGGGTATCATAGGGCCAGACCCTCCACCACTCTGGATAAGAAAACTTTATTTAATTAACGTATTAACTTGCTAATCTGATATTTATAAATTCAATATATCATAGCCGTTTTTTGAATGTCAAACTATTTTAAATTTTTATTTTATTTTATATTTAAGACTTAATATGAAATTGTATGCAGATACTGTTAAATTATGCTGATAGTTTTTTCTCGCAAAGTGAAAACAAAGTCTCTACTGCTAATATATCCTTGAAATTCCCAATAACCTTCATATCACTTCTAGATTCTAATTTCCTTAGTCTTTCCCTTCCGGAAATAATCATCTCAATCTCTTCCGTCTTTCCCTTAATCCAGAGGTCAATACGATTTTGGCAATATTTAAACACTCTACAATTAGAAGGTGAAAGTTCAAGATAAATAAAATGATCATCATATTGAAAGCAAATAATAAATTCTTTCTGTGGAAGAACGGGTCTTAAGTTCGGTTCATTCATTACAACCTCTGAAAATCGTTCGAGTAATTGCATCATGCCCTTCACACTCCAGTTCTAATTTCTTATTCTATGAGTTCCACAACACTTATCTATCCACCTCTATTAATCGTTCGACAGTATCTTTTCAGGTAAACATTTTTTCTTTATTTCCTGAGAAATATGTCGTTTGTAGAAGTTCTGTTTATCCGACAATATTCGTACTACCTCACTAAATCTTATGGATAAAGAAAGACATCCACCAAGAATGGCGGATGCCCAAGTAAAAAGTTAATGCGACTTTGATCAATGGGGTTATGAATATATTTGTGAGTTTTTCTCTTTTCTTAAATTCAACTCTTACAACAGATATAAACCTAACCACCTACTAACTCTCAATCATTTTTTCAATTCATTATAAAGATATTCAACAGATTGAAACGCATAAATTTTTTCACTCATTTCACCTTTATTGAAAAGTAAAAGGCAGGGTACACTTTGTATTTCCCATCGTTCTGCAATTTCTGGAATATAATTCAAATCCACTTTTTTCATTTGCATGTTTGGTAATAATTCTTCCACGATTGATAGCATTCTTTCTCCAACTTTGCACGTTCCACAGATTGGTGTATACAAAAAAAGAACAAACTTTTCGTGTTTTTCTATTTCCCCATTATCTATTTTTACCCATTCCTCCATCTACACTTTTCACCCCTATAAAAAAACAGCATGAACATCAATATTTGAACCTAGTAGTACTGTTGCAATATGCTGTTCAGGTGCATTAGCAACCTCTCTATACACTTTATCAATAAATAGATGTTCCGCTTCTGGAATTTCTCTTCTAAACTGCTTTCTTAGTTTATCACCTGAATCATCAGAATCAACTAGTATATAAACCTCTTTATCAAACAAATAATCTATTAGTTCATCCAGTTTGCTCGTCCCTATCGTTCCATTCGTACATATAATCTCTATAGATTCTTTAATGATTTTTTCGACTTTTTTCTTATCCGACTTTCCTTCTACAATAATAACCTTATTAATAATATTATTATTTTCGATCATAGCATCACCTACTACGAAGAGGTTTTTTAAAATCTTAAACAAAGAATGCATTGTTGAACTATATGTTCTTTAATCCATTTTTCTTTGTATTAGTATATGTTTAGTTAATAAGTGAGTTAATCACTTTTCAAATATTGATTCCGGCTAGTCAAAACTGGTTAAGACTTCAAAATACGATAATATAGACGAAAAGACAGCGGATGTTCCACTGTCTTAGCACCAACCATTTTCATCATCACAATCGGTATATTTTTGATCTTCACCTGTAGTTACATCTACAAACTGATAAATTTTATTTTCTCCACCATGCTCGTATCCTGCCTGTAACTCATAACGATTTCCTTGGTCTGTAAATAGCATTCTACCGATTGATTCCTCTTCAACATAAAGATTCAACTGATTTTGTCCTAACTTTGCAACCACTCTATCTGTAATTTCAAGTTTTCTTCGTTCAAGCATAAAAAACACTCCTTAGTCATCCTTATAACTCTAGAGTGTCCATTTCATGCAATTAAATTAGTCTTGATTAATCATTTGTTCATATTGCTCAGATGTCATCAGTTCTTCTACTTCACTAGGGTTAGATAACTCAATAACAACCATCCATGCATTTTCATAAGGTGACTCATTCACAAATTCCGGACTGTCATCAAGATTCCCATTAACCTCAACTACTTTACCGCTGACTGGTGCATATAGCTCAGAAACTGTTTTAACAGATTCAACACTTCCAAACGGTTCCTTTGCTGAAATTTCATCGCCAACCTCTGGAAGTTCAACAAACACAATATCGCCTAATTCTGATTGAGCAAAGTCAGTAATGCCTATTGTTACTCGATTTCCCTCAACCTTAACCCACTCATGTTCTTCTGAATAACGTAATTCCTTAGGTGTACTCATTGCAATCCCTCCAAGAAAGTATGTAAAATATTAATATAACAAGCTCCATTTAGAACCTAGACCATCGGACTGGTTTCGTGTTGGAGCTAGATACAACACACAATAATAAAATGATTCCTCTCTAATTCCACGTCTCTTCAAAGTGCTTTTCATTAAAACCAACAGTTACTTTTTGACCATCAGTTAAGATTGGTCTTTTTACAAGCATTCCGTCTGAAGCTAAAATCGTCAATAATTCTTCTTCAGTAGCAGTAGAAACCTTATCTTTTAATCCTAGTTCACGATACTTCAAACCACTTGTATTAAAGAACTTTTTAAGTTCTAATCCACTCGTTTTGTAAAGTTCTTCAAGTACTTCCCGGGAAGGTGCATTTTCAACTATATGCACTTCTTTAAATGGTAAGTTTTTCTGCTCAAGCCAGTTTTTTGCCTTTCGACACGTACTGCATTTCGGATACCAATAAAAAGTTAATGACAACGTTCTCACCACCAATTTCTAGCGTACTCACATTACTGTATTTTAACATACAAACCATAGTTTTCCTAATAAACTTTAGACTCCACCGATTGTTAATTCGACATATCCTATCAATATCCTTTTTTAATATGGTGCTTAGTAAAAGTTCTAAGAACCAATATTTGTCTACCCTGAAAATAAGGGGATCTTCGTTCCAGAACACTCGCTTTCCGTGGGGCGGGCGGTGAGCCCCTCGGCGATAGCGCCTTCAGGTCTCACCTGTCCCGCTAGTCCCAAAGGACTTTGAATAGGCTTCCATGAGTTCTCACCGCACGAAGGAAATGCGGGAGTATTTTCGAGGAGTCTCGCGTTCTTCCACTTCGATCACTGCTAAAGAAATATATTGCTTATTTTCATACCTCATGGTGCAAAATTGTTTTCCATGAAGGTCTCTGTTAAAGGTCAATGTTGATTTTTTAAAACGAAGTTGATTGAAGTGGAAGGTGCGAGACACCTGCATCTGAAATCAACAACAAAGTTTAACAGAGTCTTCTAATAAAGCATATCTTCATTAGAACTTTGGCGCGTTGTGACATAGTTTGATAGGGGATACATCGATTAGTAAACATTTGTTTGGGTATAGGTATAGAAACACGAGAAATGTTACGTGATTTTTGAATGCATGAATAAGGAGTGAGGCAATGTCTCCCATTCTAGAGCAGTTAACAAAGCAAGAAGTGATTAATAAGAACCAGATAATAGATGTCAAAAGGTCCATAGCTAATTTGCATCCGACTTATACTTCTAGTGAGAAAACTGAATTGTTGAAGAAAGAGGTATTTGTTCTCATTGAACGTTCTCTCCCTCATTATTGTATGGATACAAAAAGGATGATTCGAGCTGAGCTACTAAAACTACATTCATTCGCAGGTTCACTCTCGATAACTGCAAGAGATATAGTTGAGTCCAGTCTTCAGGTAGCAAGCAGCAAGGAGGTAATAGAAGAGCTTCCTATTTGGATTATTGACAAGGTAGATGAAGAGATTGATGTTATTCAAGAGTATGTGGAAACAATCCTTGAGATCCGTGAAAATTTTGAAAAAGAATGGAAAGCTCTCGAAAACGATCGTACTTCTAAGGGTAAAAACTACTTTGTACTGCAATCAGAAGACATTCTATACAGAAGGTTTTCAGTGAAAAATCTCTATGCTTTTGCTGCTATGATTTACCTTCTATTTTTACCTATCATATTAAGAGGAATAGAATTTCCGTTTCAACAGAAAGACGAAAATCCAGAATTTGTCCTCATAAGGGAAATCGTGATACAGACAAACGATAGGCTTCCAAACGCGTTACCTTTTCATTTACAATATGAATCAATAAACAAAGTTGAGCTAAAAGCTTGGCTAGATAACCGTAATTCCATGTTAAGTACTGACCCCTATTTTTCATCGATGATAAAGGTAGCGGATGAATTTAATATTCATCCATTTTTATTGTTCGCAATTACAGGCCAAGAGCAAGGATTTGTGCCAAA
>JBFILZ010000165.1:0-5738 GCA_041611945.1 Bacillus sp. (in: firmicutes)
GATGATACATACTCTTCATAACCCTTTACTCTTTCTTGTAAAAACACCTTATCTTGCAATCCTTCATCAATAATATATTTTGTAATGGCATTTAACCAAATTAAGTCTGTACCTGGTTTTGGGTGTATTAGAATGTCTGCCATTTGAGCTAACTCATGACCACGCAGATCGGCGACGACTAGCTTTTGTCCATGAAGTTTATGAGCCCGCTTTATTCTTGTTGCAAGTACAGGGTGAGATTCGGCCGGATTTGCACCTACTACAAAAACTAAATCAGTTAGTGAGATGTCTTTAATCGTTCCAGAATCTCCGCCATATCCAACCGTTCTCAGGAGTCCAGCTGTTGCTGGTGATTGACAATATCTTGAACAGTTGTCGACGTTATTTGTCTTAAATACAGAGCGAGCTAGTTTTTGAAATAAATAGTTTTCTTCATTTGAACATTTTGATGACGATATAAATCCTATCGAATCGGGACCGTGTTCTTCCTTTATTGCTTTCAATTTTGAAGCAACCACTCTTATAGCCTCTTCCCAAGTCGTTTCCACAAACATATCACCTTGACGAACTAAGGGTTTCGTTAATCTTTCTTCACTATTAACAAAATCCCACCCCCACTTACCTTTTACACAAGTCGATATTCCATTTACTGGTGCTTCTTCTAAAGGTTGAACTTTTAGAATTTCTCTATCTTTCGTCCAAACTTCAAAACTACAACCTACCCCACAATATGTGCAAACTGTTTTTGTTTTCTTAATCCTCGCTTCTCTCATAGTTGCTTCTATGTTTGAAATGGCAAAGATCTCTTTAAATCCTGGCTCTACTTCTTTTGTTAAATCAATCATCGGCTCTAGGACATCCTTAGGCATTGAAGTCAAATATCCCGCTTTACCGAGCATTGATTTTTCCATTAGTGCATTACAAGGACAAACTGTTACACAGTGACCACAGGATACACATGATGACTCATTGATGGGAACATCTTTGTCCCAAATGACTCTAGGTTGTTCACGTTCCCAGTCAATGCTTAACACTTCACTGACTTGAACATCTTGACAAGCCTCCACACATAAGCCACACAGGATACATTGATCAGGTTCATAGCGATACATTGGATGTGAATTATCTGGAGGGTAAGGCTTTGGTTCAAATTTGTATTTTTGGTGTTCAATTCCCAAATGCTCCGCCGTATTATGTACTTCACAATTCCCATTGTTATTATCACAAACCGTGCAGTAAAGTTCATGATTTTTGAGGATCCGAGACATGGCTTCAAGTTGAGCAGCCTTCGTCTTTTCGGATAATGTATTAACCGTCATCCCCTCTTCAGCTTTTGTCGAACAGGCTCTTTGAAGTTCTCCATTAATTTCAACTATACAAGTATCACACGTTCGGATAACACCAACACCAACTCTAGGCTGGTATGAACAAATTCCTGGAATATAGGAATCACTATATTTTTTTGCAACCTCGTAAACAGACTGATCAGATGTAGCTTGATACGTCAATCCATTTATTTCAATGGATAAAGATTGGCCACTCATCTAATACCACCTCCAAAAGATTCTTATTTTATGATATTTCAAGCTTGCGCTGCTTCTGAATGCTAGCACGCATCATTAAAGAGACGAGGAGTGCAGTTCCAAGTAAAAAACCAAAAATATAAAACGTTATGTTATAACTTTGTGTTTCTTCACGTATATAAGCAACTACTAAAGGTCCTAAAATCCCTGCAGTTGACCAAGCTGTAAGTAAATACCCGTGAATAGCACCTAATTGCTTTGTCCCAAACAAATCTCCAATAAACGCTGGTAGCGAAGCAAATCCGCCTCCATACATAGACAGTATGATAAATATAATTATCTGGAATAAAAGTGGATTCGAAACATAAGGAAGAACAAAAAAGAAAGCGAGCTGGGCAGCGAAGAATACTATATAGACGTTTTGTCTGCCGATATAATCTGAAAAACTTGCCCATCCAATCCTTCCCGCTCCATTGAATAGTCCCATTAGACCAACCATGGCTGCAGCAGCTATCGCTGTCATCCCAACCTTTTCTTGCGCCATTGGTGATGCAACTGAGATCAACATGATTCCAGCTGATATATTAATTAACATCATCCACCATAACATCCAAAACCGACCTGTTTTTACAGCTTCATTTGCCGTCATTTGAGAAAGGTCCTGCTTAATCTTGGACTGACTCGTTGCGGTTTCGCCCTTCATCTTGGCAGGCATCCATCCTTCAGGTGGTTTTACAATATAACTTGCTCCGAGCGACATTAATATCAAATATACGATTCCTAAAATGTAAAACGTAGTTGGAATCCCCACATTAGCCATTAACTTAACAGCCAAAGGACCAGCTATTAGTGAACCAGCTCCAAATCCAAAAACAGCCATACCCGTTGCAAGTCCTCGCCGGTCTGGAAACCATTTTACCAGTGTTGAAACTGGCGAAATATAACCTATTCCAAGGCCAATACCTCCAATTGCTCCATACGCAATATAAAAGCCATATAATGAACCAAATTGAAGAGCTAAGCCAGAACCAAACATCCCTCCGCTAAATAGAATCGCAGAAACAAAGGCAGAAACACGTGGGCCTCTCTTTTCTACAAACCTCCCAAAAATAGCAGTAGATAAGCCTAAAAAGAAAATTGCAATTGTAAATGAAAAAGCAACATCAGTTCCATCCCAACCATACTCATTTGAAAGGGGCTGTTTATATACACTGTATGCATATACAGAACCAATAGATAAATGAATGGCGATTGCACTAAGGGCTATTAACCAACGATTTTTTTCTGTCACGATACCTTCACCCTTCCATACCATGTTATTTCTTTTATAAAGTTACCAATAAAGTTAGAAATATACAGTTTTGTAAAATGAAAAGAGGTGACGGTAACAATTAAAATGTAGAATAAGAAACGCAAGACAAATTATGATTTCACATAATTAATTTGATAGTTTATGAGGAATTATGTTTTAAGGTCGATAATTATTAACATTTAATCAATAAGCTTCGTATATTGAGACGGTGATTTTCCCCTACAGAAGATCACTATCCGCAAGGGAGGGGGATGGTTCAAAATTTTGTGAAATAATCTACCTCTTAACCACACTTGGGACGGCCAATTTCACCTAAAATCTAGAATTAACATCGACAAGAAGAAAAAACTGTCAAACACAAAAAAGACAAGTACAAGTCTAACGGGTTCGGTTCACGGGGAGAAAACTAAAAATGGCATGAGAAAAAGAGGTGAAATTCGCACCTCTTTTATAATGTATTTAGCTTTATATTTAGCATACTAACCAGTAGTTTGCTTATTTATTGCTCGGTAAAGTAACTTCCTTTAGAATATTTACTTTCCAAGAAATTATAGTAGTGCTATCTCGGACATTGTTTTCTTGGATGTTTTGAAACAGCGTTTTAATGCTTGCTTCTTCGTTAGAATTGACGAAGGAATTATAAATGTTTTTGGGGTTTGAATATGGTTCATTTGGACATTCAATTAGACCATCTGTGGTCAAAAACAGGCGATTTTCTCCTTGCCTTAACTCTTTTATTCCCACACTGTAACAGGGTACTTTTTGTTCAAAAGTATTGACTTGTCCTACCCATTCATAGAATTGTCTTTGATTTATTTGGTATTGACCTAATGCAGATAATTCTGGGTGGAATAAATAAAGAACGCAGTCACCAACAGAAAACCACCAAATATATTTATCTCTTCTAACAACAATTAAACAAGCAGTTTCTCCTTGTACAGTACGACAGGTAGATAAGAAATCTCTAGATTGAAACATACTTAGTATTTTTTCTTCTAATGTCTTAAAAGTTTTTTGAGATGTCACCATAGACAATAAATGCTTTATCTCAGCCTTTTCATTTTCGAACAATCCTAATACTTTTTCGGCACTCTCTGCTGTGTTATGTGCATCTAATACAATAACGAACTCCCAATCTTCATTTTCGTTAAACCATACTAAGCACCCATCTTCATTCTTATATTGCCCTGCATTTGAATTTCCGCCATATCGTCCTACAATTATATGGTTTAAATACTGGATGTTTTCTCTATCCACGAAGTTTTCTTGACTACCAACCCAACTAAAATCTTTGATATTATTATTATTCATATTGGTTATTCTCTAGATATGTTTTAAGACGATTGCAAAGTTCAACAACTTCATTGTTGCCACTCATAGGAGCACCTTCCCAATCATAAACTTCCATCGGTCCCCAATGTTCTTTTGGCGTATTAGGGTAACGAGCAACTAGGTGCATATGAAGATGCGGAACAGAATTCCCCGAAACAAGCGAGTAGATATGTTCAGCGTTTTCGGAATATTTTAGTGCTTTACTAACTCTAGCCATAATGACACCCAATGCTTTTGCTTCTTCTACTGTCATTTCAGCAAGTGTCGGTGCGTGTCTTTTTAGGTCAATCATAATATGACCTAAATAGTTAGGTTTACCATTTCTATCAATGTGTCCGACATACACATATTCATCTTCATAAATCATAACTCCAGACGTATCAATATTCCCAGCGTGTTTATTACAAATAAAACAGTCATTCATATGAGTTAACCCCTTTTCAAAGTATTTATAGAATTATAATATTAAAAGTACAATATTTGTATAATTTTCTGAATATTTGTATTTCCATTCAAAAAAACACCTCCCTATTTGGTGATGTCATCTCAAATAAATTATGTCTTTCAATGAAAACTGTTTATCTGTTATATCTAATCTTTAACAGGTTTCAAAAACACCGCATAAATTTATGTGTAACCAATTGGTATGTCTATTTTTGTGCAAATTAGTTTGTTATATATGGTAAAACATTGATAAACAAAAAAAACAGGACACCAATTCTTTGTGTCCCAATTAGGCTGCTATTTAATGTTTTCTCCGCAACAACCGAACCCCTTAGTACAAAGGCACTTGTCTTTTTTGTGTGAACAAAAGTAATAGTCTTATTTGGGTTCGTCTTCAGATTCCCACCTAGATATTTCTTCTCGAACTCTTGGCGCAACTTCTAATCCTAGTAATTCAATGGCTTTCATTACTTCTTCATGTGGCATCGTCCCTACTGGAACATGCAAAAAGAATCGTTTTATTCCGACGTTTTTTCGAAGAGCAATTATTTTATTAGCTACAGTTTGAGGATCACCTACGTATAGCGCTCCATTAGAACTCATAGCAGCATCAAAACTTGCACGGGTATATTGCCCCCAGCCACGCTCTCTTCCTAATTTATTCATAACTTGTTGAGTAGAAGGAAAGAATTGATCGGCTGCCAACTGTGTATTTTCAGCAATAAAACCATGAGAATGTGAAGCAACAGGTAATTTTGATAAATCGTGACCCGCGTGAGCGGCTGCTTTTTTATATAGCTGTACAAGTGGCGCAAATTGAAGGGGACTCCCTCCTATTATTGCCAAAACTAATGGTAGTCCTAATAATCCAGCTCGAACGACTGAATCCTTATTTCCACCGCTCCCAATCCATACCGGTAATGGATTTTGAACGGGTCTTGGATAGACTCCTAATTGATTAATGGACGCTCGATGTTTTCCTTGCCAGGTCACTTTTTCGGACTCCCGAATTTTTAATAAGAGATCTAATTTTTCTTCAAATAACTCTTCGTAATCATGTAAATCATACCCAAATAAAGGAAAAGATTCGATAAATGAACCACGACCAGCCATTATCTCTGCACGAC
>JBFILZ010000166.1:0-5719 GCA_041611945.1 Bacillus sp. (in: firmicutes)
CTGTGTTGAACTTTGTTGTTGATTTCAGCTGCAGGATGCTCGCTTTCCGCGGGGCGGGCGGTGAGCCAACTCGGCACTTGCGCCTTCGTTGTCTCACCTGTCCCGCTGCTCCCGCAGGACTTTGAATATGCCTCCATGAGTTCTCACCGCACGAAGGAAATGCGGGAGCATTTTCGAGGAGTCGCGCATCCTTCCACTTCAATCAACTCCGTTTAAAAATCAACATTGAGCTTTAACAGAGCCATTTAATTAGAAAAATATAGCGATATGCTTCATTTTTCTCAATTGCATTCAGAATTAACACTTAAAATTCTGATTAGCTAAACAAAGATAGAACATTTATATTATTCAAGTATGTTAAACATGTATTTTCAATGCTTTTATGATACCATGTAAACGACATTTTTTGACTATTTTTTTAAATTTATTTACAGATAGATTGTGAGGTATTCATTTGATTGCTGACGGCCATATCCATTCACCCTATTGTCCTCATGGTACAACAGATTCTTTTGAACAATATATTATGAGAGCAATAGCTCTAGGTTTTAAAGAAATCACCTTTACAGAACATGCACCCTTACCTATAACTTTTGTTGATTCTACCCCAACAAAGGACAGTGCAATGCATTTAAATGAACTACATCAGTATTTTGAAACAATTACTAAGCTACAGGAAAAGTTTCACTCCAAAATAAAAATTAATAGAGGATTAGAAATTGATTATATTGAGGGTTTCGAGGATGAAATCACGTCTTTTCTAAACCAAAATGGTAGCTTTATTGACGATAGTATCCTATCCGTTCACTTTCTAAAAAGAAATTCCCAGTTCTACTGCTTAGATTATAGTCCTGATGTTTTTCATGACATGATTGATATTTTCGGTGGTACCGAAGAAATTTATAAATCTTATTATCAAACAGTAAAAAGATCGATTGAGTCAGACCTTGGGAAATACAAACCAAAGCGGATCGGGCATATTACTCTTGTCCATAAATTCAAAAAAAAATATCCTGTACAAATAAACTTTGATCAGGATATCAGGGACATATTACAAGTAATAAAAAAGAAAGATTATCAAATTGATTATAACGCTGCCGGCTTTAACAAGCCATTGTGTCAAGAATCGTATCCTCCACAATGGGTGATAAGAGAAGCAATGGATTTGAAGATTAAACTTGTTTACGGATCTGATGCGCATCAAGCAAAGGATATAGGTCAGGGTCTAGGTTCCATTGACCCTATTGCTTCGTTAAGTTCGCCTACCCTCTAAACCTGAGCTGTTACTTGAGGAGATTGAGAATGAACCATACAAATTGAATAGTCAATCCAATTGGCTATTTCTTTTTCATATTGTTTAAAAAAGTAAGATTCATAAGGGATAACATGCAAGACTTCTGTTAAATATTGTGGGTGTAAATAAGGCATGATTAACATACCTTTATACTGCGTGATGACGGAAGGAATGGAGAGTCGTCTAAATTCTTTTGAACGCATGCCTCGATCAAATATTTGATTAAGATAATATTTCTCCTTAGTTAAATATGTACTCATAACTTCACGTATCAACATATTATCTAAGGTCATTTCACGGTAGACAAACCTAGCAAGATCTTTATTTTCATTGTGGAACTGTAACAAGGCATTTGTCATGTTATGTAACATTTCTTTAGCAGATTTTTTATTTCCGTCAAAGATCACGTCTTCTATAACATTAAGGTACTGATCTAGAAAACATGAAAATAAGTATTCCATTAACCCCTTTTTGTTTTCGAAATAATAAGATATTATTGCTACATTAACCTTAGCTGATGTAGCAATTTCTCGAATAGAGGTACCATTATATCCTTTTGTATTAAATAGAGAAATAGAAGCCTGAATCACTCGTTCTTTTGAAGGGTAAGAATTCATACTATCACTCCTAAATTTTCTTGTCTTATTTACAAAATTCGATTTCCCTTAAAAGATTCCTTTAAGTTTCGAGTGACAAATTAATGCTTATTCCTACTTAATTTGCTATGATATTACATAATTAACATCAGATAGAGGGGGATTTTCATGTTTAAGGTCGAAAAGTATAGAGAGTCAAAAGAAAAAAACTATGAGCTTTTATTAAAGCAGTGTAAGGCATTGCTAGAGGATGAAAAAAATGTAATGGCAAACTTAGCGAATGCTTCTGCATTACTTAATCAATTCTTGTCAGATGTTAATTGGGTTGGATTTTATATGAAAGATGAAGGAGAATTGGTTCTCGGCCCATTTCAAGGACTTCCTGCATGTGTGAGGATTCAATTTGGAAAAGGTGTCTGTGGAACCGCTGCAAAGACTATGGAAACTCAGCGCATTGCCGATGTTCACACATTTCCAGGTCATATCGCTTGCGATGCAGCTTCCCAATCTGAAATTGTCATTCCAATGATTAAAAATGATGAACTAGTCGGCGTACTTGATATTGATAGCCCTA
The DNA here is from genome assembly GCA_041611945.1 of Bacillus sp. (in: firmicutes). Classification (GTDB taxonomy): domain Bacteria; phylum Bacillota; class Bacilli; order Bacillales; family SA4; genus Bacillus_BS. The sequence continues at coordinate 2,465 of JBFILZ010000166.1, forward strand.
TCAAAGATCGTTTTGATGAGATTGATCAAAAATACTTAGAGCAATTTGTAAATGTTCTTATTCAATATATTTAAAATGCCAGTGAACTACCCTCCCCACCACTTAATATCATGAATTTTGAAGTTGGGGATTCTCGAATATTGGAACTTAACAGTTCTAGTCCTGCGATCTGAAGCGAGCAAACTGCAGCAACAATCAACAAACAATGTTAATATAGTGCTCAAATAGTCAATATATAATAGTAAGTGAATGAAGCTTTAATAGATATTTCCACAATTGTCCAAATAAATTATTACCTAAAATATTCTTTTTGAATTTTATGCCCTTTACAGTTTAAAGCAGGATAAAAAGTGAGGTACCTCACTTTTTATCCTGCTTTTATGCTTTTAGAATTACAATTATAATTGATTCAATGCCTGTTCTAAATCATCCCATATGTCCTGCCAATCCTCCAAACCAACTGATAGGCGTATCAAATCATCTGTAATACCCATTTTTAATCGGTCTTCAACAGGAACTACTGCATGTGTCATAGTAGCTGGATGTTGAATTAATGTCTCTGCATCACCAAGGCTAACGGCTACTTTGATTAAAGATAATTGATTTAACAAGAATTGAGCCTTATCTTTCCCTCCAAAAATTGTAAAGGAAATAATACCTCCTGATTTTTCCATTTGAGCTTTTACAATCTGAGCCTGTTTCCCAGTAAAAAGACTTGGATAGATAACTTTTTCCACCTTCGAATGATTAGCTAGCTTACTGGCCAGCATTTCTGCATTCTTACAATGTTGCTCCATTCTAACCGGTAAAGTTTTAAGTCCTCTCATTAAAAGCCAAGCATCAAAAGGTGACATAATACCACCAATATCCTTTCGAACATGCATTCCAATTTCAGAAATTACTTCTTTTTTTCCGACAATTAAGCCTCCGACAACATCACCATGTCCTCCGATATATTTCGTAGCACTATGTAAAACAATTTCGCAACCTAATTCTAAAGGTCTTTGTAGATAAGGTGAGCAAAATGTATTATCAACTATAACAGGTATATCTAATTTTTTAGCAGCTTTTACTACAGTCTTTAAATCAATAATTTCCATTGTTGGATTGATTGGAGTCTCTAAGAAAATACACGCAGTATTTTCTTTCATCTTTTCTTGTATATCTTCTTCAGAACCCATATCACATAAATCAAAAGTCACATTGAACTTTTGTTCTAGCCAGTTTAATAGTCCAAAAGTACAACCATAAATACCCTTTGAACAAAGTATATGGCTACCATCCTTGACATAATGCAACAAAACAGCAGAAACTGCAGCCATTCCAGATCCGAACGCTAATCCTTGTTCTCCACCCTCTAACATGGCAATTCTCTCTTCTAATAATTGAACAGTCGGGTTACCCAATCTAGAGTATATCATCCCTTCTTCACTACCATTAAAACGATTCTCACCTTGCTCAGCAGTATCGAATACATATGTTGAAGTTTGGAAAAGTGGTGGTGTTAAACTACCTAGAAAATGTTCCGCTTTGTATGTCCCGTGTATTGCCTTCGTTTGAAATTTTCTCTCTTTTTTCATGATACAAGTCTCCCCTTACCAAATATGTAGTTCTTACTATTGAAAACGCTTTCTTTATCTTTTATAGAAAAAGCACCCTTAGGATGCTAAATTCTTACTATGATGGGACTCTTTGAATACATACTCTGTTTTTCCCAGACGTCTTTGCCTGATAAAGTGCTTCATCAGCAAGCTTAAACAATGTAATTGGATTATCAGCTTTTCCAGTAGTCCAGTTTCCCACTCCACATGAAATTGTAATTGTGGGATTTGTTATTTGCTCAACCTTTTGAACTAGTCTTTCAGCAACCGCTACCCCTGAAGAAAGGTCAACACGTGGTAAATAAATAGCAAGCTCCTCACCACCCCATCTTGCACCAGTATCAAAATCGCGGATGTTGTCTTTAATGACAGAAGCTACTTGTTTGAGAACTTCATCCCCAACCTGATGACCGAATCTGTCATTAACTAGTTTAAAGTTATCGATATCAATAAGTAGGAAAGTTCCATAAGCATCTAAATTCATTGACTTCTTAATGCATTCGTTTAAATGAGCCCTAGAATGAAGCTTGGTTAGATTGTCCGTAATGACTAGCTTTTCTAATTCTTCATGAAGCATAGAATTCGAAAGTGCTAAGGTTGAATGGTGTATTAAGGCTTGAAGCAATTTGAATGTTTCAAAAGAAAAATGGTAGGCTTCCTTATGAAGTACAATTGAAACCCCGCGTAAGTTCCCACTTTCAACCATAGGTACAGCCATTAACGAACGAAATTCAATTTCTTTAATAGAGGAAACAATCGAAAGATCTCCGATGAAAATAGAATCCTCTTCTAGCTTTACTTTTTCAATTACATATTTAATAAAGTCTAAAGAATTGTTAGACGAAAAGAACTCAGTGCTACCTGGTAATACTTTTGTGGATGTATCTTTTTCTAGTAAAATAAATCCTACCTCTTCAGCACCAAATGATTCGATAATCTGCCCCGACATAAAACTCATTGCCTCTGACAATCGGAGATTTGAGTTTAACTGCCTAGACGTTTCATTAATAAGCTGTAAATCAGTAATAAAACGCTTAGACTGTTGGTATAAATTGGCATTTTCAAGTGCAGTCCCTGCAGTATTAGCCAACATTGTGATAAAGTGAATCTCTTTCTTTGGAAACTGAAGGCTATGAAGTGCATTGACTTGCAAGACTCCATAAATTCCTTGCTTTCCTTTTAATGAGACAAACAGAGATGAACTTCCATCTGCTAAGGATTCTGTTAATTGCATTTCACCTGTAACATAAGCCTGAGTGGCTGGTGTATTTGAATCATCATACTGAATTTCCATAATTGGTAAATCATCTAGATTGTTGTTATCATGCGATAAAAGTAGAAAATATGTATATTGAGGGTAAACTTCTCTTAATGTTTGAATAACTTCTTTTAAAACATCATCCGTATTCATAGAGGAGTGAAATTTTGAAGTTATTCGATATAATTGTTCAAACCTTCTTTTATCATAACTTAGATGCACTATTTCATTTGTCTTCTTTATAAATTTCGAACACAGCAATGCCAATTCATTCCAAGTAGCTATAGAACACTGATTACCTTCTATGTCTTTTTCAATATTTTCAAAAGGTATTTGCAAGGATAAAAGTTTATATGTACAATTTTCTGTTTGCAGAGGCAGGTAAATAGTTTGATA
>JBFILZ010000167.1:0-5706 GCA_041611945.1 Bacillus sp. (in: firmicutes)
ATGTTTCATCCTCTTTCATGATATTAATAGCCATTGCATCAAGTTTTGGAATGAGTTCATCAACATTAACGTCCTTAAGTTCTGACAATATTTGTTTATGGAGCAGATTTTTTAACTCTTGATGTTTATTTATGGATGGTGGTTTTTGTTGTTTGGAGGTCTGAAACGAAGGAGACTCTGTTCGTTTTGATTCCCTAAACGAAGTTATGAGATCCTTTTTAGGCAATCTTTCGATAGATTCCACTCCAATATTTTGTTCATCTGACCCTATCATACTTTCCTGATTTCTTTCTTGAATTCGTTTTAAAAGACTCAATCTGTCCCCTCCTTTAGACGTTTTTTGTTGAATAATTTTGACATCAACGATGAGCCCTTGGGTTTAATTAGAGTAATCTCTCGACGCGTTGAAATTTGCTCAGCCATTTTAAAAATGGATTTAGCAATTTCTGTCTTGCCTTGGTTAATAACGAATGGAATACCTATGTTCATAGATTGTGAAGATATTTGAAAATCATTTGGAATATAAATAGGCTCTTCCACGCCTAAAATATCTGGTACGTCAGCGGCTTGGATGACACTATCCATCGTAGCTCTATTCACAATTAATTTTACTTTCTCCTTCATACCAAGCATATCAAGAGTTTCAATCATAGATTTAGTGTTTTTTAGAGTTGCCATTTCTAAGTTTGTCACCAGTAATATTTGATCTGCCTTTTCTAGAATCTGAAGAGTATTTGTTTGTAATCCTACACCTGTATCTGCAATAACGTACTCATGTCCAGTTAGCAAGTAAGGGATGATCTTATCTAGTGCTTCTTCGTTTACTAGATCTGCATATTCTGGCTTTTCAGGTGCAGCGAGAACTTTAACACCACTTTCATGAACACTTAAATAGCTAGATAATGTATATTCATCCAACCTTCCGATTTCTTGGATAACATCCTTTATGGTGAAAGTAGATTGAAGATCCATCGCTAGACTTACATCACCAAACTGGAAATCGCCATCAAGTATACCTATTTTTATATTTTTTTTAACTAATGCGACGGCAAGATTAACTGTTAAAAGAGTGCGTCCAACACCGCCTTTTGCGCTGCAAATTGCAATGAATTCTCCACGCTTTTGAATGCGGTTATCTTGGTGTGCTTGTTGTGGGTCTGTCATACTATCACCTCTGTTCTTACTACTTTGAATCCTTTTGAAAATTTTCATGTGCAGTAGATTCCTTATTACTGCGGAGGTAACAACCTAGAATGAAGGGTTAATTGAATATTCCCTCTCTCAGAAGCATTTATTACTTTTACAGTTTCCTCTGGTTTTAACTCTAAAGTTACAGAAGTGTATTCTACATATTCCTCTGTCGTTTCAGTTTTTGCAACAAGCTTCCTGCCTACTGCTAACACCCGTACTTTTTGTAAAATAATGGATGTGTTTACTGTAGTAGGATTTGTGTTAATAACCTCACTGAACAAAACATCTACATAATCTTCAGGTTCTATTAAGTTTGAAATAGATTGAACAAAATTCAGTCCTATAGATGTAGCACGATATCCATCATTCACCTTTCTAGAAACAAATAACTGCTCTTCTAATTCTGATTGTACACGGTGTTCTAAGATTAGTTCTCCTGTTTCAATTGGTGAAGTTACATACAAACCTTCTAGCTGTGAAATGTCTTTAATCACTTGAGGATGAAGTCCTTTTTCAGGTACCTCCTTTATCTCGACTAAACTAGCATTTAACTTCGTATTAGCTTCTATTCTCTCTTTAGCCACAACAACTTCAATCATTCTCTCACTAATAACCATTTCTGTATCAAATTGCTTCATATAATTAAAGAATAAAAAAGTTGTAACTACACCCATTAATAGCGCTAAAATTAAAATTATTTTTGACCTCATTTTTCGTTCACCTACTCAGTTAGTCTTATACTATATGCCCCACGGTTTGTAGCAGTATCATCTATGATTCCAGGTCCAGTTAACTTAATAAACATACCGTGAATAGAAGTATCATTTCCTGAAATGGGTTCTGTTAAATAAAAATAAGCGAATCCTTTTACTTTAACTTGCTTCACTTGATTAGAAGTCTGTGTGTAAGCCTGATATACCGGTACTAATACAATCCTTGAACATTTTTTTTCTATTCCTTTTTGCATAGTATACGGACATTTATCAATTCTTTCTTTTACAGCTGACTTTGTGGGACCTGCTACATTACCAGTTTGAGTGTCAATTACATCCCCGACACTAATTTCATGTTTATATCCGTTTTTAAAATTATCATAATAGGTCGCCGCCCCCGGTCCTCCGAGAGCTAAAATTCCAAACCACCCCGCGTTAACTCCGGTTGTATCTGTCTTTAGCTCGTATGGCTTATTAAATTCGAGTTGGAATCGTTCGTCAATTCCTAGTGGAACGGCTCCAACTGCAGAAGACATAACTCCAATCTCTGCTGCGGCATTTACCTCTACAGGTGCTGTATCCTGGGCGAAAATGGAGGAAAAGATTAGCGGAACCTCTTTTCTTAATTGAAGATTAACTCTTTTTTCTTCAATGACTTCTAGGTTATTCAAATGCATGTCTTCCTTATGGAACTCGAGAACTTCATTGACTACTTTTTTAACAGAATCTTCATCTATAAATAATGCTTGAGCTCCTGATAAGGCTGCGGCATTAGCAGACTTTTGCAAATGACTTTTTGTCATAAATAATGAGCCACCATCAATAACTAACCCTGTCATGCCAAGTAAGCCTACCATTGCAAGTGATACTAAAATTAGTGCATTTCCATTCTCACGATTAACCAATTGTTTTATTCTAGTAAACAATTTTATCTCCTCACTCTACACGAATAGTGGAATCCGTTTTTAGTATGATAGGGTTGGGTAGAAGTTTCGATATTATTGGAGTAATTAACTTTAACGGATATTCTAGTTCAACGGTTACATACTGCGTTGATGATCTAGTAGAATCATCTGGCGTAATTGCTACTTTTAATTTTGAAGGATCTCCAATATGAATATAATTCTTAGCGAAAGTTACAATCTCACTATCGGAATTACCTAATCCACCTAAACGGACAGCTTCTTGAGTAGCTAGGTGCAAGTGTGAATAGGAGTATAAGACTCTACCAAAATCAATTATTCCGACCAACAAAATCAATAAAATCGGTAAAACTAACGCCATTTCAACTAAAGATTGTCCTGATTCTTTCTTTATCATAGGATTCCACCGCCATAAACAAGGCTAATCATAGCACCACCTGCAATAGCAACTCCATAAGGGTAGGTTGTCTTTAATCCCTCTTTATCTAAAAACAAAGGGATTCTAAGTCCCAAACGAAAACTCCCCATAGAGAATAAAATTGCTTTCATACGTGATCGAACGCCTCTTCTAAAAAGTAGAATTGCCAAGCCTATAACACCACCCAGTAGGGCCATAAAAATAGCTGTTTCAAACACAAATACACTACCTTTTAATGAACCAATTACAGCTAAAAGCTTTACGTCACCTGCTCCTATTCCTCCCATTAAATATGGAATAAGAAGAATTGCTAAACCCACAAATAAGCCTGAAAGAGAAAACCATATGCCTGATATTCCATTTGTAAACAAATGAAGTAATAACGAGATCAAGAGCGAAGGAAATAAGACAATGTTATAAATTTTTCTGGATTTCATATCAGTGATAACACAGATACTCAATAGCATGAGTAGCAATATATTAATAACCATGCAACATCCCAACCTTTTTTAACTCACTTTACAAAAATAGCCCCACGTCGCTAGAACGTATGGGGCTTATTCTGTTACAATCTATCTATTAGGGGAAGAAAGCTTGTAAGTATGTTTTTATCTAGTTTAGTATTAAATACTATAATATCATCCTCAAAATTTCATTCGAGGTACCTCTTAATCTGTTCGACTTGCAACAGCTTCTCCTACTTTTTCTATCAATGAAATAACGTTATCACTTAGAACTGAAATCGACAACATCACAACCAATGCAAGGAAGCCGAGAATGAGTCCGTATTCAGTTGTACCTTGTGCTTGTTCATCTGATAGGATGCGCTTGATAGAATTCCTACGATTTCTTTTTTTATAAACCTGAACTATCACCAGTATCTCTTCCAGTGATTGCTGACTTTACATTATCAAACATTGTAATAATTTCTTCTCTCAAAAATCCTAATGTTCCTACAACCGCAACCGCAATAATTCCTAAAACTAAACCGTACTCAGTCATTCCTTGTCCTTGCTCTTCTTTAAGTAAAGCTACTAATTTGTTTTTCATCATATTCTCTCCCTTTAATTTAATTTAATAGTTTAAGTGTTTGTCCAATTTCCGTTCTTGATTGTTGGACAGTTCCGGCTGGCAACTCGATTACGGACATTGCAGATCGGTATATTCTACTGACTCTTCTCGGTGGCATCGATTCAATTGTACCGACTACTTCTAATCGTTCATTAACAAACAACACATCAATTGCGTAATTCATGAAGTACGTATGAACCGAGCGGCAGGGGGTTATGTGAAGTCCGGCTCCTAGGTTAAACTCTTTACTGAACATCAATCCTCTTAGTCTTTTTAAAAAGGTGTTTGCTCTATCAACTTTAGAGGCAAGTTCCTGCCCATTACTTAGGTTTACCAACTTCAACTTCCCTTTTCACCTCCTTAAAATAAAAATACCCCGCCTTTACCGAAAGGGGGGGTTAGAACTTAATAGAACACCCTGATCCTTCGGTAACTGGCTGGCATAGTGTGTTAGTTCACACCGTAGCCCCTTTAGTTTTGCGTCATTGACTTTCGCCAACTTTGCCTTTATCGAGATTCAGTGTATTTTTTTGCCGACTGAACTCTTGCTTTTATATTAATGCTTTTGTCGTAAAACTAATATCCGTCATTATTCTTATTTTTAATATCTTTAATTATGGGCATTTTGTCACAATTCATATAATTTTCGTGAAAAATAAATGAATAATAAATAAAACGTACGCTAAATTACGTTGAATTGGGTATTTATTACTATTAATCTTATTTGAATATTCAATTAAAACAGCAGATTCTTTATTAAGTATTTGGCTAGTTAAAACTAAAATCTAATTTTTTAACAAAAAAAAATTTGATTAACATTAAGGCGAAGATTCTTCAAAATTGGCAACAACCACGTTTAAAGAGCCAATTATTAATAAGTTCTATCTTTTTACTCGTTTGTTTTTTTGCGTTTTTTGTATTACTTTGTATTATTTCCACTATTTTTAGCGAAACTATATTTTTTTATTAAACTATGGATATACTAATATCTAGTACGAATGGTGTAGTACAACTAGAATCTCATTCGTGATTATTATTTTCCAGGAGATATGACAAAATGTTAGAGTTACTAATAGAGGAAAAGCGCAAAAGAATGATAGAACTTGCATTGGAGTTCGGTTTTACAGCCAATGAAACAATCATGTGTAGTCAGGAATTAGATCATTTACTTAATCTTAAATTATCATATATTCCCAGCTGCCCGATCATATACGATCTCAATCAGTCCTTATCTAAAGTATGACTTTTTCTTCTTGGGAAAGTCATCTCTTATTTTTAAGGCTACCCTGAAAATAAGGGGATCTTCGTTCCAGAACACTCGCTTTCCGTGGGGCGTGCGGTGAGAACTCATGGAGCATATTCAAAGTCCCGCGGAAAGCGAGCATCCTGC
>JBFILZ010000168.1:0-5700 GCA_041611945.1 Bacillus sp. (in: firmicutes)
ACTCTTTTCAGCCATTAAATAAGCCATTCGATGCGTTAATACTCGAGTTTTCCCACTTCCGGCACCCGCCATTAGTAGTAAAGGTCCATCTGTATGTTTAACTGCTTCTTGTTGTTCTGGATTTAATCCTGCCAAAAGTTTATTCGAAATAAATTGCATATCTCCACCACCTTACTTTTAATAATAACGAACATTTGTTCTTTATGTTATATTACTACTTTTATATGTGAAAAGCTAGGCATTCTCTTTAACTGCCTTTACCGTTGCTAGTGCTTCTTTAAGATCATCGTAGATTACATTTCCCACCACAACCGTGTGAGCAGCACCTGCCATTTCTTTAGCCTGTTTAGCTGATTCAATACCCCCACCGTAAAAAAGTCGTGTTTTATCTAGGACTGATTTCACCTTGTTAACTAAGCTTGGATCACCATATATCCCACTATATTCTAGGTAAAAAATAGGCAAACTGAATAGCTTGTCTGCCATTCGGGCATAAGCTATTACTTCTTCATCTGTAAGATTTGTTTTAGCATTTGTTAATTCCGCTACCTTTGAGTTCGCATTAAGAACACAATAGCCCTCAACTAATATCTCGTCCCAGTTTATTATATCTCCAAATTCAATAAGTGCCTCATGCTGCAAGTCTAAAATCCATTTTCTCTTTTCACTATTCAACACCGTTGGCACAAAATAATAGTCATATCCCGGTGTGATTGAATCAATGGTAGAAACCTCCAGTACACAAGGTACCGAGTAACGTCTTATCCTTACCAACATATTTAAAACATTATCCTCAGTAATCCCATCGCTACCACCGATTATAACTGCATCTGTTCCCGACTCACAGATTTTATCTAATTTTTCATCACTTATTTCCTTGTTTGGATCCAGCTTAAAAATATGCTTCCACTCTTTTATATCGTACATGATTGGTCCTCCAAATTTATTTCCATCATAACATTATATCAAATTGAACCTAAAAACACCTTTTGTCCAAATAGAATTTTTTTGAATATGTCTTCGAATAAAAGGATAGTTATAAGTTGTCGTCAAAATGTCGTATAAAGTGAAGATGTTATAGAAAAAGAAAAATTTCTATAGCTGATTGAAGATTTCTGCATGATCCTATACATAATGAACTTTTATTAACATTTTCTTCCATAAAAAAATAAATTACTACGATTGTAAACTACACCTTAAAAGAAGAATCTGCTAAACGTTGTTGTGGGCTTAAGTGTCAGGTTGTTAGCAGTCGAGATGAATCTTTTCATGCCCCTCGCCTGTGGGGTCTCCAATATCCAAATCTCGCTGCTCCCTCAGGACATTTTCGTTTAGAATATAATTAAACAGGGACTTTTTTCAAAGCCAAAAATAAAAGAACCAACGAGTATTTATTCGCTGATTCTTTTATTTTTTACTTTTCAGATAAACGTTCAAGAGCCATTTGATACGCATCGTTGCCATAATTTAAACAACGCTTTACACGAGAGATTGTAGCTGTACTTGCACCTGTTTCTCCTTCAATCTTGTGATACGTTAACCCGGCACTAAGCATCCTCGCAACTTCTAAGCGCTGAGCAAGAGATTGAATTTCATTTACCGTACATAAATCATCAAAAAAACGATAGCATTCCTCTAAATTATTCAATGATAGAACGGCCTCAAATAATTGATCGAGTTCTTTTCCTCGTAGTTTTTCTATTTGCATATGTTTATCTCCCTTTTTAGTAACTAATTTGTGATGTTTGAAACTATTTCTAGACTAGGAACTATATTAATCCAAGTTTTACCTGGAACTAGACCAACTTCTTTATCATTTAAAATGGCCAATATTCTTCCATTTACATTTTTCCATTCCACTTCAAGCTTCTTACCCTTTTGTAATAAATAGCCTTTTCCACCAGAAGTAAGGTCAATGTCTTTTCTTCCAACATCATCAATAACCTTATGCTTAGTTTCTACAATTAATATATTGTCAAGGTAAACCGGCACTTTTGAATCTAGATCCTCTGTGAGTTTATCTCCACTATAGCGTAGATATCTTCCATTATTCTTATCGTATTTGTATTCTACGATTGAAAAATTGCTTTTAGAGTAGGAAACTCGAATATTATTAACTGTAACACCTGCAATTTTTTCAATCTCCTCTTCACTTAAGAAGGTAAGTGGGGCTATATCATGTGTTGTTGCAATATTATTGTCTCTTGCACCTTTCATGACGCTTTCAAATGTGATGTATGAGTTATGAGGCGCCTTTCTAAATTTAGCCCTCTTAAACAGCGTCCCATCATAAGCCATTCCGTTGATGTTATCGACAACGTTCGCCTTTAACATTTGATAGGCCTCTGGGCTATACCCATGAGCAATATAAAAGGCATCATAACCAGAACTTAGATTGATATAATAATCTCTAGCACTTCTTACAGGACCCATCTTTTCTGGTTGTTCGCTTTGATAAAAAGCAAGAAACCTCGTTATATTTCCTTCTGCAAGTACTTCATAAATTAAATCAGCTTTATTTAAACCAGATTGAGGTCTTGCCTTTGGATCGTTATTAATCATCACCCCAATAGTTCGCTGATTTATATCATCATTTGTCCTTATCCCTGTTAAAGGATACATATTAATAAATTCTTGTTTTTCCTCGACTATTTTAACTGTTTCCTCAGGCTCTTCTACTTCAACTTCTAATGGTACTGTGCTTGCTGGAGCAGCCTCATCCTTAGAACATCCAACTGCTACTAGAATTAGTAGTAAAAGTGCGATTAAATAGGAGATTCGTTTCATTCAAGACACAACCTTTTCTAAATTAAGTCACTTAAGTTTAAGATTAAGTTTTGGTAAAATAATTTGCTTCTTTACCACTTTTATATTTTAACGCATTATTGTAGGAAAGAGTACCGTTTTCTTCATAACATCATAGATTCCAACAGGAGTTATCCGTATGTATGGAAGATGTGTTGAGGATAAAAATAACAATGTATAGACTGGATCTTGATAGGAATATCCCCTATCTTTCATTAATATTCTAAATTGTCTTTCCGAAGGAATTAATTCTTCTAAGGCTAGTTTTGACATTCTTCCACCTAATGGCAAATGTAACTCAAAGATCACTTCACCCTCCTCAACTAGTACAATTCCTCCACCTAGCTCCTTCATCCTTTGAAAGGCAATCTGCATATCATGCTTCCTTTTTCCAATAACAATAAAATCACCCGTATTAGAATAAGAACTCGCTAACCCATGAACACCTTGAGAAAAGCCTTTAATGATCGTATTTAGTCTCCACTTTCCTTTCTGATCAATGAGAAGGAGGAAACTTTCATCATGTTCTTCTGATAATTTGTCTACTGACCTATCTATCGTCACAGAATAAGGCTTCATTATGACGGAGTTTTCCATCTTCATTCCAAGTTTCATTGAAAACTGAAGGTCCTCTAATGATAAATCCCAATTAATACGAAGAGGGTCTAAACCACTTTCCTCCCAATTAAATGACGTATTTTCTTTTGTAGGAATTCCATCGCGCTTTAACCATTTTCCCTTCGCTAATACATGGACAGGCGTTGGTTCTTCTTTAGAATTCAAAAAGTTGATATTCGCTACTCTGCCTGTTCCGATTTGCCCAAGGACACCATCCATATTATAGTATTTAGCCACATTATAAGAACCCATATGATAAGCATCTATCATTGGTATTCCACTCTCAATTGCCATTCTTATCATTGTGTCAATGAAACCTTGTTCATAAAAGGACGGTGTTGAACCATCAGTTGTAAAAAGCAAGGATTCATAGCTCTGCAGTTCTAACTTCTTTAATTCTTCTAATAATACTGGTAAATCTGGACGTATCGAAGAGTAACGAAGGGAGACAGTGTACCCATGCAATAATCTATTATAAATATCGTTACCTGAAAGCGATTCATGGTCACAATCAGTACCGAGAAGTTTCATTTTTGCTAGAGTTTTATCAGATGCGCCAGGAAAATGTCCTTCTATTCTCTTTTTTTGATGTTTAGCCTCTTGAATCCAATGAAGCATATCATCGTCGCCTTGTAGCAGTTTGGGCCAACCCGTCAGTTCTCCCCCTTGTATGACATCTTCCCTCTCGAGCCAAGCTTTTATATTACCTAAAGAAAACAATTCTTCTTCATTTTCCAACTGTGATTGAGAATCGAATCTGCACCACCAAAATATAGTTTGTGGTAATTTTTGAATAGCGTCCATAAAAGAAAACGCTTTCTTTTTTGGTAACTGTAAAAACATAACAAGATTATCATTAATCATTGTCGTTGTCCCAAACTGAGATGCATATTGAGCCAGGGAGTGGGGATTATATAATTGAAATGGATGCGCATGTGGTTCAATATATCCTGGAACAAGAATTAGGTCCGAGCAATCGAAAATCTCTATATCAGAACCCGCAGTTGGCATCTCATCACCTATATACACAATGCGGTCTTCGTTAATCCATATGTTCCCTTTCAACCATTTCTTTAAAACCGAGTGAAGAAAAGTGGCATTTGTAAGGACCATTGTCGGTGAATATTTCCCATCAATGATGCCTACATGCTTACGTAATTGTGTGTTTCTCCAGCGATATGATTGGTCATACATCCACATTCCTCCATTCTAAGCTTTTTTTATATCCTATCATAATTCGCACGTTAAAGCATTAAACAAATTTGTAAAAAAAAGAAAATTTACTATGAGGTGAATTATGAAGCCAAACATTGGAATGATCAATGCGTTAATCCGACTTATTTGTGGTTTTACAATGCTTGCCTGGGCTACCGCTAGACTATCAAGACGTCCATATCACGACAATTATTTATTTATTGCAATGCTTGCAGCGATGAAAATTGGAGAAGGTATTGTAAGGTTCTGTCCTTTGACTTACGCGTTTAACGAATATAAGGAACAAAATAAAGATGATGATAGTGAAGAAGCCATAAATCCAACTTAACTAAGCTAAACATCAATTTCATAATATGCCTATGTTAAAGCTCCCTGTTGATTTTTCAAGTTATTGATAGAAGTGGAAGGACGCGCGACTCCGAAAGCGCGCGCGTCGCCGAGTTGGCTCACCAGCCACTCCGCGGAAAGCGAACATCCTGCAGTTCATTTAACAGAGACCTTCATGCAAAACAATTTTGCACCATGAGGTATGAAAATAAGCAATATATTTCTTTAGCTGTGATCGAAGTGGAAGAACGCGCGACTCCTCGAAAATACTCCCGCATTTCCTTCGTGCGGTGAGAATTCATGGTAGCCTATTCAAAGTCCTGCGGGAGTAGCGGGACAGGTGAGACCTGAAGGCGCTATCGCCGAGGGGCTCACCGCCCGCCCCACGGAAAGCGAACATCCTGCAGTTCAATTAACAGAGCCCATAAGAAAGAACCCCTTGCCTTAAAGGGCAAGGGGTAAACAAAGGAGTTGAGGTTATGTTTTGGGAATATGTGACTGATGTATCATTTGTTCTCGCAACACTTATAGGTAGTATTATCGCCATACTATTTGTATTTATTAAACGGAAAAGGACGAAATAGCTTTCCCGCCAATATCGTTTCGATAATAAACATGTTCAGATTGAATTTTTTGTAATTGCCCGTAAACACTTTCCTGAGCATCTTTTATTGTGGAACCGGAAGAAGTAACTACTAGAACTCTTCCTCCATTAGTAACAAATTTCCCTTCATG
>JBFILZ010000169.1:0-5665 GCA_041611945.1 Bacillus sp. (in: firmicutes)
GAGTAATAAAACATGACACCAAAGCTGAAAGTAATCAATAGAATAAATCTTATTAATTCTGCAAAACCAAATGATAAGAAAAAGCGGAATCCTTCAACGTCTGCTGTTAATCTTGACATCAAATCACCTGTTTTTGCGTTATCATAATATCGGAATGGGAGAAATTGAAGCTTTTCGTATAAAGCATTTCGAAGACGGTATACAGACCGGATCCCAAACATATCTCCTAAATATTGATGAAAATAAGTGGTGACCCCTTTTACAATCATTATAAGAACAAATCCAATAGATAAATATGGAATATACTCATAATTACCCTTTAAAATGACATCATCAATGGTAAATTGCAATATTATTGGATACATGACCGTAATAACTGTCACAAATATTAGGAAGAATAAAGACCAATAAAAATATGGTACATAAGGTAAATAAAATTGCTTAAGTTTTTTAAATGTTTCCATGTTGGTAACCCTCCTCAGTTCAAAACGTGATGAAAATAAAGAACACAGTTAAAAATATATCGGTTTTCGAAGTAAATTACCAGCATTTTGTTTAAATATTTCCAAACTTTAATTAATTTTAAACACAGATTCAACATAAGTTTTTCTTTTTAACAAAGTATGAAATTGCTCTTATTTAATTCGCTAGATAATTTCCAATCGTCTGGATAGTTCGTAAGAAATTTGATTATTTAGTAACCAGAATTAATTATTATGAGATTGTCACTTGGTAGTTTTGCAAGTATACAATAAAACAAAATATTACTTCACCAACAAATATACACTCGGTCATATCCTAAACAAGATCTCAAACTCTACTAAACTAAGTATCTCTGAAATACTTATTTTCTCGAATGACTTTGCATAGATATAAAATAAAATCATATATTAAGAGTAAATTCCCTCTCATTATTCTACTTATCGAGCATTTGTAACTTCGACTCATATTATAGGCAAAGGCCTAACAAATTTTATGTTAGACCTTTGTCGTCTATACGTTCAATGTATCTTGACCAGGCTTCCAATTCACCGGACAAAGTCCTCCAGTTTGAAGAGCTTGTAACACGCGTAACGTTTCATCAACATCACGGCCTATATTATTGTGATTAATAACTGAATACATTAATTCCCCCTCTGGACTGATGATAAATAATCCTCGAAGAGCAACACCATCCTCTTCAATAAGTACTCCGTACTCACGTGAAATAATATGATTCGTATCTGCAGCTAATGGGTACTTCAAATCACCTAATCCATTATCATTTTTATTTGTCTTTATCCATGCAAGGTGTGTGTGGATCGTGTCAGTCGAAACTCCAATAACTTCTGCTCCTAATTCTTTGAAATCTTCGTACCTCTCTGACAATGCGATGATTTCAGTTGGACATACAAAAGTAAAATCCATCGGATAGAAAAAAAGTATTGTCCATCTCTCATTTTTCATATTTTCATCTAAGCTAACTTTTCCAAACTCCTTATTAGCTAATACTGCATTCATTTCAAAACGCGGTGCCTGTTTACCAACCATACGCTCTGCCATGCATACACCTCCAATAAATATATTTTCACAAAAGAACTTAAAAAATAGTATACTAAATCCATTTACACCTGATTTAGTAACAAATCGGGAAAGGTATATTGTGATTGTTCAATTTTGGAGATAGTTCAAAATAGGTTTGTGTTGAAAGGTCTTTCTAATAAGAAATCCGGAATTTTACATTCTATTTCAATTGTGATCCTTTAGTATCCTCATATTTGTGAATAACAAAAAGAGTCTAAAATAGCTCCTAAAAAACAAGGAACAGCGATTTATTGCTGTCCCATTAAGCCCTATTGAATCAGTCTACCTTCTACCTGTTGGCAAATCTCATCTGTTGATAATCCAGACGCTTTTATTACAGATCCTGCTGTTACAGAAGTACTAATACCCATTACATTGGAATCTTGACCTGTTACTACGCAACAATCGCAATTCCTTGCATCTTCTTCATTACGTAAATCCACAACATCATACCCTTTTTCCTGTAAGGCTTGACGCACATCAGATAATGATTCTTCTACACCAATACGTGCCATTTTCATCCACCTCCTCTAAAGGTAATGTGCAACATATTGAAAGAATTTATTCTTCCTAGATTTCAATATTTTTTTGGATTTTAATGGGTAAAACATAAATAATGATTATAAAAAAAGGCTACCCTGGGGATCTTCGTTCCAGAACACTCGCTTTCCGTGGGGCGGGCGGTGAGCCCCTCGGCGATAGCGCCTTCAGGTCTCACCTGTCCAGCTACTTCCGCAGGACTTTGAATATGCTTCCATGAGTTCTCACCGCACGAAGGAAATGCGGGAGTATTTTCGAGGAGTCTCGCGTTCTTCCACTTCAATCAACTTTGTTTGAAAAATCAACATTGAGCTTTAACAGAGCCTAAAAAAAAGAACCATTTAAGGTTCTTAATTACTCTTCCATCTAAGATAATCTGATGTTATTTTTATCGCAACTCCAATGGAATCTTCGTTTGGAGAAAGCTTAGAATGATGGAGACCATATTCAGAAGAAACACCTAGCCAGAACATGAAACCTGGAATATCTTTTATCATATAACCAAAGTCCTCTCCAGTCATTGCTTCCTTACATTCAACTAAAACAGTATCTGTTTTTCCTTGTATATACGTCATAAATTCTCTCGTCATTTCAGGGTGATTGTTTACTTGATGATACATAGAACCATAATCTATGATTGCTTTACATCCATAACCTACTTCAATTCCGCTTACCATTTCCTTAATTCTCTTTTTAACCTTGATCATTGACTCTTCTGATAGAGTTCTTATCGTTCCTTCCAGTCTTGCTCTTTCGGCAATTATATTTTGCACGGTTCCACTTGATATTTTCCCTATTGTGATAACAGCACTATCAAGTGGATCAACATTTCTCGAAACAATAGACTGCAGCTGTGTTACCAATGCACATGACGCTACTATCATATCGTTAGTTAAGTGAGGAAATGCCGCATGACCTCCTTTACCATGGAAATCTATAAATAATTCGGAAGTATTAGCAAATAAAAGCCCTTCTTTTGTTGCAATCGTTCCAACTGGATATTCGGGAGCGATATGAAGGCCCATAATAAAACTCGGCTTCCATTGCTTGAATATTTCACTTTCAATCATTGCCTCTGCTCCACCAGGACCCTCTTCTGCTGGCTGAAACATGAAAAGAACATCATCCTTAATTGGCTCATTTACCATATCCGTTAATACGCCCAAAGCTATACTCATATGAAAATCATGACCACAAGCATGCATATACCCTATATGTTCAGATTGAAAAGGCAATTCTGTCTCTTCCAAAATAGGCAGACCATCCATATCAGCTCGATAACCGATGATTTGGGAGGGATTTGTTCCTTTTACTTTTACGAATATTCCAGTCTTCCAAGTTCTAATTTCAATTTGATTTGAGGACAATGAATGAATGTAATTTAGAATATAGCTCTGTGTTTTAAGTTCCTTATAGCCACTCTCAGGAATTTTGTGTAAATCTCTTCGAATCTGGGTAAAAGGTTGATATGATTTCATCTTTTTCTTCCCCTTTTAATTAAAAATGAAGCGTGGAAATACTTCCACGCTTAACCTTTATTCTTCATTAAGTTGACGTAACTCTTGTTTAATCTCTGTTTTTGATTTGGTCTTTTCATCAATTGCTTTAATAACTCTTGCTGGTGTTCCTGCAACAACTGTGTAAGGAGGTACATCTTCAATTACTATAGCCCCTGCTGCTACAACAGCGCCTTTACCGACTTTTACACCCTCTAGAATAACTGCATTAGCACCTACTACTACATCGTCTTCCACAATCACAGGCTGTGCAGAAGGTGGCTCAATCACACCAGCCAGTACTGCGCCAGCACCAATATGACAATTTTTCCCTACTGTAGCTCGTCCACCAAGTACGACTCCCATATCAATCATAGTGCCTTCACCAATAACTGCACCTATATTAATCAATGCACCCATCATAATGATGGCATTATCTCCAATTTCAACCTGATCACGGATAATAGCACCTGGTTCAATTCTTGCTTTAATCGCTTTCGTATCAAGAAGTGGAATGGCTGAATTGCGTCGGTCATTTTCAACTACATAATCAACTATGTTAAGTTTATTTGATTCTATTATAGCTTTAATTTCCTTCCATTCTCCAAAAATAACACCTGAATCACCCGTAATAAACGTCTTAGAATTTACTCCCCAATCAATATTAGATAAGGTCCCTTTAACATATACCTTTACTGGGGTTTTCTTTTCACTTTTTTGGATAAAAGAAATAATCTCATTTGCATCCATCATTTTCATTATGTATTGCCTCCTTCTTGTTCTTCATTACTTTAATGTATCAAATTCACTTTACGATAACAAGCGTTTCCTGTCACTTAGTGAGATCTGTATTTTCTCTTACGATTTCTAAAAATGCTTCAACTTGTTTTAAACGGAAAGCAGAGTCATAACCAAGTAGCCATGTATCCCTCTCAACAGGTGAACCAGTTTCATCATACAATGGAATTTTATATACAGCTGGATCATTTTCATGGAAAGTAATTGATGGAAGAATGGCATACCCTATTCCATAAAACGCCATCTGTTTACATGTCTCAATTTGATCAACAACTATGGTTCTCTTTGGTGGATGTTGAAATTTCCTATGCCACCAATCCTGAATTTCTTGATAATAAGTTGAATCACTTTTAAATTGAATAAATGGTCTTTCTGTTGATTGTAGCTCTTCAAGACTTTTTATTTCTGTGTCAACAATATACAAAGAATCTGTCAATATATGTTCTTTTTTCCCTTTCCATTCTGGAGTTCCACGAATTATTCCGATATGAACCTGATCTTCATATAGATGCTTTAAGATTTCACTACTCCAACCGGTAATAAGTGAAATTCTTGCATGTGGGTACTTTTTCACAAACTGATTTAATACGTTTGGCAACCAGTGTTGTCCTATGATTGAAGCAACTGCAAGTTTTAATGTTCCATGAACCTTAGTATTAAGTGAATGAATGTCCTCACGTACTTTCTCCTCTTTCATGATTACATCAGTAGCATATTCAATAATTTTTTCTCCTGCAGGTGTTACGGTTAATCCTTTTTGAGATCGAATGAAAATCTGCGTGTCCCACGATTTCTCAATTGATTGAAGTCTTTGGCTTAGTGCTGGCTGAGAAACAAAAAGTCGTTCCGCTGCTTTTCTCATATTCATTTCACTTGCCAAAGTAACTAGGAGCTTGCATTCAGAGGTTTGCATGTCTTCCTCCCTTTTAAGTGATAAGTTTTTATTATATTATAAGTTAATTTTTTAAAAATATCATTATCATACCATCTTGTGTACAATTATATAAAAGGAAATTATTTCATATTCATACAATATACAACCCCATTTGGTTGGTGAGAGGATTTAGACGCCTTGGACAAAAAAGGAACATCAATTAATCTTGGCTCTGTTAAAGCTCAATGTTGATTTTTTAAACAAAGTTGATTGAAGTGGAAGGATGCGCGACTCCTCGAAAATGCTAACGCATTTCCTTCGTGCGGTGAAAATTCATGGAGGAATATTCAATGTCCTGCGGGAGCATTGGGACAGGTGAGACAACGAAGGCGCA
>JBFILZ010000170.1:0-5643 GCA_041611945.1 Bacillus sp. (in: firmicutes)
ATGTAATAGTCCATAAAAATGGAACGAATGAGTTCCCTAACGTCCCAAGGCTCCCATTCAAAGTCACGTTGAAAATCAGGAATTACATAATGACCTTTTTTAAGACTATCTATTAAACTACCCAAATGAACGCGATCTGCTTTCTCTACATTTTTCATAGTTATTTCTTCTTTTTCTCCGCTTTAATTTTCTCTAACAAAACACTTCCAGGTTCATAATCTTTTGCTGCCTTGCATTTGGCAATTTCTTCTTTTGAAAGCAAAGTTCCTTCAAAGGCTTTTTTAAGGATGCTTTGGCGTAGTGCCTTGGCTTTTTCTAAACTTTCGGCAATACTTTCTTCTACCTTATCACAAACAGAAAAGCGGGATTCAATATTTTGAACGATTTGGTGTTGTTCTTCTTTAGAACAGAACGGAACAACTAAATTTTCTAAAATTGTTAAGTTGATATTCTTTTGAGCTGTGGCAGGTGCATAAGCAGAGATTCTGGTTTTTGCTAGCTGAAAAAAGTATTCAATATATCGGTTTTTAATAATAGCATTGAATGGCGTAAAACCTACTATACTATCTGGAAAACAAGCATCAATTCCAAGAAAACCTGTTTCGGCAATATTTGCAGCAATGGTTATGCACAGTGTTCCTTTTTTCCAAAGTTTACTTTGTTGTAATCCAAATTCACTATATTTTTTATCATATTCAGTTATCGTTTTTTGAGCTTTAACATCACCAGTCTGTATAAATGGATATTTACCATTTTTAAATAGTTTAGCGTCATTTCTAGGGCGATGCTTTGATTTTCCGCGAGCAAGTTCTCCTGCAAATACTAAATACGAATAAAGCCATTCACTTGGTAAAGATTCTAAATTGTCTAGTTCCTCTTGTTTTAAATTTGAAATTTCAATCAACTTTTTAGGCTTCCCAGGTTTTTTACTTTCCTTCCCATGCTTCTCCCAAGCTTTTACGGCTTTTTTCCAGTCCTCAATTTGTTTTTCATAGTGCTTTAGGCGTTCTTCTTTGATTTGTACCAATAATTCATCTGCGGTTGATAGATTAGTTTGCTTTTCTCTCCAACCTTTGGTTAGTTCCCCCTCAAATGCTTTTTTCAACACCGCTTGGCGATAAACCTTCAATTGCTCCTTTGCTGTTTTAAGATCAGCTATGCCTTTGTCTAAATCAGAAAATAGTTCTTCTATTTTGGTTACAATGGCTCGTTGTTCAGGTAGTGGTGGTAATTCAAATCTTTTCTTCGAATAAATGGAAATCCAATACCTCTTATGTGTGTCACTTCTTACCTTATTTACTTGTATTGCATAGTAGGTGAATGCCATGTTTATTAATTCGCTTGTGGGAACTAATATTTTCATAGCTGAGGACTTTACTTTGAATTTGAAGTTTACAAATTGCGAAGCAGTTGTGAAATCGTCAAAAATGATTGTTGGTAAATTATCAAATATCCCATCTGTTTCATTCGTATACCCTTTGATAAAAGATTTACCTGCAGTCAAAACAGGTGTTTCATATGAATCTTTGTATTTAGTACTTTTAACTATGTATTTTGTGGGTTGCTCATAGTTCAATAAATCTTCAAAGCAACATTCTGCCCAATCTTCTCTCATAATATTAACCTTCATTAATTGCTTTATGTGTGTTGGTAAAATAGGGTCTCTCTACAGTAAAGGTTAAATTTTTGCTTTCTCTTTCTAATGTAATCTCATATTTTGGCTCATTATAAATTCCCTGGATCAACTGTTCTAAAGTTGTTAAAGTAAAACATGGGAGATTACCATTGTATAGATTAAAATTTGGAGCGTTAATGAGGAAAACTCCATTGACTTTGTATTTTGATATATCTGTTTTTGAATTTGGATAAAGAAGCTGAAAGTGCTCATTGACTAAATCTATGTTTTTTTCTACCCATTTAACTTTTAACCTTAATCTGGGTTCATATGTATTGGTGAAATTGCTGTACTCTTTTCTGTAAGAAACCATATCAAACCTAGAACGGTTATGTTTGCATTCTAGCACGTAAATAGTTAGTTCTATTTCATCAATAAATACAAAGTCCATTTCTCCCGCTTCTGGAACATCACAACTGATATTATCTCCTTTAATTGGTTTAAACGATTTAATATTTCTGTCAAACTTTATTGACTCCTTTTTAAATATTTTTTCAGCTTCGTCCTCTAATAGCTTATCATGGCTATCTATTTTATTTTTTGCGTACTGCTTAAATCCTTCAATATTTATCCATTCGGATGGCGAATATCCCCAAGGTAGAGCATTCGTTGTTAGGGTTGTAATGCTTTCACTCCATTTGGCAAGGCTAATCATTATACATTGACCAAGTTTTGTATTTAGCAAAAGCATTGGTCTGTAGATATACCTCTCATTTTTTTGTGGATTAAGTACCGAATCCATAACAGATAATTTGTTGGTTCTACTTAGAATTAGCCCTGAATAAAATGTTTCCATCTGATTTTCAGTATATCCGAAATTATTGATGGCATGATTCTTTAATTCTTGATAAGGTAATAAGCCAAACTTTAGATTTGGATTAGCAACTTGCGCAAGTAAAAATTGCCCAGCATTATTATAATTAACCCCAAGTTGAGTTTCTGTAATTGATTTAAATTCCTCGACACCAGATGTGTCTACGACCACGTTTTCTGTATGAGTCTTATAATCTTTTTTAATTGAATCAATTAAAAATCCAAAAGGTTGATGTGTTAATATTGAAATAATTCCGTCCTCACCAATTTCCAATCCATGAATTGGTCCCATTAAATCCATATGTGCCACATGACCTGCAAATGTATAAACCCATAACCCTAAATACATTAAATCTTCGAGTTTCTCTGTATAGGTAATCCTTTCTGTCATCATATCATTAGCGATATTTTCCCCTACAACTAAATTAATATCGCATGATTGCTCCAATATTAGTTTCAAAATCCTTCTATATGAAGCAAAATCTCCTTCATCAAAAGGAGCTATATCAGCTCCTGACAATTGTTCTAAATAAATCCCTATTGAACTGTCATGGAGTCCTAAAGCAAATGCAAAAAAAGCAACGTTTGTTTCTGCTCTTACTTCCTTTTCAAATTCACTAATAAAAAAACTAAAGCTATCTTTGAAGATATCTACAATTTGTTTATGATTAGAATTGTCAATTTCTGGATATTTTCGGACTATAAATTCGGAATATTTAGTCCAATACTTATTAAGATTTTTTTCTTCCCACCAAATTACATTTCTGCCTAAAATATTATGTACTGCCATTATGCTGCTAATACTTCATTAAGTTCATTAATAATTTCATTCATGCCATTTCCAAAAAGTTGGAACATTTTTCCTCTACCTCCTTGGCTGTCAAAAGGGGTATAATCCAAATCGTCTAATTCTATGTGGTAACTACTCACTACATGATCTTTAATCATCCGTAGCCAATCCATTTGAGCATTGTTAAACCGGTTATGTTTTCCTGCATTCTGCTTAAAAATCCATTTCTTGAAATTCTCATCAATTGTTTTATCAAAGGCTTTTAGTTCGCTATCAATACCACAAGCCCTGCGAATTAAAGAAACCAACGCCGTAAGTTCATCTTTGGGTTGTTCACTTTTAACATCTTCTAAAAATGTATAGGCATTCCAAACATAATCAGGTGCTAATAACGGTCTTTCTAAGCTCAATTTATCAAACAAATCTTTGATCATTTTAAAAGTGATCTCTCTACGATTATAAGGTTGGTTATAGAATATGCTTAGAGCCTTTATTTCGTCTTTGTGCATTTCTAAATATTCGCTAAAGTCTTTTACAATTGCTGTTGCTTTATCAACAGAAGTAGTGTCCCATTCGGATTTGGTAATAGTGTCAATGTTTACACTGTCAATAATCTGCTCATGTTCTCTTCTCACATTTTCTAGGTAACCATTCAATTCCCCGTTAAAGGTTGAGGCTGCCTGAGTAATAAGTTGTTCATGAGCCGTTTTCTTGGCATCCTCAATTAATACCGGTGTTCTATCGGGTACAGGTATTTTATCAATTTCTAGTTGTGCAATAGTATCAATTTCATCTTGATCGTAAGCAGTAATTAATTCTTTGGTTATTTGCTTTAGGTTTTTTCCTCCCGAAAATTCCAACAACCTATCTTTTTCCTTTTCGGTGATTTGCTTTTCTAAACGAATCAATCGGTTAGCTAGAGACAGGAACAAATCTTCATCTGCAACACCCATAGTTACCGCACCCAGTAAATCTTTCATGGGTACAGTAGGTTGTCTTTCTAAGGGACGGCTGTCGGTCTTTTTAGATTTAGTTGCGCCAACGGCATCTACAATCACAAAATGGGTTTTGCTATTAGCTGTTCGAGAAACCAATCGCAATGAGTCGTTATTGATGGTTCTGGTACCTCTTCCTTTCATTTGCTCAAAATAGTTCACACTTCTTACATCTCTCATAAATAGCAACACCTCCAAAGGTTTTACATCTGTTCCAGTAGCTATCATGTCTACCGTAACTGCAATACGAGGATAATAAGAATTTCTAAATCGATTCAAAACAGATTTAGGATCTTCATCAGCTTTATAAGTTACTTTTTTACAAAAATCGTTGCCTTCATCAAATTCCTCACGAATAATTTTTATAATATCATCAGCATGACTATCAGTTTTGGCGAAGACTAAAGTTTTAGGCACTTCATAATCGCCATTTTCATCTACACGATTAGGAAAGATTTCAACTTTTAATGCCCTTTTATATTCCCTTATGATATTTCGAATTTGGCTTGGATTAACCACTTTTTTATCCAAGTCGTTCCGCTTGTACTCGGTGTCTTCATCCTCTTGCTGCCATCTTTTTTTTCGGGTGAGTTTATCTCTTCGATCAATAAACCAACCTGCTTTTATAGTATCTCCTTTTTGGGAAATCTCGGTTTCAATGGTATATACATCATAAGGCACATTTACCCCATCTGTAACCGATTCCTCATAGGTGTATTGACTTACCACGTTTTCATTGAAAAAACCGAAAGTTCTTTTATCTGGTGTAGCGGTTAGACCTATTAAAAAAGCATCAAAGTAATCTAAAACCTGTTTCCAGAGGTTATAAATAGAACGGTGACACTCATCTATCACTATAAAGTCGAATTGTTCTATTGGTACTTTGGGAGTATATTCTACAGGAATAGCAGTCTTTTTTTTCATTTGCTGTTCCATCCACGTGCTCTCTTCTGGGTTGTCTTCCTCGGCACTTTCGTCCAATTCTTCTCCTTTTAGAATAGAGTAGAGGCGTTGAATAGTAGAAATACAAACCTGACTGTCCGAAGCTATGTAGCTTGAAGTTAAACGCTGTACATTATATAACTCTGTAAATTTTCTATTGTCATCATTAGGTTGAAACGTCATGAACTCTTGTTCAGCCTGCTCTCCAAGGTTTCGGGTATCAACTAAGAACAAAATACGTTTGGCATCTGCATGTTTCAGCAAGCGATACACAGAAGTACAAGCTGTAAATGTTTTTCCCGCACCAGTAGCCATTTGAATAAGTGCTTTTGGGCGATTCTTTTTAAAAGAATGTTCTAGGTTTTCAACAGCTACGATTTGAGCAGGACGAAGTCCTGTTGTATCTACAGGTGGAATTGATAGAAGAC
>JBFILZ010000171.1:0-5642 GCA_041611945.1 Bacillus sp. (in: firmicutes)
TCAAAACAAACCCACCTTGATTAATTATGTATAATTATCTTAGCTTAGTATAGCTGAAATTAGTAGTAAAACAAACGTGCTTGTAAAATCCTATTTTTGATTTTTGTTGCTGGCTGTTTTCGGATAGATTATTGCTATATAGAACAAAAGGTATAATATATTCGCAGAATGGTGTAAGGGTATCATATGGGGTGGCTTGGCACGACGTTCATAAAGACTTAATCTCCCTTACAAAAATAAAATAATCGGAGCTTTTTAGAACCTAGAAAATGTCTTTTCAAGAATGTGGACTGAGTGGTCCCATCTCAAGTCAGAAACTGAAATTTTCGACTATAGAAACTAGTAGAAAAAAGGCATAAAATCATGGGTTTATATATCTAGGTTAATAATCTATTTTTTGGGTGATTCCCCTGATGCTCTATCTAACTTTTCTTCAATTCTATTTAATTGTTTCTTTCTGAACATAGAAGTACGAACGAAATATACAATAGCTGCAATGATTACGATAGGAATTAAAAGTGCAAATAACTGAAAAATAATGTCACCAATATTCAACATTTAAAACACCTCACTTTTAGTATATGATACCATTTATTATTTTATTGGCTCAGTTAAACTTTGTTGTTGATTTCAGCTGCAGGATACTCGCTTTCCGCTGAGCGGGCGGTGAGCCAACTCGTCACTTGCGCCTTCGGTTTCGGTTCTTCCTAGACAATAAACCAGTTGTTTTATTACGTATTCTTTCTCGAACTTGAATTTATTGTAAACCCACTTCCATTTCACTCCATTCCCACAGTCTCTTTGCTAATTTTTCATCTTTTGCAAGGGAGGAAGTTACAGCCATTTTACTGTTTATGAAATATTCGCTACTGATTTCTCTGACGTCAGGACTTGTAGCAAGATAAATGGCCGTACTAGCACCCTCTAAAGGGCTTTGAAAAAAAGGTGAAAACACTTTATAAACAGTCTTACCAAAGCCTGTTGTTCGATTAACCCCAAGGTCTGTTGACACAGCTCCTGGATGAAGACAATTAACTGTAATGCTTGTATCTTTTAGTCTATTCGCTAGTTCTCTAGTGAACAATATATTTGCAAGCTTTGATTGGCCATAACCTTTGAATACATTATAACCTTTCAGAAAGTAGGGATCTTCCAAGTTGATTCTGCCCCATTTATGTGCTCCAGAAGATACATTCACGATCCGACCTTGATTTGATTTCTTCAGTAGATCTATAAGAAGGTTAGTCAGAAGAAAGTGACCAAGATGATTAATACCCATTTGCATTTCAAATCCATCACAAGTAAGCTCTC
Organism: Bacillus sp. (in: firmicutes); assembly: GCA_041611945.1. Classification (GTDB taxonomy): domain Bacteria; phylum Bacillota; class Bacilli; order Bacillales; family SA4; genus Bacillus_BS. The sequence goes on from JBFILZ010000171.1 coordinate 1,312, forward strand.
TCTTTAAACTAACAACACCCGCATTATTTACTAAAATATCTAATACTTCATATTCACTTTGAAAAGTAGCGACAAATTCTCGGATACTTACTAATGAACTTAGATCACAAATCATTAAATCAATAGAACTAGACTTACTCTGTTTCCTTGCTAGTTCAAGCGAGCGTAATCCTCTAGACTTATTCCTACAAGCCATTACGACGTGAATCCCCTTTTTTGCCAATTCAATTGTCGTGGCTAATCCCATACCCGAATTAGCGCCTGTTATGATTGCTATTTTTTTCATTGAGTATTTCTCCTTGAATAGGGGGAGATTAAGCCCCTTTTGACTAACGTCTTATAATTGTGTTTCGTTCATAATTTGGTGCTATTTTGTATCTAGTTTTATATAACGATGCAGCATGATTCGGAAATAGAAGAACGCTAAAGAGGTAGGTAAAAAGCTGAAAAAAAGTACATTTACTAGGAACGGGAGCAAGGTAACACTTTAAAAAGTGTTGCTTTGCACCCGTTTAATAGTAACAAAAAGGAAGATTTTACGTACCCGGAATAACACATCCATCAGGACCACAATTTATTCCTTCTTTTAGTGCAGCTTCCTGATTACGTTCTTGTTCAAGTTGTTTTTGTTGCCATTCAATATCAATAGTAGGAGAGAATCTCTCGGGATTTCTTATATACCATCGTTGTTTACGTATTAAAAAATTATCTGTATCAATAAGTAATGCTTCATCTAATTCTCGTAACGCAAGTTCTTTTTTTCCATTAGTAAGAAGCTCTAATCCTAGCTTGAATTTTGTTTCAGCTAACTGTTTTTCAAGGTCTGTAATTGGAATTGATGGTGTAAGGTAGTGGTCATCCAAATCAATTTCTTCGATTTCTTCGAATAGTAACTTACGAACAGCCTCCGTATGATGTTCGTTCGTAACTGAAAACCCTTGCTTAAGTAGTCGAATGCTTCCATCCTTCCCCACAAAAATTCCATTTGGAACGACTTTGAAATTGAAATGACTCGCTAATAAATTATTAGAATCAATTAGTGTTCTAAAAGATTTATCTTCTGCATAAGGCTTTACGACATTAGCACCTTGAAGATCCACAGATATAGAAATTAACTCAAAATTATGTGCTTTATATTTATCATAAAATTCCTGCCAACCTGGCAGTTGATCACGACAACGTCACCAGGATGCCCACATATAAATGAGTGTGTTTTTACCTTTGAGTTGTTCGAAAGAAAAAATATTTCCTTCTATGTCTGGTAGTTCCAATTGAGGGAACATTTTTAGTACCAATACAAAAACCTCCTTTATATTTATTTAATTTAAGTTTACTTTGTTATACTATGACATTCAAATATAAAACTGAATCCAGTGAAAAAAATTGGTACAAATGAAAATAAGAAGAGGAATCGTGACCAATTCAAGTATAATGAAAAATAGTAGGATAAAAATAGGAATAAATTCAAATTAAATGAGGGTACAAAATGACAACTACTAGCTTTAAGGACTATAAATTAAGTGAAGAAATAATAAGAGCGCTTGATAGCTTGAACTATGACAATCCAACAGAAGTACAAGAGAAGGTTATCCCAATTGCATTGGAACAAAAAGATGTTGTAGTAAAATCACAAACAGGTAGTGGAAAAACCGCAGCCTTTGCTATACCCATTTGTGAAATGGTTGAATGGGAAGAAAACAAGCCCCAAGTTTTAATCTTAACTCCGACACGAGAATTGGCTGCACAGATTAAAGAGGATGTAACAAATATTGGTAGATTCAAACGGATTAAAGCTACTGCTGTATATGGTAAACAACCTTTTGCTGGGCAAAAATTAGAATTAAAACAGAAATCACATGTTGTGGTTGGTACACCAGGAAGGGTACTTGATCATATCGAAAAGGGAACTTTAGTTTTAGATCGACTTACTTTTTTCGTTATTGATGAAGCGGACGAAATGCTTAATATGGGATTCATTGAGCAAGTAGAGGCTATTATCCAAAAATTACCCGTAAAGAGAGTAACGATGCTATTCTCAGCAACATTACCAAAAGATATTGAAAATCTATGCCATAAGTATATGAACAACCCAATTGAAATCGAAATAAAGTCCACTGGAATGACAACAAATACAATTGAGCACTCTGTTGTGGAGGTGAGTGAAGGGGATAAGTTCTCTCTATTAAAAGATATAACCATTACCCAGAATCCAGACAGCTGTATTATTTTTTGTAGAACCCAAGAAAACGTAGATAAGGTATTAGACGTATTAGATCGATCTAATTATCCTTGTGACAAAATACATGGTGGGATGTACCAGGAAGATCGTTTTGCTGTAATGAATGATTTTAAACGCGGTGAATTCAGGTATTTAATTGCAACTGATGTTGCAGCGAGAGGTATTGATATTGAAAGTATTAGTTTAGTCATAAATTTTGATATACCACTAGAAAAAGAAAGTTATGTCCATAGAACAGGTAGAACAGGTAGAGCGGGCAAGTCAGGTAAAGCTATCACATTTGTGACCCCTTATGAGGATAAATTCTTAAATGAAATTGAAAGCTATATAGGATTTAAAATTCCAAAACAAGAAGCTCCAACTAATCAAGAGGTCGCTAATAGTCAGGATACATTTGAAGAAAAAATAGAAGCAAGACCAGAGCTTAAAGTAGATAAAAGTGAAGTCCTCAACCAAGATATCATGAAGCTATATTTTAACGGTGGGAAGAAAAAGAAAATCAGGGCAGTTGATTTTGTTGGAACAATTGCAAAAATCCCTGGTGTTTCAGCAAGTGATATTGGTATAATCACGATTCAGGACAATGTTTCTTATGTAGAGATACTTAATAATAAAGGCCAAAGCGTTTTAAAAGCAATGAAAAACACAACCATTAAAGGGAAACTTCTTAAGGTTCACATAGCAAACAAATAAAAATGAATAAAGTCAAAAGGGTAAAGAGATGACATTCTCTTTACCCTTTCATTTAATCTAATGGGAAAATTAGTCGAATTAGAAAACCTTCTTTCGATCACGTTCTTCTTTAAGTAGTTCAACAGCTTCTCTAAAACGTTGTGAATGGATAATTTCTCTTTCTCTTAAAAATTTTAAAGAATCATTTAAATCAGTGTCATCAGACATATCAATAATCCATTGGTACGTAGCTCTTGCTTTTTCCTCGGCAGCAATATCTTCGTATAAATCTGCAATAGGGTCTCCTTTTGCTTGAATATAGGAGGCAGTGAAGGGAACGCCGGCTGCATTTTGGTAAAATAAAGCACTATCATGGCTAACATAATGGGAGTCTAGCCCAGCTTGCTTTAAAGCTTCCGGGGTGGCGTCTTTTGTTAATTTATAAATCATTGTGGCAATCATTTCCAAATGAGCAAATTCTTCTGTTCCAATATCTGTTAATAAACCAATTACTTTTTCCGGGATGGTATAACGTTGATTTAAGTAACGAAGTGCAGCAGCAAGTTCACCATCAGCCCCTCCGTATTGCTCGGTTAGGTACTTTGCTAGAGTGGGATTACACGTTGAAACCTTAACCGGATATTGAAGTTTCTTTTCGTATGTCCACATTCGCTTCACTTCCTATCTAGATTATACTTGCCAAGGCCAAGGTCCTTCGTTCCATGTCCATTGTTCATTCGTTTGGGTTGTGTTCCTTTGTTGCAAAGGTCCGAATATTGCTTCGAATTTTTCTTTTATTTGTTTGCTGTACTGTGAGTATTGATTATATTGTGAAATGGCCAGATTATCAGTTGGATGCGTGTCTAAATAAAGCATTAACTCTGTAATTACAAAGTCTACAGCTTGGATTTCTTCTAGCATTTGATAGTACTCTTTAGGTAGTGTTTTATGCATAATCCTTACTTCCCTCCTCGTTTGTAGGGATTTTGGTATTCATCGTAAAAAACTGGCCATAAGGTTCCTTTTTTTAAGGCTTCAAACGGGTGATATTGTTCGAGATTGGGTGGTTGATAGCCAACATATAAGTTAGGCGGCGTACAGAAGTATTTCTTTCCGATAGGGGGACAAGGATCAAATGGACTGTGATATGGAACATAGGTCTTTACTTTGGAATATTCCACATGTTTGTAGTTCAACCTAAACACCTCCATAAACGAACTGTTCTATTCTATTCAGTTAGTGGGGGATATATTTTTACTTTATTCAATATTTCTTTCACAAGTCAGTAGTCAGATCTCAACTTTCTTTTTACATCTTGTTTCACTTCGATAATGTTGCCTTCTTAAAAAGGATGGAGGCGAAGCAATGGTGGGATTTGAGGGGTGTGGATTTTCCTGTTAGCTTTAGTCAAAAGTGAAAA
>JBFILZ010000172.1:0-5624 GCA_041611945.1 Bacillus sp. (in: firmicutes)
GCAATCAGTGAAGGCTCTTTTTTATCGTGAGCATACCCATGTTCAGGCACTCAATGATATTACCTTTTCTATTCAACCGGGAGAGATTGTTGGATATATCGGACCAAATGGTGCTGGTAAATCTACAACGATTAAAATCATGAGTGGAATTTTGGTTCCTGACAGTGGAACGTGTACGATTATGGGTTACACCCCTTGGAAGGATCGTGTACCTTATGTGAAAAATATCGGGGTCGTCTTCGGACAGCGTTCACAGCTTTGGTGGGATGTGCCTGTAATGGATTCATTCGAATTACTAAAAGATATTTACAAAATACCTCAAGATGAGTTTATAGCCAATGTTGAACAACTTGTTGAAATACTAGATTTACAGAGTATCATTCATACACCCGTTCGACAATTAAGCTTAGGACAGCGAATGCGCTGTGAAATTGCTGCCTCCCTCCTACACAGTCCGAAAATATTATTCCTAGATGAACCGACAATTGGACTTGATGCTGTCTCAAAAATTGCGGTACGACAGTTTATCAAAACAATTAACAAGGAAAAGGGCGTTACCGTCATTCTTACTACACATGATATGAATGATATTGAAGCCTTAGCAAACAGAGTTATCTTAATCGGTAAAGGAAGTTTATTATACGATGGCAAGCTGAATGAATTAAGAAAGCAATATGGTTCGCATAAAACAATTACTCTCGATTATCGGGAATGTAATCATTTATTCGATATTCCTGGCACTACTCTTCTTTCATGGACACCAGAACGAGCCATTCTAAGTGTAGATTCAGATCAGATCAAGATTTCAGAAGTCATTGCCCAGTTGAATAGTCAGGTTGAACTTTTAGATGTTTCAATTGAGGCCCAGCCGATTGAGGATATAATTGTGCAGCTTTATAAGGAGCATCAAATATGAATCCATACTTATCTGTCTTGAAATTACGGCTCCTTAATGGCATGCAATACAGGGCTGCCGCATTTGCTGGTGTAGCCACACAGTTCTTCTGGGGATTTATGTACATTATGATTTTCGAAGCATTTTATTCGCACGCACTTCAGGACCCTCCAATTTCCTTAGAACAAATCATTACCTACATTTGGCTACAACAGGCGTTTCTTGCATTTGTTATGCTTTGGTTTCGAGACAACGAGTTGTTTGATCTGATTACCACAGGAAATATTGCTTATGAGCTTTGCAGGCCTTGTGGTATCTATGAATTTTGGTATGCCAAACTTCTAGCCCAACGTTTATCGAGTGCGATACTACGGAGCTTCCCTATAATAATTGTTGCTTTCTTTATGCCAAAGCCTTATCAAATGACCGTTCCACCGAATGCATCAGCCTTTCTATTATTCTTACTATCTTTAACATTAGGATTACTCCTTTTAGTATCCATATCTATGTTTATTTACATATCAGTCTTCGTGACAATGAATCCCATGGGTTCCTTACTCGTATTTGGAGTCATTGGAGAATTCTTTTCTGGATTAACCATACCACTTCCACTTATGCCAGAGTGGCTCCAAAACATTGCCTATATGCTTCCTTTTCACTTAACAGCAGATTTTCCGTTTCGAGTATATTCTGGGCATATTCCTCAGGAAGAAGCCCTCAAAGGTATTGCCATTCAACTGATTTGGCTACTTATTTTAGTGTTACTAGGGAAGTTCACCTTTGGAAAAGCATTAAAAAGAGTGGTTGTACAAGGAGGATGATGTACGTTGAAGCTTTATTTTAAGTATCTACTGATCTTATTCAAATCACAAATGCAATACCGTACGTCATTTTGGCTTTTGTCATTGGGGCAGTTCTTTATCCCCTTCTCTGTGTTCGCTGGGCTCTATTTCTTATTTGAACGATTTGGTCAGCTAAAGGAATGGAACTTTTTTGAGGTGGCACTCTGTTTCGCTGTTATCCACATGGCTTTTGCAATAAGCGAGTGCTTTGCGAGAGGGTTTGACGTCTTTTCAAATTTAGTAGGTAATGGTGAATTCGACCGACTACTTGTTCGACCAAGAAGTACTGTCATTCAAGTATTAGGTTCGAAGTTCGAGTTTACAAGGTTCGGGAGATTGATTCAAAGCTTACTAGTTTTGGCTTGGGCAGTAAGCAATCTGTCTATTGAATGGAGTTTAATTAAAGGAATCACTCTGTTTCTTATGGTTACTAGTGGCGTCTTTATCTTCACTGGAATATTTATCCTTGCTGCTACTATGTGCTTCTGGACAATTCAAGGACTTGAAGTAGTCAATATTTTTACAGACGGTGGAAGAGAAATGGCTCAATATCCATTAAATATCTATCAAAAGTGGGTGACTCGTTTTTTTACGTTTGTAATCCCTTTTGGTTGTGTGAATTATTTACCTCTCATGTTTATTTTGGATAAAACTAACGGAAATGAACTACTTTATATGCTGTCTCCCATAGTTGGGATAGTTTTTATTATACCGTGTTTGCTTGTATGGTCATTTGGAGTTAAACATTATCGATCCACGGGTTCTTAATCGACAAATTTCTCGGGAAATAGTTGATAATTGAGTGTAAGCTGCTCTTAATATTAGGCTCTGTTAAAGCTCAATGTTGATTTTTCAAACAAAGTTGATTGAAGTGGGAGGATGCGCGACTCCTCGAAAATACTCCCGCATTTCCTTCGTGCGGTGAGAACTCATGGAAGCCTATTCAAAGTCCTGTGGGACTAGCGGGACAGGTGAGACCTGAAGGCGCTATCGCCGAGGGGCTCACCGCCCACCCCACGGAAAGCGAGTGTTCTGGAACGAAGATCCCCTTATTTTCAGGGTAGCCTAATATTAAACTGTTCCTTTTTCATTAAATGTTGTTAATGGCAAAAATTTAATGGAACAAATGTCAATTGTAGGAGAAGTTACTAGGGCTCCTGTGGGAAAAGCGGATAAATCGTACATTCTCACATGTGGCATAGACAAATAAACGTACGATTTGAAAAGAAGTAGCTTACGATACCTAAATGGGTAGAGAATAGCTACTTCCTAATTTTTTGACACATTACTTAAAAGTTTGTAAAACAGTTCCCTTACCGTCCTCAACTTCAACCACTGCATAAGCACCATTTATGAATGTAATTTGCGGGGGAACATGACCGCAATCAATGTCATAAATAACCGGTATTCCAAGTTCTTCAGAAAGATCGTTATACACATCTTCTATTGTATAATTTCCAACAGGTGTATTGGCATCACTTCGCCCGAACATGATTCCTGTGGAATCCTCAAACCAACCCGCTAATTTCATTTGCACGAGTGTTCTACGTAGGTCTGTTGTCGTCAATTCACAATTCTCGAAATACCATAGTATTGATTCATTATTAATAAACTTTTTTCGAAATGTTTGAACATCCCCAAATGGTGTTCCAATCAGATGTCTTATCACGTCAATACATCCACCAAGAAGTCTACCTTGTAATTTCACCTTGTTATTCGTCGTTGTTTTCCAATATGTTTCGTCCGTTAAATGAAAAACACATGAAGAGGGATTAGCGTGTTCCCATTCCTTTTGGTACTTGAGGGATGAATACTGTAGCACAGATTCACCAGACTTTGTCGTAAGGACATTCTGCCACATAGCTGTCGTTTCATCTGAGTATTCCCCCCGTAAATCTACTATATTCGTACCGTGGGCAGTTGCTATACCTGAACATAGGGTTGTCGCTAGAAGTAATACACTTGTATCTGAATAACCTAGTATCCACTTACTTTTATAATTCTCGAAATCTATTAGCTCAAGGATTTCTAGTAATAACTCTCCTCCCCATGGAGGAATGATAAGGTTAATCTGATCATTCTGCATCATGCTAGTAAACTCTTGAGCTCGATTTATAGCAAGTGATGATTTTGCTTTATCTTGAGTCCAAACAGTATCACCACAAATGACTTTAAATCCTCTATCTTCCATCCGACTACAAGCAAGTTTTAACATATTATGTAATTCAGTAGGAACTCCAGATGAAGTGGCAGTTACACCTATTGTTGCTTCTTTTTCCAATGTGGGATATTGAATCAAATAGATCACCTCTAAACCGTTTCTATTATTTATCTAAGCAAAGCTGTTCAAACCGTACTCTTTACTTTTCCATACCATCTATCCATTCCTGCACCCTATGCAATAATGGTTGCAAGCTGTTTTGATCAAATGGGCTGACGAGATTTGCCTTTTCTAGGAGTTCATTAAATGATAGACTTCCTCCAGCCTTACACATGGTTAGATATCTCTCCCAAGTTAAAGTTTGATCTTGATTGAACTGATCTAACAATTGAATCGAACAGAAATGAGCAAGATCATAATCCATAAAGTAAAAAGGGGCTATAAAAAGATGGGCAATACCATAAAAGCTTCCACCATGCTCCATAAAGACGTCATCTTCATAATCTAACTCAGGTAAATAGATCCTTTCAAGATCTCTCCATTTTTGCTTCCTTTTATTGACACTCGCTTCTGGATATTCATACAAAAAATGTTCAAATTCATCAATGGCACTTGCAAAAGGCATATAGTAAAAGGCTTCTGTCAGATGCGAAAATTTATACTTAGTCGTTTCTTTACCAAAGAAAAGTGACATCCATGGCCAAGAAAATCTTTCCATTGTAAAAGAAAACAACTCTGCTGAATCAACTGGTATCAAATACTCAGGAATATTCATTTTCTTACTCATAAAAAATTGAAAGGCGTGACCCGCTTCATGTATTAACACACGGATATCATTAGACGTTCCTTGGAAGTTTGCAAAAATGAAAGGAAAATTATCCTTACCTATATACGTTGCAAAACCTCCACCACTCTTTCCTTTTCTAGCTTCTAAATCAAAGTTTCCTAATTCTATGATTTCTTCGAAAAATTCCTTTGTTTCGTTTGATAACTCAGAAAAGAGCGTATTCGCATGTTTTAGTATCTCATCTATAGTCCCTATTGGAGTTGGTGAGCCTTCTTTAAAATAGTACTGATCATCATAATACTTTAGCTTTTCAACACCTATTCGTTTTCTTTGTTTTTCTCGTAAATTAGAAACAAATGGAACACCATATTGTTTGACCTGTTGTCTATATATTGCTAAGTCTTTAGGTGTAAGGCTCGTTCGATTCATACGGGCATAGCCCAATTCAACAAATGATGAATAGTTTAACTTCTTCCCCATTTCACTTCGAAGTGCTACAAGCCGATCTAAGATTTGATCAAATTCGTTTTCTTTCTCCTTAAAATACTGTGATCGTGCTTCATATGCTTCCTTTCGAATTCCTCTGTCTGGTGAGTGCATAAAGGGCATTAGGGAAGATAAACTTACTTTTCGCCCTTGAAAAACTACTTCTTCTCTACCTAACAATTGAAGATACTCCGAAATAAGCTCGTTTTCCGTTTGTAACTCCATAATAATATCGTCCGAATTTGTTCCTACTTTTAATTCTGCTAACAGAAATAGTTGCCTCCCCCATTTCTGTTCTAATTGCTCTCTAACTGAGGACTTTAGAATAGATTGATAATATCTTCTTACAAGACCTTGATAAATAGGTTCATTTTGATTAAAAAAGGACTGCTCATTCCGAAAGAACTCATCCTTTATATCTTGCTTATGTCTTAAATTAATAAAATTATGAGC
>JBFILZ010000173.1:0-5594 GCA_041611945.1 Bacillus sp. (in: firmicutes)
AGATAACCCTGCTGCAATTTGAATCATATTAACAGCTTCTCGCCCATTTCTTGCATAGCTTGAGAGGATTGAAATTCCTTCATCTGTAATATCCATATTAATTTTATCTGATGCTTTTTTAGCTATAGTTGATAATTCTTCTGGCTCTAATTCTCTAAAAAATACTTCTAAGCACCTAGAGCGTATAGCCGGAGGTAATTCGTTTGGAGTTCTCGTCGTTGCTCCAATTAAACGGAAATCCGCTGGAAGTCCATTTTGAAATATATCATGTATATGTGTCGGGATTTGGGTATTTTCTTCATTATAATAAGCACTTTCTAAAAAAACTTTTCTATCCTCTAACACCTTTAACATTTTATTCATTTGAATTGGATGCAGTTCGCCAATTTCATCTATGAACAATACACCCCCATGAGCATTAGTTACTGCTCCTTGCTTTGGCTGAGGAATTCCGGCTTGCCCCATCGCACCTGCTCCTTGATAAATAGGATCATGAACAGAACCAATTAATGGGTCTGCTATCCCTCTTTCATCAAACCGTGCTGTAGTAGCATCTAACTCAATAAAAACAGCGTCTTTATTGAAGGGTGACTTAGAGTTTTTCTTTGCTTCTTCCAATACTAAACGTGCTGCCGCAGTCTTGCCAATTCCCGGTGGTCCATAAACAATAACATGTTGTGGATTAGGTCCACACAAAGCCGCCTTTAGTGCACGAATTCCATCTGATTGTCCAACAATATCATCAAAATTAGTCGGTCTAACTTTTTCAGCAAGGGGCTCAGTTAACCTTATAGCTCTCATTTTTCTGAGTATTTCCATTTCCTTCTTGGATTCTTTATCAATCGATACCTTTTGAGTACGCTGGTTACGAAGTAAGTTCCAAAAATATAAACCGATAATAACACCAAAGAACAATTGAACGAATAAAGCGATTCCAGTCCAACTCATGTTATACCTCCTCTTAAGTCCTTTATCTTCTGATAAAGATTAGTATCTCCTTGTAAGACTTGGACTAAACCAAAAAGTAGGATGAATATAACTGTAAAAAATTGAAAATTAGTGAACCAACGAATTCATTTAAACTACCAAAAATCAAAAAAAAAAAACGGTAGGCTAGACCTATCCGTTTTTTTACATAATATTAAGCTGAATCTTTTTCGTCCTGACCACTTAAAATAGTACCGTCTTTAAGTACTAACTTAGGAACGCTATCACCTTTTACTGTATCTAATGTGATTAAACATTTCTCGATATCATCACGTGAAGGTAAATCATACATAACATCCAGCATAATCCCTTCGATGATAGAACGTAATCCACGAGCCCCTGTTTTTCTTTCAATTGCTCTCTTTGCAATCTCAATTAGTGCAGCCTCTTCAAAATCTAACTCTACATCGTCAATTTCAAGCAGCTTTTGGTACTGCTTTACAAGTGCATTTTTAGGTTTTGTTAAGATTTCCACTAGAGCTGATTCATCTAACTGCTCTAAGTTTGCAATTACAGGAAGACGTCCGATGAATTCTGGTATTAACCCAAACTTCAACAAGTCTTCTGGGAGTACTTTTGAAAGAAGTGATACATCATTACTATCATCTTGATTGGAGGTAGCTCCAAATCCTATTACTTTTTTACCAAGTCTACGCTTAATAATCTGTTCGATTCCATCAAATGCACCACCACATATAAATAATATATTGGTCGTATCAATTTGAATAAATTCTTGATGCGGATGCTTTCTTCCACCCTGAGGAGGAACACTCGCAACTGTACCTTCAAGAATCTTTAAAAGTGCCTGTTGTACCCCTTCACCCGATACATCACGTGTAATAGATGGATTCTCTGATTTACGAGCAACTTTATCAACTTCATCGATATAGATAATTCCTTTTTCAGCCTTTTCTACATCATAATCCGCTGCTTGAATTAGCTTTAATAAGATGTTTTCCACATCTTCTCCAACATAACCAGCCTCAGTTAAAGAAGTAGCATCTGCAATTGCAAATGGCACATTCAGAATTCTTGCTAACGTTTGTGCCAAAAGTGTTTTCCCACTACCAGTTGGTCCAATCATAGCTATATTACTTTTTGAGAGTTCTACATCATCAATCTTACTGCTAGAGTTAATTCGCTTGTAATGATTATAAACTGCCACTGCCAATGACTTCTTTGCAGAATCTTGACCAATAACATACTCATCAAGTATGTTTCTGATTTCCATTGGTTTTGGAACATCTTTAAACTCTACTTCTTCTTCAGTTCCTAATTCTTCTTCTACGATTTCTGTACACAGTTCAATACATTCATCGCATATATAGACACCTGGTCCAGCTACAAGCTTCCGTACCTGATCTTGTGTTTTTCCACAAAATGAACATTTAAGCTGTCCTTTTTCATCGTTAAATTTAAACAAAAATCTCACCCCTTACGTTACTACTAACTGCCAAACAACTTCGATTTCTCTCTTTATCGACCTTAGAGATTCTCTTTAAGTTTCTTCTTGTTATGTATTGCATTTTACCATATTTGTTAATTCAGAGGTAATAATAACCCTTGCAAGTAAGTATTAGTTGAAAAACGTTTTTTTCACTAGAACAAATTAGTACGCTTTAATATCTTTAACCTATATTACTTATGTATACCACTTAATTATTGCCAATACATCATAGTTAAAACAAAGGCACGAACTAGTCGCGCCTTCTTTAAACATCTAATACTAATATTTATGCAGTAACTTTACTATTATCTACTAAGAAATCAATTGCTTTGCGAATTTTTATATCTTCTTTAAGAAGTTCAACATTACCAATCATATTCTTTATGTTTTCAACTGTCGTTTGATACATTCCTGACATTTTTTCAAGTTCTTCAGCTAGTTCTTCATCTGATACTTGAATATTTTCTGCATTTGCAATAGCTTCTAACGTTAAATTCATACGTACACGCTTTTCCGCATCATCAGACATCTGTTCTCGAAGTGCATCTTCATCTGTACCTGAGAATTGGAAGTACAATTCTAGATTCATACCTTGTCCTTGAAGACGTTGCTCAAATTCACGCATCATACGATCTTGTTCTACTTTAACCATAGCTAGTGGAAGGTCAATTGTTGAATTCGCAGTTGCTTGGTCTACAAGAGCATCTCTTAAAGAATTCTCAGCATCTTGTCTTTTTGTTTCTTCTAAACGATTTCTAGTATTTGACTTAAGTTCTTCTAGTGTTTCTACTTCTTCGTTTACATCTTTAGCAAATTCATCATCTAATGCAGGAAGTTCTTTAGCCTTAATTTCGTGAACTTTCACTTTGAAAGTAGCTGGTTTTCCTGCTAAATCAGCAGCATGATATTCTTCTGGGAATGTTACTTCAACATCCTTCTCTTCTCCAGTTGCCAACCCAACTAACTGTTCTTCAAATCCAGGAATGAAATTACCTGACCCAATGACTAAAGAATAATTTTCTGCATTTCCACCTTCAAATGGTACTCCATCAACAAATCCTTCAAAGTCCATAATGACTGTGTCACCGTCTTCAATAGTACCTTCTTCTTTTACAACAAGCTCAGCCTGACGTTCTTGTAATTGCTTTAGCTCTTGATCTACATCATCATCTGATACATTTGTATCAGCTTTTTCAACTGTTAAGTTTTTGTATTCACCAAGTACTACTTCAGGTTTAACAATTACTTTCGCAGTAAAAATAAGATTTTGACCTTTTTCGATTTGCTCAATATCAATTTCTGGACGATCAACTGGTTCGATTCCAGCTTCCTTAATAGCATTTTCATAAGCAGTTGGTAAAAGAATATCTAATGCATCTTGGTACAATGACTCAACACCAAATCTCTTTTCAAACATACCGCGTGGTACTTTTCCTTTTCTGAAGCCTGGTACATTAACCTTAGTTACGACTTTCTTAAATGCATCGTCAATTCCTTTGTTAACCGTCTCTGCGTCAACCTCAATTGTAAGTATTCCTTCGTTACCCTCTAATTTTTCCCATTTTACTGACATTTATACTTTCCCTCCATCATCTATTTCTCTAAGCCACATGAGGATATTTGAAACTCGTCCTAATATAGTAACTTCATTTCTATGTATACCCAAATAATGTAATGGCAAGACTTTGATTTTATTTTTCAACCATTCCATTATAACACAGAATTGATTGCTTTCAATAATATAGACCAATCATTCTACTATTCAATAAATGAGATTCCTTCAACCTCTTGGATTCGAATACAACAGGACCTAATTTCCTCACCAGTTATTTGATACATTTGAGCAACTTCTTCTAACTCTACATCTATTCCATGTAAATCATAGCCAACCTTGTGTAGGCCAGCAGCCCAAACAGAGACATCCTCTGGCTGCGGGATAAATGGATACATAACATATAGATGTCTAAGCCATAGTTCCTTTACTACCTCAAAAAGGCTTGGATTTTCATTTCCAAGTATTTCATCTAACTTCACCAAAACTTTCTGAGAAAAGGGATGTGTCTCCATATCGTGTAATTCACCAGTATTAACCATGATAGTATTGCTGAATTTTTCAACCTTAATGTCCCTTATTATTTCTTTTTCTAGAAACATTTGTAATATTCCGGTTTTTAACATCGGATGCTTTAATTCATCTTGTAAAAAAGAATCTAATGTCTTAAAAGAAAAAGAAATTCCTAACCGTTCATTTCGAAGAGCTTGGACAATCCCCCATTGTTCTGAAAATGGAATATCTTCGAGTATTTTTTCGACCTCAATAACTGGTTTTTCCAATACGTCACTCACTGTCATTTTTCGGCTAAAATCTAAAAGTCTATAGAAATTTTCTACGGTTTCTGGAGGTAGTTTCCCATCTTCGAGGACAGACTCAATTGTTTCTTCAACTTCATCATATTGTTTCAGTTGAATAAGTACGGTCAAGTAGATTTGCAGGACTTCATAATAGTCACCTATATCTTGCTGAAGCATGGTTTCCCCATGTTTTTTAGCTTCTTCTAAATAACCCAATTCGAACGAACAAACCATGACTGCAAGATGGACTTCATGAAGTTCATTATCAATTTCAAGTGTCTGTTGAAGTAAGTCAAGTGCATCTTCATATTTTTTTTGCTGCAAAGCTTCCATTCCTTTATCCAATAAACGTTGTTTCAAATTTGGGAATGGGACTATTTTTCCTTCATTTCTACTATTTTTCATGGTTTCTCCTAGCTAAACATGAATTTCAAATTCAGTTTACCAACATCATCAATTAAATACAAGCGATAGAAATTTAAATATATGATTTCTAACTGAATTTAATCAGTGTGGTCGATAAGAGCCTTCTGTTCAGTAAGGTTAAAGGAGAGAACCCATAACAAAAATAAACTTCCGAGTTTGAAGGTGCCTTCATTATTAATTATACCTAATTAGTAAATTTATAGTGACCCACTCTCGGCTAACAAGCATGGAATTTTTTCCTACTTTAAGATTTGTCCATTAATTTTATCTATTCTTTCTTTTATCCTATTAATAATATTACTGTATTTGAGAAAGATAGGAAGTAACAGACCAATAATATCACAAACATTACATTTGCGAAGGGGCTCATATGCAGGAAACA
>JBFILZ010000174.1:0-5564 GCA_041611945.1 Bacillus sp. (in: firmicutes)
AGTGACATGGCTTCTCAGCAAATGGATGGTCAATTAGATATTATCGGATATGCTGCAGGTATCCCAATTTCAGCTGTTTCTGAAATCGAAGTTCAAAGAAAAATTAACTTCTTTGGTATTGATGGTGAAATGAGAGACAAGGTTATTGAAAAATTCCCATACTTCTTCCCATTCACAATACCAGCAGATACGTATACAACTTTAGATCGTGATATTGAAACAATTGCCATGTTTAACTTCGGAATTGTTCGTAAAGATGCAAACCAAGATTTTGTGTATGATTTAGTAAAAGCTTACCATGAAAATAATGCAATGTTAGTTCAAACACATGCATCTATGAAGGAAGCAGTTGCTGAAGCGATAACACTTAATAAAGATGTACCTTTACACCCAGGAGCGATTAAGTATTATAAAGAAATTGGTATTGAGTTACCAGATTCAGTTTATCCACCAGAATTTAAAAAGTAATAAACAATAGATACCTACCCTTCTATCGGGGTAGGTATCTTCAAATAAGGAGGTGCCATTATGAGCAATGAAACTAACAAGCAAGAAGAACTAACAACAAAGCCCGTACTGGATATGCTTCAGGAAGCTGAAGATGAAGAAATAGTGGAAAGCTCTTCAGAAGCTCGAATATTTACAGGTTGGACAGGGATTGCTTTTACAATAATTGCGGTTGTAGGCGCATTGTTTCACTTGTATATACTAAATTTTCACCCGATTGATCCATGGCTATTTAGAGCCATTCACTTATTGTTTGGTACTGTCTTAGGATTCATGCTTTTCCCTGGGTGGAAAAAGGCAACAAATCGTATTCACATTGTCGATTGGGTACTAATTTTAGCAAGTATCGGTACTTTTGTTTATATTTATGTGAATTTAAAGCAGCTATTATTCCGATTTGGTGTTATGCCAACAACGGTAGATTTTATTATAGCTTTAGTCGGTATTTTACTAGTATTAGAACTTACTAGACGTACAAGTGGATGGACCTTGCCGATTTTAGCGGGGGTTTTTATTCTTTATGCATTTGTTGGGCCATATTTACCTAGTATTCTGAATCATGGTGGATATAGTATTGAACGCTTTACAACGTATATTTATGGTTTGGATGGTATCTTCGGAGTCACTCTAGATGTTTCCTCGAAATACATCTTGCTGTTTATCATTTTCGGATCATTCTTACAAATGTCAGGTGTAGGGCGTTACTTTATTGACTTTTCATTCTCCCTTGCAGGAGGGATGCGCGGAGGTCCAGCTAAAGTAGCTGTAATCTCAAGTGGGTTAATGGGAATGATGAACGGAACATCTGCAGGAAATGCTGTTGCGACAGGTTCATTAACAATTCCCTTAATGAAACGAGTTGGTTACAATGCTCGTTTTGCTGCAGCAACAGAAGCAACAGCTTCAGCTGGGGGACAAATAATGATCCCGATAATGGGAGCAGGAGCCTTCTTGATGGCAGAAATCACGGGTATTCGTTATAGCGAAATCGTTATTGCCGCAACGATCCCTGCACTATTGTATTTCTTATCCGTATATTTAATGGTAGATTTTGAAGCCATTAAAAAAGGAATGAAAGGGATAGCGAGAAAGGATTTACCAAGCTTTAAAGACATAATGAGCAAAGCCTATCTATTTTTGCCAATTATTCTATTAATCGGAATGCTTCTTAGTGGATACTCCGTTATCAAGTCAGGTACTTACAGTATCGTAGCTTGTTTACTTATTAGTCTTGTAACTCCTGCCACGAGAATGGGGTTCAAGAAAGTAATCGCTGCTCTAGAGATGGGTATGAAAAATACGATTCAATTATTAGCAGTGTGTGCTTGCGCTGGAATCATTGTTGGGGTTATTGCGCTTACGGGTGTGGGACTAAGATTTAGTTCTATGCTGTTCTCAGTAGCAGGTAACAGTGAATTACTAGCCTTAGTATTTGCAATGTTCATCTCCATCTTATTAGGGATGGGGATGCCAACAACAGCTGCTTACGCAGTTGCAGCATCTGTTGTAGCTCCAGGGCTAATTAATTTAGGAATTGAACCATTATTTGCTCATATGTTTGTATTCTACTATGCCGTAATGTCGGCGATTACACCTCCAGTAGCACTTGCGGCTTATGCAGCAGCCGGTATAGCAGGAACAGATCCGATGAAGACAGGGGTTGAAGCGTTTAGACTTGGTATCGCAGCCTTCATTGTACCGTTTATGTTTATCTATAGCCCTCAGTTACTGATGGTGGGTAGTGCAACGGAGATTACAATAGCTGTAATCACAGCTTCCATAGGAATCTATTTACTAGCAGCTAGTGTTCAGGGGTGGTTTGCGGGACGTCGTGCAAACTTACTAACTCGGATTCTATTAATTACAGCAGCACTATTTTCTATAGATGCTGGGTTGAAAACAGATTTAATTGCTCTTGCGATAATTGGGATGGCAATTGTTGTCCAATTACTAATGGTTAAAAAGGTAGATACAACGACAATTTCAGCTTAGAAAAGAATAGTTACGTAATCAAGAGGAAAGGATCTTAGTGTTCCATATGATGAGATTTATCAATGGAAGGCTAGGTCCTATTTTTTATAGTCTATGAGGAAAGAGTGCTTTTGGATTTGTAGATCTACTGATGTTCTTGCGTAATAGGAATCCTGAGCCAAGCCCTCAAGGTAAACAAGACTATATGAAGAAATGTAATCACTTCCCAATTCTATATTTTGAAAAAAATGATTATAGAATCTAACGTGACGCAGACGCCTTTTTTATTAGCCTCTGTTAAACGTTGTTGTTGATTTCAGCTGCAGGATGCTCGCTTTCCGCGGGGCTGGCGGTGAGCCAACTCGGCACTTGCGCCTTCGGTGTCTCACCTGTCCCACTGCTCGGAGTCGCGTACCTTCCACTTCAATAAACTTTGTTTCAAAAATAAACAAGGAGCTTTAACAAAGCCTTTTTATTAAAATTGGAGGAATATAATATGAGGAAGATAGATTTATCTGTCATACCAGGTGATGGAATTGGGAAGGAAGTTGTTCCTGCTACCTTACAAATTCTTGACACATTGGCCAATATTCACGGTGGTGTTAATTTTCAGTATCAAACTCATGACTGGAGTTGTGAGTATTATTTAAAACATGGAGAAATGATGCCGAAGGACGGAATGAAACAACTCCATCAAACGGAAGCGATCTACTTAGGTGCTGTTGGTAATCCTAAGTTGGTTGCTGATCATATCTCATTATGGGGCCTACTTATTAAGATTCGCCGTGAGTGTCAGCAGGTTATTAATATTAGGCCGGCTAAATACATAAAGGGTGTAAAGTCGCCTTTAGCAGAACCGAATGATTTTGATTTTGTTGTCGTTCGAGAAAATAGTGAAGGAGAATACAGTGAAGCCGGGGGAAGGATTCATAGTGGTAACGATGAAATCGTCATCCAAAATGCTGTATTCACACGTAAAGCAACTGAAAGAACCATTCGACATGCATTTGAATTAGCTCAAAAGAGAAAAGGCAAGGTCACAAGTGCAACAAAATCAAATGGAATTGTTCACAGCATGCCATTTTGGGATGAAGTATTTCAGGATGTTGCATCGGAGTATCCGAATATCCAAACAGAAAGTAACCATATTGATGCACTAACAGCCTTTTTAGTATCTAGGGCTCATCAATTCGATGTGATTGTTGCAAGTAACTTGTTTGGAGATATTTTAACAGATCTTGGCGCTGCGATAATGGGAAGTATAGGAATTGCACCAGCAGCAAATATTAATCTATCAGGTAATTACCCATCCATGTTTGAGCCTGTTCATGGCTCTGCCCCAGATATCGTTGGATTAGGTATTGCCAATCCAATTGGTCAATTATGGACAGCCAAAATGATGTTAGATCATTTAGGGTTAACTGAGCTAGGGAACTTATTAATGCAAGCGATTGAAGATACCATTGCTGATGGCATTAAAACGAGGGATATCGGTGGTACTTCTTCCATGCAAGAAGTCATTGATTGTATTCTATCCAAGCTTATGTCTCAGTAAAGTCGGAAACAACATTTTTATACCTAGGCTATGTTTATAGTTTTTGTTAGAGAATGTATCAATCATCATAGAAGTGAAGGAGCTAAGCAAATATTATGAACAAATCTAGTATGAATATTATTATCAGATTACAAATCGAGAAACATGTAGCAACATTTAGTGAAATAGCAAAAGTCATTGGAGAAGTGGCAGGAGATATTATTGGAATTGATGTAATCTCTTCTTCTAAAAACCATACAATTCGTGATATTACTATCAATGTAAACGATCAAAAACAAGGAAAAATAATTTCCGAAGCTATCTCAGAATTACACGGTGTAAAAGTAGTGTCAGTATCAGATAGAACCTTCTTATTACATATTGGCGGTAAAATTGAAATCAATGCAAAGATACCGATTAAAAACCGAGATGACTTATCAAGAGTGTATACTCCAGGTGTTGCACAAGTGTGTGAAGCTATCGCTGAAAACCCTAGAAAAGCGCACACGCTCACGATTAAGCGTAACACGATTGCTGTTGTTTCCGATGGGACGGCCGTTTTAGGTTTAGGGGATATAGGACCATTAGCAGCAATGCCTGTAATGGAAGGGAAAGCGATGTTATTCAAGCAAATGGCAGGAGTAGACTCCTTTCCAATCTGTTTAGATACGAAAGATACGGAGGAAATCATTAGCCACATAAAAGCTATTGCACCAGCCTTCGGAGGAATTAATTTAGAGGATATATCTTCACCAAGATGCTTTGAAATTGAAGAGAGATTAAAGAAAGAACTAGATATCCCTGTATTTCATGATGACCAACATGGAACAGCGGTTGTTATTTTAGCTGGTGTTATTAACGCACTTAAAGTGACTGGTAAAAAATTAGAAGACATTAAAATAGTGATGACTGGAATTGGTGCTGCCGGAATAGCATGTACCAAAATTCTAGTAGCAGCGGGCGTAAAAAACATCATTGGTGTAGACCGCTTTGGTGCCATCAATCGTAATGAAACATACGATAATCTACAATGGGAAGCATATAAGATGATAACAAATCCTGAAAATGTAGTAGGTAGCCTTGATGAAGTTATCGAAAATGCTGACGTCTTTATCGGAGTTTCAGCACCTGGTATCTTAAAAGTGGAACATGTAAAGAAGATGGCAAAGGACCCTATCGTATTTGCCCTAGCTAATCCACAACCTGAAATTGACCCTGAAGAAGCTGAACCGTATGTTAGAGTTATGGCAACAGGTAGATCAGATTTCCCTAACCAAATAAATAACGTCCTATGCTTTCCAGGTATTTTCCGCGGAGCATTAGATTGTCGTGCATCTGAAATCAATGAAGAAATGAAGCTTGCAGCTGCAAAAGCAATCGCTGAAGTAGTATCAGATGACGAACTGAGTGAAACGTACATTATCCCAAGCGTATTTAACCAAAAGGTCGTAGAAAACGTAAGAAAAGGCGTAATAGAAGCAGCCTACAAGACGGGCGTAGCCCGCAGAGAAAGACTAAAAGTAGACCCTCAATATCAACCACAGTAACAGGG
>JBFILZ010000175.1:0-5533 GCA_041611945.1 Bacillus sp. (in: firmicutes)
AGGAATGTGGCAAACATGACCACGACCATTGCCAACGTTGTGCTGAGGCATGTCGCAAATGTGCAGAAGCTTGCCGTGCAATGGTAGCTTAATACACGTTCAAAAGAGCCTTAATTCGCTAATTGAATTAGGCTCTTTTGTATTTTCACACTTATTAGGTTCCATCGTCTTAGCAAATGATTTAGAAGACATACAATTTGGTTGTTTACACGTTAACACTAACACCCCATATTCTTTGAACGTTAAGTAATTCCTGTTCATTGAATTCCATTCTGTAAATATCAGGTCTTGATGTGCTATGTAAAAAATCCAAGTCATAGGTGCTATCGAAATACCCCATCATCAATGTCATAACAGCCCCGTGAGTTCCTATCACTACTTTTTTATTTCTCATAGTGTCTAGTAGTTCTTTTAAAACTCCTATAGCTCTTTTTTGACAATCAGCATTTGATTCTCCTCCCTCTAAGGAGAAATTCGAGTCGGAAAAAGACTTTTTCAAAATCTGTACTAATTCTTTATCCTCTAATCTTTTGTTTTCAGGAGAAAATATCCTCTCTTTTAAATCCTCAAAGACTAAAACTTCTTGTCCTATTTGTTGAGCAATCTTTTCAACAGTCAATAATGAACGTATGTATGGACTTGAAACAACTACATCGATTTTTTCATCTTTCAATATGTCAGTTACTCGTTGAGCATCTAAATAACCTTTATCAGTTAATTCCCTTGTTCGTTCATTTTCTTCTTTTGGCGACTCACCGTGTCTCACCATATAAATAACAGTACTCAATATACTTCATCCCCAATGAGTTTCTTTTGTTTTTCTACTGCCTTTTTAGTTCAATGAGTGGGTGAATAAATCCTATCCGTATCTGTATCAATAACAAAGTCAACTTGTATATTGCAGTCATAAGGAATTTGTTCAAAGTTATGAATCCTGCAAAATACATTTGGAAGATCTTTCATCTCATAAGTTAATTTCTTTACTTGCAAATATTTTTGCTTTAACTGTTGTTTGGAACACTTTTCCCCAGAAAGAACAACTTGATGGAAATAGCCATCGATTTCAATAATCAATTTTATCACTACTGGTTGCTAGTCAGTCTTATAGCTTAGATTTGTAATGAATCACCATAAATTCACATAGCACTTCCTAAACACCTTATAGTTGAATGTTAACAAGAAAGCTTTACTTCTTCTTAAAAGTAATTTAATCGTTATTCAAATAGAGTGAAAATTCTCCAAGATAAAACTAATAAGCCTAAGATGAATACCCCGAGTAAGAATGAGGCGAATTTTAAAATAACATTATGGTATCTGTGCGAAGAAAATTTCCTTGATATTGATAGGAGAAGTCCTAGTATTAAATCCATTATAGAGAATGTATCAACACCTCTAGCAAAATCCTCATCCTCTTCATACTTTTTAACAGCAACATAAAAAGTATTTCCAACCAGAAATAATACCAATGAAATTAATAATAATATATATATATTCATACTAAAATGTCTCTCCTCAAGTATAGGAAACCTATAGGCTATCTAATTTATATCAAATGATTTTTCTTCATCCATTCTTCTCTTGTTAATTTCATATTTATAGAATCTATCCATTCCCCTTCGTATTCCAAGTCGTTTTCATCTCTGCTATCTTCAACAAATCCGACCTTTTCGTAAACACGCTTAGCTCTTGGATTAAAGTCATATACACTTAACGTAATTTGATCTAGTTTGATTTTATTAAAAACGTAATCAATCATGAGATAGGTAGCTTCCGTGCCTAATCCTTTATTCCTTCCTTTTGGTCCAATGAGTATCCTAAAATTCATACTATGATATTTTTCATCGTATAAATTGACTACTACTTCTCCTACTAAGATACCTTGTAATTGATCAACTATTGCGAGGTCCAATCGATCGGTTTGTTCATTTCTTGTATTGTACCAATGATGAATTGATTCCAGATTAAAATCGGAAGAACTTCCAGTAAGTTTTATTACTTCTGTATCCTGCAAACATTCTTCGATATAAGGAAGGTCTTGTTCTTTAAAAGCCCTAAGAATAACTTTATGTCCAACTATAAGTGGTTTTTCACCTAAATATGCCAATCGTTTCACACTCCATTTTAAAACATCAGCATAGTTCCTAAATGGAATCTTGAACTAACCAAAGTTTAACGTTTTCTTCAAATCCTTCGTCCTTCCACGCAGTGATGGCACCAATTTCGTCTAATTTTCTAACTTGATTTTGGAAAAACATATCTCCTATAAAGTATCCAAGTCGGCAATAGCCGAACCGTTCGCCTCCATTTATCGAGAACCACTCACGAAATACTAATTCAGGTGATAAATTAAAAAAATCTTCTGCAAATGCTCGTTTTACTTCTTTATTATTCGATTCTGAAAACGTTAACCACTTATACCCCTCATCGTCATATGAAAAATATATAGAAGGATGTAAATTTTGTACTGTTCTTCGTGAAAAATGTGTAGCTGCTCCTTCTTGGTTTAGCCAAGTGAGAGGGCTATTCCACTGAACTTGTGTCCAATCTATTCCAGCTTCATTAGAAAGAATGTTATGTGCAGCGTGACCGAATTCGTGTGCAACAATTGCTTTTAAATGGTTAGGTTCAGTAGACAATTTTTCTAAGGAAAATGTTATGTTAGGAATAATTTGTCGATACGTAAAAGCATTTGATCCAAAACCACCTACAATCAAATTAACCTCAATAGGAAATGAAATTTGATACAACTTAAAATATTCTTCATGTATTTCTTCTATAATTGGGACTATACTTTTGTGAACTTGCTTGATGATTTGAAAATGTTCCTGATATTTTCTAAGGGATTGATTGTGTCTCTCTTCCGTGTCTTTACAATGGTAAGAAAAATATTCTTTAAAAACATCAGGATACTCATTATAGTAAGTTCTTAAAAAACTAATAGTAGGTTCATAGTTGCGGAAAAAATAAGGAACTGTATCAATAATTTTCATAATTCTCTCCTCAGACAAGTTTTAAAAATTATTTTATAAAAAAAGAGATAACAAAGTAGGCATATAATCTTCTTCTAGTGCATTTTGGTAGTAAAGAAGAGCATGAACTAACTACAGTCGAATAACATAAGAGCTAATAAATGCGATCCAGTCACCAATTAGATTACCATATTTTTGATATAAATCCTTTTATTATTAAACCGAATTTCGGAGTAAGAACTGATAAATTATTTGTTAAAATGACGTTAATTGTTCCTCAATTTGCCGAGTTAATTACACTTTTAAAGTTTGTTTTTTTGTTTTTCTAAGGCGTGAAATTTTGAGCCTTAATGGGTCCAGTCGTGATACGATAAACGTATCAATTTTTTAAGGAGATACTATGGCGTTTATTGAATCTTTATTGGCTACTCTGCCTATTCCCTTTGCTGTATTTGTTAGCATTGTATTAAGTATATTAATCAGCATTCTTGGCGTTGTTCCAAGTGCATTTTTAACGATATTGAATGTGACCGCGTTTGGTTTCTGGGGAGGGTTTTGGGTTTCTCTCGCTGGTGAAATTGTTGGGAGTCTAATCGCCTTTTGGTTATACCGCAAAGGTTTACGTACGTATGTCAATCATAAGACGAAGCAGTCTCCTCGTGTGCAAAGGTTGTTGAATACAACGAATAGAGAAGCATTTTTATTGGTTCTCGGATTGCGATTAATGCCTTTCGTACCTTCTGGTTTAGTGACGTTTTACGCATCTGTTGGAAGCATGAGCTTTATCACTTTTGCCATTGCGAGTAGCTTAGGTAAAATACCTGCCTTATGGATGGAGGTTTTTGCTGCGAATGAAGTACTGGAGTGGACTGTGACGGGTCAAGTGATTGCTGGATTGATTGTTTTCTTTTTGCTGATATATGGGTTTATTAAGATGAGAAAAACATCTTCAAGTTGAATGTAAGGGTATAAATACCTTCGTTTCAACGGGAAGGTGTTTTTTTGTCGTTCGATTATTGATGTGTGACTTTCAGCAATTTTTGCAATTCCTGCGAGTTTCATTTTTTTGTTTTGTGATATCATTCCACTTCAACTTATCGGTAAAAGTTCAAGGGATGCACATCTAGAATTGTGTAAAAAACGTGAATTTTAGAATGTGGGTGGTGAAATCTAGAATAAGACCAGTGAATGCTAGAATGTCACAATCGAATCCTTGAATACACCGCTCCAATCCTTGAATGTCCCCTTCGAAATCCAGAAAGCCAATTGTAAAAGCTCAAAGACACACAAAAACCGGCTTGTTAGTTATAAGTTAGAAAGTGGCGTTTGCCGTATTTCGTAAGAAAGTTTAAAACCACCACCTCTTAAATTTGATGGATAAAATTTCAAAAAAACATTATACTTTTTTCAATGTGGCTGTATTTAGGAAATGATGTATCCCCATACGGCGACCCGAAAGAATTTCAGGAAAATTTTAGCTGCGGCAATAATAAACTATAGCTACTCGCTTGACTGTTTTTAGAAGTTAATGGAAGGTGATGTAATTGAAAATTAATAATAAAACAGGTGTAACTATTTTTGTCTTCCTATTAATAATTACGCCGATGTTTATAATGAATTCGATATTCTTTAACGGAGTAATGCCTATGGTTGCTCTTTTGCCTGCTCTAGCAGTTTTCGTCGCAACGGCAGTTGAGAAAAAGTTAAAAACATTCGCTTTAGTTTCATCGATTGGATTCATTTTTCTAATTTTCTATTTCTCTCTACCTTCTTATACCATTGGAAAGTCTGAAACAAAAATTCTGCTTGAAAATAATGAGATTATCAAACTTGAAAGATTAGATAACACAGCAATTTATCGAGAAAAATATAATCCATTCGATTCTAAAGCGTTTTACACATTTCGAGCGACTGAAAAAAATGGCAAAGAGTATACTATTATTTTTAATCCCGATACAGGAAAAGTATTTATGAAAGGTAGTTAATCTTTTCATTAATCTTTTCTTAGAAATATTTTTTCCAAAGAAATCCGGACGAAATAACCTGAATCCTTATTTTCGTTTAGTGTAATAATAGAGTCCTTGTAACTAACTTTAAGATAAGATGCCCTCGGGACTGTGCCGAAGGCATCTTTTTTAATTTCTTATTTCAGTGTGATTAAAGAAAATTCTCAATGTCATTTGTAATTTAACATTTCTCTTCATTTTTTATAAAAGAATTGTGTAAAAAACATGAATTTTAGAATGTGGGTGGTGAAATCTAGAATAGGACCAGTGAATGCTAGAATGTCACGGTCGAATCCTTGAATGCACTGATCCAATCCTTGAATGTCCACCGCGAAATCGAGAAAGCCCACTCCAACCATGCAAAACACACAAAAAAACCGATCTCCCTAAGGAAATCGGTTTTATGAAAGATAAAGTTAGAAAGCCGCGTTTGCCGTATTTCGTAAGAAAGTTTAAAACCACCACTTCTCAAAGTGGGTGTTTTCGGAAACGATTCTGCGTGTCCTCATTGTCCGAAGAGAATGAGGCATGTCATTCCTGTTCCCAGTTCAAACTCCC
>JBFILZ010000176.1:0-5468 GCA_041611945.1 Bacillus sp. (in: firmicutes)
CGAAGTGGAAGAACGCGAGACTCCTGTGGGACTAGCGGGACAGGTGAGACCTGAAGGCGCTATCGCCGAGGGGCTCACCGCCCGCCCCACGGAAAGCGAGTGTTCTGGAACGAAGATCCCCTTATTTTCAGGGTAGCCTTTCAATAAAAATCAGCCTTTGTAGAAACAATGTAATTAAAATAAAAGTCAATACTAGGCTGGCGAATTCTTGAAGAGAGAATGTGATCAATCTGAATACGGATTTAATTAAAAATATGGAACTATTTATAAAAGTATTTAATAATCTAACAGACTTGTTTTATCTTATGGAAGTAGTTGGTGAAGAAAGCTTTAATTACATGCTTGTGAATGAACCAGCCAAGCAATTCACGGGCCTAACTGAAGAAGCTTATGGTAGACCAATGGAAGAGTTTATATCTCAGCCATCCGCTAATTTTATTAAACAAAAGTATCGAATGGCTATTGAAACGAAAAATACTATTTCCTATGAGGATATTAAGTACCAATCTAATAATCAACCTACTTATTGGGAATCGAAAATAACACCTATTTATAGCATTGATGGGGCTTGTACACATATATTTGTAGTGGCACGAGATATTACAGAACGAAAATTAAAGGAAAAAGAAATTAAGAAAGTCAAGGAACGTTTTGAACTGATTTGGAATAGTGCGGCAGACGCAGTTTTTACTATTGATACAAATGCAGAAATTGTGAGTGTTAATGCAGCCTTTACTAAGTTGTTAGGGTGGACGGAAGAAGAGCTCCTAAACAATCAAACTATATCCATAATTCCAGAAGACTATAAAGAGGATATAGATGAAGTGCTAACAAAGGTAAAGTCAGGTGAAATCATACCTTATCACACAGTACAAAGAATAACGAAAGAGGGCATATTAATAGATGTTTTAGCTTCTTATTCTCCTGTTTTTGAAGATGATAATAGATGTGTTGGGGCAATTGTTATGTACAAAGATATTACAGAACAGACCAAATACCAACAACAATTACGAGATAGCGAAGCAAAATATCGACTTATTGCTGAGCATTCATCTGACCTAATTAAATTAGTAGATAAGGAAGGTATGATTTTATATGCATCGCCTTCTCATATGTCAATTTTAGAGAAACCGCCAGAATATTATTTAAATAAATCAATTCTCTCTTTCGTTCATGCAGATGAAGTAGCCATAGTAAAAAACTGTATAAATCAAATAATAAACAATGAACAATCTGAGTCATTAGAGGTAAGAAAGTTG
Organism: Bacillus sp. (in: firmicutes); assembly: GCA_041611945.1. Classification (GTDB taxonomy): domain Bacteria; phylum Bacillota; class Bacilli; order Bacillales; family SA4; genus Bacillus_BS. The sequence goes on from JBFILZ010000176.1 coordinate 1,260, forward strand.
AATGATAAAGGCCAATGGATTTGGTTTGAGACTATTGGAACACCTGTATTTAATGATAAGGGAAAAGTGATACGCATAGTATTTGAAGCGCGAAATATTACAGAGAGAAAAGAGTACGAACATAAATTAGAGAGACTGGCCTTATTCGATTATTTGACCGGACTTCCAAATAGGGTTATGTTTACAAAACAATTAAAAAAAGAATTAGAACAAGCCAATTTGACTAATGGAAACCTAGCTATTATGTTCATGGATTTAGATGAATTCAAGAAGATAAATGACACAATGGGACATGATATTGGGGATGAATTGTTAAGGGCGTTTGGTGGAAGAGTAAGTAGTTGTTTAAGGACGAAGGATTCATTGTCAAGATTAGGTGGGGATGAATTTGTAATTTTGCTACCTGATCTTAAAGAAGAACAAGAAGTATATGATATTGCAAATTGTATCATTCAATCACTACAAGTCCCTTGGGAAATTGGAGAATATAAATTTCATACTACAAGTAGTATAGGGATTGCTTTCTATCAACCATTTTCCCCTAATCAAAAAATGTTATTAAAGAATGCTGATATAGCCTTATATCAGGCAAAGAAAAAAGGTAGAAATAATTACCAAGTTTATCTTACCTAGTTTGCTTAAAGAAAACAAATAAAATGCCGATATAAATATAAAACCTTCGATACAGGCAAACTTATTGAAAAATAAGGACGCAAAGCTACGGGTCTAACGCTAGTGAAAATAGTCAGGATCGCCGGGTTACCGAAAAGGATTGGATAATTGAGGAAATTGAATCTTAAAAGTGATTCTCAACCTTAAAGTCTACCAATCTTTTGGTGGACTTTTTTCCTTTAGTAAAAAATCTTTAAATGTATCTATCTAAATTGAAACGGGTGGTAAATATGGAATTATCAGTTAATAAAGTCTTTCAAGATACAGTTTTGTTTCTGGAAATTAAGGGAATATTAGATATATCCACTAGTAATTTAATGGAACAACATTTAGAAAGTATAAATAATATAGAAATGGTAGTTTTAGATTTCACGAAATTAGAATTTATTGACTCAACAGGAATTGGAGCTATATTAAATGCTGTATATTTATCTCAGCAAAAAAACTTTAAACTAAAAATGCAAGGTATTGATGAATTAACAAATGAAATTTTTGAGACAGTAGGATTATATAGAATCATGGAAGCATTGCAAGGAGAGGTTGCTTGTTGAGCTATGATGAGTCTAGATTTAAATCAAATGTGATGGATATGTCTCTCCAACGAGATTTGAATCTAGCGATGGAGATACCGCACATTCTACTTAATGAAAATCCTCCCAAACTAAAAGGTGGAAAGCTAAGCGGTATCTCTCTCCCTGCTAAATTAATTGCTGGGGATTATTATGATTTTTATCCTCTGAAAAACGGGAAAATTAGAATCATTATCGGTGATGTAATGGGAAAGGGCATTCCGGCTATGATGCTAATGCTTTTAACTAGAGGTGCTTTCAGAAGTGCAGCGGAATGTACAACCACACCTGGTGAAACACTTTCAGTAATTAATCAAGCACTGTATAAAGATTTGCGAAAATTAAAGTCCTTTGTTACCTTGTTTTGTGCTGACTGGGACCCTTCAACGGGTATTTGCACATATGCTAATGCTGGACACAATCTGCCTCTATTTATAAGTGGTAAGGATGGGAAGGTTCAACCATTCTCTAAAGTAACTGGAGTTATGATTGGTGGGCTTCCAAACCAAACATACACTGAAAAAAAGACGATTTTGGAAAACAGTGATAAGGTTTTCTTTTATACCGATGGTATAGTTGAAGCTCAAAATGTTAAAGGAGATTTGTTTCAATTGGAACGATTGATTGGATTATTAGTAGAATACCAAGATTCAGGAAAGTCAGATATCGATCAATTTGTGATGGACTCGGTAACTAAATTTACAGAGGGTATACCACAAAAAGATGATATAACCATGGTCTTGCTAAAAGTTTGTAATGAGATTGTTTAGACATATTGATACTTGGAATTGTGGGTGGGGGTGTAAGAATGCAAAGTATAGTTTCAAAAGGTAAGGATATGAACGAGGCAATTCAATTAGGTTTAAAACTTCTAGGAACGACAATAAAAGAAGTTGATATTGAAATCATTCAACAGGAATCAAAAGGTTTTTTAAAATTAGGCTCCAAAGAAGCTGTTGTAAAACTTACAATTCAGAAAGACCCTGTGACACTTATTGAAAAAAATAAGGTAACGGAGGATCCCTTAAATATAGGGAAACAATTAATATCAGACTTAAAAGCCGAAGAGATTGACCAAGATGAAGAGAAACTATTAGCAGAATATCTGAAATTCTCTAATTCAACGACTATGGATAAAAAATTAAATTCGTTTCCAGGTAAAGCATGGGTAACTAATGGGAGATTATTCTGCGAATCTTCCCCTAATCAGTATCCGATGGTAACCATACCAAACAATATAATTTTATATAAAAACAATGAAGTAGTTAAAGAGAAAACAATCATTATGTCTGAGAAAGACTTATATGAATTGGAAGTAAAGAGTGAAGAAGTAGAAACTAAATGGAATGTAACGATGGACGAGCTAAAACTCAAAGTATTTCTATATGTGGAACCAGGATATAAGCTTAATAGAATAATACACGACATTGAGCCTAATCATCACATTGAATTATACGTAGAAGAAGAGAAGGAAATCATAAATACCTTAACATATGATGAGGTCCTTCAAAGGTTGGGCGAGTTAAGGGTTAAGCATGGTTTTAATCAAAATGAAATTACTAAAGCGTTGGAAGCAATTGAGCCGGAAACATTTGAAGTTGTCACAGGTATCAGTCCGAAGCAAGGGAAAGATGGCTGGGTTGAAATAATGATGGATTTAATTACACGTGAAGGTCCAAAAGAAAAAGCAGATGGTCGAGTAGACTTTAGGGAAACGAAACACTTCCCAACGATCGATAGAGGAAAAGTAATCGGAATCGTTCATCCTCCTTTGCCTGGCCAATTAGGCTATACAGTAACAAATGATCCCCTCCCAGCAAAGCAGACATTTCCAATTGTCGTAAAAGCAGGAAAGGGTGCCGTTATAATTGAGGAAGAAAAAATTGTAGCAACTGAATCTGGACGTCCTAAAATGGAGCAAAGAGGTCAACTGGTTAAAGTTTCTATAATGCCAAAGCTAGTCCATTCAGGTGATGTAGATTTGATATCAGGTAATCTTCGATTCGTTGGCGATATCGAGATACATGGTGCAGTTGAAGAAAATATGATAGTGGAGGCAGAGGGTGATATTACAGTTCAAAAAACTGTAAGCATGGCAACTATTACAACTTCGGGAGCTATCGTGGCATTTGGTAATATAATCGGATCAGAAATTTCTGCAGGTAAAAACAATATGCTAGTAGGAGAATTAGGTCACTTGCTCGGGATCCTCCATCAACATACTGAAAATATTATTAGTGTAATTAAACAACTGACTATATCACCTGCTTTTAAGTCTACGGATTTCTCAAAAGGAGGATTACAACCATTAATACGAATACTATTAGAAAAAAAATTCAAGAATTTCCCTCCTTTAGTTAAAAACTATGTAGAAATTGTTAAAAGAGGTGAAACCTATTTAGAAGATGAGGCATGGAAGGAAATCGCTACTTCTTTAACTCAACTCTTTTTAACTTTAACTAAAGATGTCGTTACTCTTGAACGGATTAAAGAGATATCGGCTAACATGAAGGAAGTTCATGATATGAGCCAAACGCCAGTTGAACCTGATTCATATGTAACAGTGCTCAATGTGCATAATAGTAGAGTCTATTGTAGCGGAAATATAATTGTGATGGGGCAAGGCTGCGTTAACTCAAAAATCCATGCAGGTGGGACACTGAAGATTAGTGGTGTATTACGTGGAGGAGAGGTTTATGGAAGACAGGGTGTACAAATCAATGAGGTAGGGGCAGAAAGTGGAACGATTACGATGATTTCTGTGCCAAACGATCAGAAAATCAGCATTAAAAAAGCCATGGAAGGTACCTCGATAAAGATAGGAAATGTAAAACATACTTTTAGAGAAACGAGACTTCACGTTGAGGCTAGACTTGATCAAAATAATCAAATTAAATTCGAATAAATTGGCGGAGGTATTACAGTGGTAAAATACTTACTAATTGAAAAAAATGAAAATGTAGAAGTA
>JBFILZ010000177.1:0-5428 GCA_041611945.1 Bacillus sp. (in: firmicutes)
GCCTTACAAGCAGAGGGTCGGCGGTTCGATCCCGTCATCCTCCACCATAGATTTTATACAATAAAGTCTTAACAAAAGTAGAAATTATGATGCTAATATTATCGCGGGGTGGAGCAGTCTGGTAGCTCGTCGGGCTCATAACCCGAAGGTCGTAGGTTCAAATCCTGCCCCCGCAACCAATTATCTAAGTTTACTTGAACTTATACTAAATAAATAATTTAGGTCCCGTGGTGTAGCGGTTAACATGCCTGCCTGTCACGCAGGAGATCGCGGGTTCGATTCCCGTCGGGACCGCCATTAATTTAATTAAATCAAAATATTAAGTATGGCTCGGTAGCTCAGTCGGTAGAGCACGATCGAATAAGCATCATCGATTATGCATCAGCGTACCAATCGAGTATCATCTTGAGTTATCTTCCTGAGATTGGGACGAAGCTTTGCCAAGATGCAAAGTATGAACAATTCACTATTTCTTTTCTAAGTATGGCTCGGTAGCTCAGTCGGTAGAGCAAAGGACTGAAAATCCTTGTGTCGGCGGTTCGATTCCGTCCCGAGCCACCATTAAGTTTTGGAGGGGTAGCGAAGTGGCTAAACGCGGCGGACTGTAAATCCGCTCCCTCGGGTTCGGCGGTTCGAATCCGCCCCCCTCCACCACTTTTATTAATTAACAATTTTATAGGGGCATAGTTTAAAGGTAGAACAGAGGTCTCCAAAACCTCCGGTGTGGGTTCAATTCCTACTGCCCCTGCCAATTTTTTTGCATTCTGGCGGTCGTGGCGAAGTGGTTAACGCATCGGATTGTGATTCCGACACTCGGGGGTTCAATTCCCCTCGATCGCCCCATTTAAGGTATATATTACGTTTTGAACACATATATTTTATTAGTTAGTTTTTCCGTTGCGGAAGTAGTTCAGTGGTAGAACATCACCTTGCCAAGGTGGGGGTCGCGGGTTCGAATCCCGTCTTCCGCTCCAACTAATGGCGGCATAGCCAAGTGGTAAGGCAGAGGTCTGCAAAACCTTTACCCCCGGTTCGAATCCGGGTGCCGCCTTCAAAATTTGCCGGTGTGGTGGAATGGCAGACACGCCGCACTCAAAATGCGGTGCCGAAAGGCGTGCCGGTTCGACCCCGGCCACCGGTATCTTATGTTAAATTCAGATACGATTAAGGAAGTTTAGAAACTCACAAGTGTTGTTTAATCAACGTTTGTGAGTTTTTTCTGTTTGTACGTTACGTATAGATACGATAGGAATCGATTTTCCACTTCACAGATTTTACACATTGTTGATATAATTTTACACAGGATTTTACACAGACTAAATGTAAATATTTTTAAAGGAATTTCAGCGAAAAATTTAAAGCTTATCAAGGTACTAACTCTTGATAAGCTCTGATCACATGCACTGTTGTTAGTATTTCTTATCAAGTTGACTGTAGGTTAGGTTGTATTTAGTATGTTCGATGTGTTGGTTATTGTATTATGGATATTAGAACGACTGCCTCATAAATATTATAATATAAAAATTAAGGAGAATTACATGGTCTGGAGCAAATTGAAGCAAAATCTGGAGAGTTTTCTTTGTCCTGCATTATATGGAAGGGTTGAATATCGTGCAACCAGCTACCGTTATTTACCTGATAAGGCAGGACTTTGTTATATTGCGGTAGATAAAAAGAATGTACTCAATATGAGTGATATAACTAACTTAATCAGATGGTATCAGACGGAACTGGAAATTAAGAATGATTCAGATATTCAAATTCCTATCACCAATGAGGAAATTGAAGCGGTAAGAAAAGAAACCAAAGGGATAGTTCCGGACGATCGTCTAAAAGTAATTGCAAGGGGTAGAAAATTATCAGAATATGCAAAGGAGCTTTTTTCAGCGCAGTCATCATTAAGCAAATCAAATTTTATCGTTGTAGCTAATAAGTTTTTATCCACTTCTATAGAGGAAAGCATAGAGAGCAATGATATCCTATTGAATATTCTAGCTTTAGTGGACAGAAGGGTTGGAAAAAAACGAATTTTAAACATGACCGAGAAGATGAAGTTAAAGCATCCAATTGTGCAGTATTTTTATGAACTACGGCTTAGTACGTTATGATAATAAATAACTCATCACCTGAACATCACTTATTGCAAAAAAATACATCGCCGTTTTAGTTAATCCATGGGCTGATTATCAGAAGAATGGAAACCTTCCCATCTCCTGAAAACCTTTCATTACTTATTGATATCCTTTGTGTCCAACCTAAGAGAATTTACACATATATTATTGAGCTTACTGAGCTAGCAATTAGAGTAATAAATTTGAGGAAATCAGTGTTTAACTCAGGAGGAAGAACTCTAGAGCTTTAAATAAAAGTAAATGCAGAACTCAAGATGTAGTTTTAGCTAGGTTAACAAGATTACATCATTTAATACCTTTTTGCATTATCGTTAAGGCGAGGTAAAAAAGGTACGGTAAATCAACGATTTGGATGTTTTTGATTGTAACATCTATAACGGGGACTTACCCTTTTTTATGGAATTGCGTTAGCAAAATGTTAGCATCTATTCACACAATCCTACTGTGTTGCTAGTAGATCACACTCAAAGCTTACGGGCGGCATGATATAATAAAGTAATCTTGAAAATAGAATAAATGATTACAAAAGGAAGAATATTACATTACACAAATTTTACACATTACCCATATAAAGCCCTATAAAATCAATATTCTTTGACCTGTATTTAAACCGGCCACCGGTATCTATTCATAAAGAGAAATGTGAGTAAAAAGGCTCCACACTAAAAAGTGCGGAGCCTTTTTTTGTTCACCCATGAACAAATTATATGGAGAACAATGGTTATTTACTAATTGTAGGGGTAACAGATACGGAACATTCTTGTTTCGTTAAACATGCGTTGGCTAGATATCCTAGAAAAATGGGACTTAAATGCATCGTAAAAACAAAAGTGTTTAACCAGGTCTAATTTCTAGTGTGGTTAGAAAATAATCCTATAGGATAAGACCAGGTACAGACGGCTAGAAATGTATTATACATATCAGTCACGATAATAAGACAAACTCTATAGTGGGTTAACTTATAGTTATGATAAGAACTGAGTGGAAGGTAAATGGTTGATTAAATATAATTTAGCAACACGAGTAATAAGATAGAAGCGTCTTTTAAAATACAGTAGAAAAGTTCAATTATGCGTGTATTAAGTAAATGTTGTCATAATTGTGCACTAAACAGGTCAATATTGTCATCCGTAAAAAAACATATATAAGGTTATAATCAAGAAAGAAAGCGGTTACAAAACTAGAGGTGGTGAAATAGTGTGGACTCTACGCATGAATCAATTGAACAAATAAAGAATGAAAAGTTAAAACTGGCTCAAAAGAAAAAGAAAAAATGGAAAAATTTCTTAACATATGCAGCTTTTGTGGGACCTGCACTATTATTTTTTCTTGTTATTCAAATCATTCCTTTTATAATGGGGATATATTATTCGTTTACTTCATGGAATGGGGTTAGCTCAGTTACTCAGTGGGTTGGTCTTGAAAATTATATAAAAATATTAACAAGTGATGAAAAGTTTTTTAATTCGTTTCTTTTTACAACTAAATTTATGTTTGCAGCTGTTATTATTAGTAACCTTATAGGATTTAGTTTAGCGTTACTATTGAATACGGCCCTGAAATCTCGCAATTTACTTCGGACTGTATTTTTTATTCCAAATGTCATTGGGGGATTATTATTAGGATTTATCTGGCAGTTTATATTCGTTAAGGGTTTTGCATCTCTTGGGAACTTAACAAATATTCCATTCTTTAAGCTTCCTTGGCTAGGGGATGAAACAACAGCTTTCTGGGGAATTGTTATTGTGTTCGCTTGGCAAATTAGTGGGTATATGATGGTAATTTATATTGCTGCCCTTCAAGGGGTGGATAATTCCCTATTGGAAGCTGCAAGAATTGACGGAGCAAATAGCTGGACGCTTTTAACAAAGATAATCGTACCATTAATCTTACCTGCCTTTACAATTTGCCTGTTTTTGACTATATCAATGGCATTTAAAATATTTGATTTGAATATATCACTAACCGGTGGAGGACCATTTAACTCAACTTCATCCGTTGCAATCAATATTTATCAAGAAGCATTCCAAAACAATAGATATGGTTTAGGAACAGCCAAATCGATCATTTTCTTCTTGGTTGTCGCTGTCTTTACTACCGTACAGGTACTAATTACGAAGAAAAGGGAGGTTGAGGCATAATGGTCGAAAAGTATACCAAAAAGACGTTTACTCTGGAGATTATTGGGATTTTACTAGCTATCCTATTCCTCATTCCTTTTTACTTCGTTATTATAAACTCAGTAAAAGGGTTTGCTGAAATTCTAATTGACGCTGCAGCATGGCCAAAGGAAATTTTATACTCTAACTATGCAAAGGTTTGGGAAATCATTAATTTTCCGAGAGCATTTTGGAATTCATTAATTATCACTGTTTTCAGTAATATAGGACTTGTTCTAATAAGTTCTATGGCTGCATGGAAAATGGTCAGAACTCCTGGAAAGGTAAGTAAAATTTTATTTATTATCTTTGTATCGGCTATGGTTATTCCTTTTCAAACCGTAATGATCCCTCTAATGAAAGTCGGTGGGACATTGGGAATAATGAATAGTATACCTGGACTGATCATAATGTATTTTGGATTTGGTGTTCCTCTTTCTTTATTTCTTTATCATGGATTTGTGAAAACGATTCCATATGAGATTGAAGAATCTGCAAGGATAGATGGTTGTAGTCAGTTTGGTGTGTTTTGGAGAATAGTGTTTCCACTATTAAAGCCAATTACAGTGACAGTGATAATCTTAAATACGTTATGGATTTGGAATGACTACTTATTACCTTTACTGGTTTTACAGAGTTCTGAGTTACGTACTATACCATTAGCTACTAGTTCCTTCTTTGCACAGTACACGAAACAGTGGGATATGGGACTTGCTGCTCTAGTATTAGGTATTACACCTGTAGTTATTTTCTTCATTTTCTTACAAAAGCACATAATTAAAGGAATTGCATCTGGGTCAATTAAGTAGTTATAAAGTTTTTGGTGGTATTAGCCTTCAAAAATTTATATAAAAAATATCAAGGGGGATACACTAGTATGAAAAAATTTAGTTTACTTTTCTTATCGTTTTTATTGGTAGTAGGCATTCTAGCAGGTTGTGGAGGTAATACTGCAACTGAAAAGACTGAAAAAGGGTCAAGTACTGAAGAAGTAACACTTAATTTTTTCCAATTTAAGGTTGAAATTGCAGAGCCTCTACAAGCTATGATTAATGAGTTTGAAAAAGAAAATCCTAATATTAAAATTAAGCTTGAAACTGTTGGGGGCGGTGCGGACTATGGTGCAGCACTAAAGGC
>JBFILZ010000178.1:0-5428 GCA_041611945.1 Bacillus sp. (in: firmicutes)
AACACTCCCTCACTAAGTTACTATTATCTCTTATTTTACCTTATAGGATTACTACTTGTAAGTAGGTTTTCGAGTCTAACAGTAACATCGACATGACAGACCACAGCAACTACCTACCACTAAAATTCTTGAATTTTGAAGGGGGATTTTCGAATAACGGAACCTAACAGTTCCAAATCAAACTAGCTCCCCCCCTTCTTTTATTATTTGCTACCCTGAAAATAAGGGGAGCTTTGTTCCAGAACACTCGCTTTCCGTGGGGCGGGCGTCCTTCCACTTCAATCAACTTTGGATGAAAACTCAACATGGAGCTTTAACAGAGCCTTTTATTTATTATTTTGTCGTTGGTTCACAACCTTTAACTTCCACCTGAAATTTTCATGGTCATTAATTAGCGAGACATCTAGTTCAAGTACACTAGCCAAAGCAACCTTATCTTCTCGACCAATGTAAAGGCGTTACCTCTGTATCCGCTAACTCAAAGGAAGTACGATAAGGTTGGAAGTTGACATGCTTATTAACAGCGTATAAATTCTTAGGACTACATAAAAACAATCCTAATACCTCGTTATATGTGAATCGATCCAAATCCTTTGCTGCATCTAATAGCATATTATGATCAATTTGGGTTGCCATTTTATTAATGAATGTCTCCATTTCAGGTATTTCAGGACCTACTCTTAACGCCCCATCCGATCCAAAATATTCACGATGAAAGAATGCAGGGGTACCCTCAAAGAACAGAGCTGTTGTACTAGCTAATAGGATATCCCAATCCGGAACAAGCTTTTTCTCTGCCACTACTCTTCGCCACTTCACTTCTTCTTCTGAAGAGAGAACTGTTACATTCACCTCTATATTCAAAGCCAACTTGTAGTGTTTGGCTAAAACAAAAGCAACACGTTCAAACTCCTTTTGCGCCGCAATCTTTAGTACCTTTCCTGCCGGCCACCCCGATTCAACCAATAATTGTCTTGCTAGAACCGGATTATACTTTATTGGAGTAAGCTCTTCTGGAAAATCGAATGCCCAAGGTGGAGTAAGAGCTGGAACCAAGTCAGCATATCCAAAGAAAGCTTCATCGATAAGCTTTGTTCGATCAACCGCAAGATTAAAGGCCAACCTCAATCGTCTATCGTCAAAATCTATATCTTGACGATATCGATTGAAAATCCCGGATACTATTTTATTTCCATTCACATTTATCAGTTCTGCATAACGAGAATTGCAAACCCTTGAAGCATCCATTGGCGAGACCTGTGTTACAATATCAACCTTCCCTTCGGTTGATAAACATAATTCTAGCGCATCCTCTTTTGACAAATCATTACGAAATATTACTCGGTTTAACCTTGGACCTCTATCTTTGTCCCAATACCGGCTATTGGCGTCAAGTACGACATATGGTGTTCTCTCTTCCTTTGTTGTAATCCAAGTTGCAGCGAAAGGTTCTGTTTTCATGATTGCTTGGACATTAGATATAGAAGAATATCCTTCTGTTAAGATAAACGGTCCAGTGCCCCACGGGCCTGGTTTATCAATGACTCACCAATGTCCCTCTGCGGATCCAAGCTTAGCGTACCCAAAGCCAAGGAACTTCCAAAATATTAAATTAGCTATATGATAAGCTCGAAGTTTTCCCAGTGCTAGTCCTTGTGGTTTGGGAAAATGAAGCAAGATTGTATAGTCATCGATAATTTCTACCTTCGTATTCATTGGAAAGTTAAGCCATGTCCCTGGTGGGTGAGGAGCAATCCAATGAAGGGCTTGATTAAAGCTTCGCAAGGCATCCTTAGAGGTAAAGATTTCATTATTATGGAAAATGACCCCTTTTCGTAAATTCAGCTCAAGAGTGGTTTGGTCAATCCAATTCCAACTCGTTGCCAATGAAGGGATAATCCTACCTGCAGGATCTGCTCTTACCACTTCCTCCATAGTATTAAAAAGCACATAAAGCCAATTCAGTGGTGATGGATCAACGACATAAATCGTTCCAACAGAAGTTCTAGTACGTGAATAAGTGTCATTAAACACACCCATCTTCTCTCCCCCTTAAGTATTACGAGTTATTATCATATATACTCGGTCGCGGGGCTGAATATCCTTTAATATGATGACTTCGCCTGGAGCTTTGCAGGGTACTTACCCTTGTTCGGCAGAAGCGAGTTCTTTTCATTCATGTTTAAGTATGGATAGGAATTGGTAACTAGTAATATTTAAGCTTATCATCTGTTTTTACAAGCAACTATTCGTGAATCATATATCATAACTTTTTAGTAGTCATTGATGCTCCTACTTATCGATGATTTAGAACTTCCATGTAATAACCGTAAACTCAGTAAAATAGTCATATTTAATTGACATAAAAAGAATAAAAACAACACAGTCTAAGCAGAGATGACAAATTTTCGTTTTTTAAGATCTGGTATACTTGGTTGTTGATATCAGCTCAGGATCCTCGCTTTCCGAGGGGCGGGCGGTGAGCTTTTACATATCCTTATTATATTAGCTTATCCCTCTTTACATGAGAGGGATCATACACATATGTATGTTCTTGGGGGTTATTCAAATGGTAACGGCGCTATTGATACTTTTTTTGTTAATTATTTTGAATGCTTTTTTTGCAGCTTCTGAAATAGCTCTTATCTCTCTTAATGATAATAAAATAAAGATTATGGCTGAATCTGGGGATAAAAAGGCAATTAAATTACAACACCTTTTATCTGAACCTAGTCGTTTTCTAGCAACCATTCAAATTGGAATTACCCTTGCTGGATTTTTAGCGAGTGCCTTTGCAGCCGAAAGATTTGCCGGACGATTGACCGACTTATTAATGGATGCAGGAGTTCCCATTTCAAAAGATATACTTGCCACGCTTTCGGTCCTAGTCATTACATTAGTCCTTTCTTACTTTACACTCGTCTTAGGAGAGCTTGTCCCAAAACGGCTTGCCCTCCAAAGGGCTGAGTCTATCTCAATGTTTGCCGTCACTCCACTTGCATTACTATCAAAGGTGACCTCTCCTTTTGTAAAGTTATTAACTCTTTCGACTAATTTTATTGTTCGACTTTTTGGAGTAGATCCGAACGCAGAGGAGGGAGATGTGACTGAAGAAGAAATAAGAATGATGGTTGATGTCGGCAAAGAACGGGGAACCATTCAAGAAACCGAAAAAATCATGATAAACAACATCTTTGAGTTTGATAATAAAACGGTATCAGACATTATGACCCATCGTACCGAAATAACCTCTATTTCAATTGATTCTAGCCTTCTTGAAACAGTACGAATTGTCAACAATGAGAAATTCACCCGCTTCCCAGTCTACGACAAAAATATTGATAAAATCGTGGGAGTTTTACATGCCAAGGACCTCATTCAGTTTGTAGAAGATTGTGATGAAGCCAAATTTCATATGAGAGAACTTATTCGAGACCCTTATTTTGTACTAGAATTCAAAAAAATTCATGAACTACTTAAAGAGATGCAACAGTACAATATTCACATGGCCATCGCTATTGACGAATATGGTGGTACAGATGGAGTGGTGACAATTGAGGATGTCATTGAAGAAATTGTTGGCAATATTTTTGATGAGTATGACAATCCAGACCTTGATGAAGATGAAATAGTGGAAATAACTTCTAATACTTATGTAGTAAGTGGATCATTAAATCTTTATGAAATAGAAGACCTTTTAAAAATAGATCTCCCTGATGAAGAATTTGACACAATCAGCGGATTTGTTATTGGACAACTCGGATACATACCCACACCAGATGAAAAACCTTATGTCATCTATGAAAACATAGTATTCACAGTTGAGAAAATGAAAAACAAACGAATCATGAAAATAAAAATCACCGTAAACGATTAGAACGGAAAGGATAAAAAAATCTATATTTTTAGTTTCCTATTAAATAAGTTGGCTAATTCCAAATGTATATTTTATTAAATAAGTTGGCTAAAAATGAATATTTCCTTTTGTAGTTCAATTAAGAGGCGGCTCCCTCTAACCTTGAACTACTTTTTTTGGTTTTTTAAACTTTGAATATATATTTCCTACAGAACGTTTCCCCCTTGGTCTTACACTAAATCCAATATAAAGTAATTATTTACCACACTAACATATATACTATTTATCAGTCAGCAGTTGACATTCTTCTACATAACCATACAATAAGATTAGGATATATTAGGAATATTGTCGGATTCTGTTATAACAGAGAAAAAACTTACTATAGTCGGGGTAATTTTATCCCTTTGCATCGTTTTAATAGAGTTAGAGTAATTGTTAGTAGATTGGATTGGAGATGAAGTGATGACCAAGGATACAAAAAAATCAACAGGCTGGTTTAAAGGAGTCCTTACTAATCAAAACCTGATTGATGAACTACCTTTTGAAGAAAGTGAAGCAGGTGAGTCTCTTAAAGAAGAGACAATTGAAGTTGAAAAACCTGTAGATTCAGAAGCACCTAAGCATTTGTTCTCAAAAGATAATCAAGATAAAGTCTCTCTTGATATGATTGTTGCTTTGGAAAATATGTTTAAAGATCGCCAATTAATTTTATATCGAAACAGTGGTCTTGAGGAGCATCTTTCTTCAGCTAAGGATATGATTGTTCGTTTAAAAGATGAAGCGGCTAAGAAGGAACTATTGCTAAAAGAAAAGATCAATGAAGTAAATAACTTAGATAGTAAATTGACTAACAAACAAATGAGCTATGATCAACTACTTGAGGATTATAAAGAGTACCAAAATAATTCGAATAAGGAATTCGAAAAAATTTCAGGTCAACTCGAAAAAGAAACGAATAAATACAATAAATTAAATGATGAGTCTACAAATAATCAATATCAAAGCATGCTAAAAGTGAAAGAATTAGAAGAGAAAGTTAGAAATCTAGAAGTAGAGAATCAAAAATACGTGGAACAGTATGAAAAAATTGTTGATGAAAAGAATGAGCTTATGAAAACGATCAATGATTTTACAGAGCGTATGTCATTCTCTTTTTCTCCGAAAAACAACACGAATACTCCTAAGTAAGACAATTTTTCATAGAGAGGAGTGAGACCTTGTCATTCTACCATGTTAAATTACTAGAGTTGCTTTCAATCGTACACCAAAACGATAAATCTTTTTTACATGTACGCCTAACACTGGATCAGGAACAAACATTGTTTTGGGAAATAGATGAAGGAACAGCTAATAATTTAAGAGCATTGATTACTAACAAGGAAGAGTATCATAAATATAGATTATCTTTTCAAAGCGTGTCGAGTTCTGATAAACAGTTTACTAGTTTACTAACGAAAACTTATCGCGACCAAAGTGAAAATATATATTTTCCGAGTTCAGAATACTATGTAGAAGGTTTAAATTCTATTAAAATGCTGCGACTTTCTAGTGAGATTCAGAGTCTAGCAA
>JBFILZ010000179.1:0-5415 GCA_041611945.1 Bacillus sp. (in: firmicutes)
AAAAATTACTGATAGATATGAACAATTGGCTCAGCTCGGCCTGATTCACGAATAATTAAAGCTTCTTGGCCTCCTATAGATGAGATATAACATTTTACCGTAATATAGTCAGGGAAATGCTCCATGATCAGTCCAGTTACGTATTGAGTAAATCCAATAACTTCCGCTTTTCCATAAAACTGCATCGGGATCTCAATTGTTAACTCACTTAGCTGTTCATCTCGGTAAAATCCTCTCCCAATTACACCTGTATAATTAGGGAAGTATTCGTCAATTTCCGTCTTAAAATTAAGCATTCTTGTATGGTCTTCACGATAGTTAACCTGTGCATCATTGGATGGAAGGAGGTAATACTCCTCTTTAACCACTGTCCATTTTTCTACCCGTTTCGACTTTGCTTTCACTTCGGCAACACTGATAAAGCTGCCAGGTACTACTGAAGATCTTGCTTCTTGCTTAAAAAGACCGATGACAACTGGTATTTCCTCTAAACCTTCAATGGCTCGAATCCTCGTGATTATTTCATCTGCCATCTTTTTCCCTTGCTTTTCAATTTCGGAATCTTCAATCGTAAACTCTCGTGGATACCCATCCTCTTGCGTGTAATAGTGAACAGAGTTGAGGGAGAGTCCAATGGATATACCACCTAAAATTGCCTTTCCTTCTTCATCCTTCTTTAAAAAATTCTGTTCTAATATATGTGACAAATAGATTGGGCTTTGCTCATTTTTTTCTTTTTCCGTTCCTTGAGAAACTTTAATCGGATTCAATCCTAGATTTCCTTTACTGGCACCTTTTCCACTCTCATTGTCTGCCTCGATCCTCTTCAGCCAGCTATACACAGTTTCACTGTCTAAATATTGACCATCCTGATATAAATAAGTTTCTGAAGAGAAAGTATTCTGTGACAATCTCATTAATCCAGTTTCGAATTCATCAATATCAAGTCGGTTACTTGTTTGACTGACTACTAATCCCCTAGCTTCACTCGCTTTAAACGGCAATATGGTTCGATAATATTGATCTGAAATTTTATATTTTGGTACTATAGCTGTTTCCTGTGAATCATCTGTTTCCTTTACGATTTCTTCTTCCTTATCAAACCTTGGTACACATCCGCTTAATAAGAGAATAGAAATGAGGAAGAACGCACCGAGTCCCCTCACCTTCGTCACCTCCTTCATCTGTTTAGCTCTTCAATTAATCTCTCTTCGTTCCATATCTCTACCCCATGCTTTTTAGCTTGCTCTAATTTAGAGCCTGCTTCTTCTCCAGCAATGAGGAGATGTGTTTTCTTACTCACACTTCCCGCAACTTTACCTCCTAGCATTTCAATTCTTTCTTTGGCATCATTTCGAGTAAGAATTTCTAATTTTCCCGTTAGTACTACTGTTTTTCCAGCAAAGAATGAGTCAACATTTTCCAAATTAATAAGTTTTGGTCCTGTGTAGGTCATATTAACACCAAGTTCCGTTAATTCATCCAAAATCTTTGCTACCTCTGGATTTTGAAAATAGGTCACTATTGAATCGGCCATCTTTTCACCAATTTCATTAACAGCTACTAACTCCTCAACTGATAACTCTTTAATGTTTTGCATCGATTCAAACTGCTGCGCAAGCGTTTTTGCTGCTTTGGCACCTACATGCCTTATACCTAATCCAAAAAGTAATTTTTCAAGAGAGTTCGATTTAGATATTTCAATGGCTTCTATTAAATTGGATGCTGATTTATCTCCCATTCTCTCCAACTCAGTGAGCTGATCTTTATTTAACCGATATAAGTCGGCGAAATTTTTTACTAGTTTCTCTTGAAAAAGCTGACTTATTACACTTTCACCAAGACCTTCTATATTCATCGCATTCCTTGACACAAAATGAATGAGACCTTCTCTTATTTGCGCCGGGCACATCGGATTAATACAGCGTAGAGCCACTTCTCCTTCAAGTCTTACTAATTCAGTTTTGCATTCAGGACACTCTGTTGGCATTTGAAACTCGATCTCTTCACCCGTTCTACGTTCAGGTAATACATTTACCACTTCCGGAATAATGTCGCCTGCCTTCTTTACAATAACAAAATCTCCGAGCATGATGTCCTTTTCCCTAATCAAATCCTCATTATGTAAAGAAGCCCTCCTCACGACTGTACCTGCTACTCGAACAGGCTCTAATATGGCCGTTGGAGTAATAACCCCAGTTCTACCTACGTTTAATTCAATGTCTAGAAGTTTTGTAACAACTTCTTCTGCAGGAAATTTATACGCAATTGCCCAGCGAGGACTTTTCGCTGTAAAGCCTAGTTCGTCTTGCTGCTCTAAGGAATCTACTTTAATTACAATCCCATCAATTTCATAGGCTAAAGTTGGTCTTTTTCCATGCCACTGCTGAATAAATCCAATAACTTCTTCTATATTTGAGCACTTTTTACGTTCTGGGTTTGTTTTAAATCCTAAATCATCTAATAAATTTAGTCCTTCACTATGTGATGGTACAAGAGTTTGCCCTACAGTTCCGATACCATATACATAAATTGAAAGGTTACGCTTAGCAGCTAATTTTGGGTCCAACTGTCTAAGGGACCCCGCTGCAGCATTTCTTGGGTTTGCAAAGGGTTCCTCGCCACTCTTTAGTTTTTGCTCATTTAAGCCTTCAAACGATTTTTTTGGCATATATGCCTCACCACGTACTTCTATGCTCACAGGCTTAGTTAAGCCTAATGGAATCGCTCGAATCGTTTTTAAATTTTGTGTGATATCTTCTCCAATAGTCCCGTCTCCACGTGTTGAACCTCTTGTGAAAAATCCATCTTCATATTGCAAAGACACCGCTAGCCCGTCAATCTTTAATTCACACATATATGTCACGGCTTCACCAACGCTTTGCTTTACTCGACGATCAAAATCACGGAGATCGTCTTCACTAAACGCATTTGCTAAGCTTAGCATAGGCGTTTTGTGTTCAACTTTTTCAAAAACAGCTAATGGCAATCCACCTACTCGTAAGGAAGGTGAGTCTTCAGAAAGCAAATCAGGATTCTCCTCTTCAATACGAATAAGCTCCGTCATCGCTAAGTCATATTCAGCATCCGATACAGAGGGGTTATCCAGGACATGATATTCGTAATTCCAGTTGTTCAAAAGGGTTCGAAGCTCTTCTATCCTAGCTTTAATTTCCTTAGACATACACTCACTCCTTTTAGGTGATTTACCATTAACTATGCTTTTTCAATAGGTGCAAATTTAGCTAAGAGCCTCTTAATTCCGGTAGGACTAGGAAAGGCGATATCTAATTCCTTGGACTCACCATCACCTTTAACGCTCACAACAGTTCCAATACCCCACTTTTTATGTGCGGCTTTGTCTCCTACTCTCCAACCAATTGATTCTCCACCAGTAGTTGTCACAACTGGGCGCATGACAGGTGCACGACGTTCAGGTCGAGCTGATGCTGAATCAAGAAATGACTTTTCTTTTAATTTTTCTTGATGAGCATGTACTAAGAGTTCCTCTGGTATTTCTGAAATAAATCGAGAGACAGGATTCATACTAGTCCGTCCAAATAAGGTACGCATTTCTGCATTTGTAATAAATAAATCCTGTTCTGCTCTCGTAATTCCAACGTAAGCTAAGCGGCGTTCTTCTGCCATTTCATCTTCTTCAAATAAGGAACGGCTGTGAGGAAAAACACCTTCTTCCAATCCCATAAGGAATACCACTGGGAACTCTAGTCCTTTTGCTGCATGAAGAGTCATTAGTACAACATTGCCTTTTTCATCATTTTCGTCTTCGTTTAAACGATCTAAATCAGAAACTAGAGCTAAATCCGTCAAAAATGCAATTAAGCTTTTATCATCATTTTTTTCTTCAAAATTCTTTGTAACAGATAAATATTCATCAATGTTCTCCAAACGACTTTGTGATTCAATCGTTTTTTCGTTTTTTAACATGTCACGGTATCCTGTTTTATCTAACACTTCTTCAACTAACTCCGTAACTGATAAAAACTCCTGCATTTGTACCCAATTTCTAAGTTGGTCACGAAACTCAACTAATTCTTTAGTAACTTTACCACTTAACCCAATCAATTCAACCATTTGCAAAGCCTCATAAATTGAAGTGTCATGAAGAATTGCATAGTTTCCTATTTTATCTAAGGTCGTAGGACCAATCCCACGTTTAGGCACATTTATAATTCTTCCTAAGCTAATATCATCGTCAGGATTGGCAATTAACCGAAGATAAGCTAAGATATCTTTTATTTCTTTACGATCATAGAACTTAATGCCACCTACAATATTATAGGGAATGTTTGACTTTAATAAAACTTCCTCCATTACACGGGATTGAGCATTTGTACGGTATAAAATCGCAAAATCCGAATTATTTCTATTGCTACTATCGACGAGCTTCTTTATATTTCCTGCAACAAAATAACACTCATCTTGCTCATTTGAAGCCCGATAATACACGATTTTATTTCCATGTGGATTTTCAGTCCATAATTTTTTCGGTTTACGGTTTGCATTATTTTCTATGACTTCATTTGCAGCTTGAAGTATATTTTTAGAAGAACGGTAATTTTGCTCTAATAGAATAACTCGTGCTCTTGGGTAATCTTTCTCGAATGAGAGGATATTACTAATATCCGCTCCACGCCATCCGTAGATTGACTGATCTGAATCTCCAACAACACATAGGTTTTGGAAGCGACTTGCTAGCTGTTTCACTAGCATATACTGTGCTCTATTTGTATCCTGATACTCATCAACATGAATGTATTGAAATTTACGTTGGTAGCTTTCTAATACTTCTGGTACTCGCATAAAGAGTTGAATCGTTATCATTATTAAGTCATCAAAATCTAACGCCTGATTTTTTCGCAAACGCTTTTGATATTCAGTATAAACACTCGAAACAATACTCTCATATGGACCTGCTGCTGTTTTTGAATATTCTTCTGGTGTAATTAGCTCATTTTTCGCCCCACTAATTGATCCTAATAAACTTCTAGGTTCGAATTTCTTCGTGTCTAAATTTTTATCCTTTAGGACATTTTTTATCACGGACAACTGGTCTGTTGTATCCAATATTGTAAAATTTCGATTATAGCCTAATCGATCAATATCACGACGTAATATACGCACACACATTGAGTGGAAAGTTGAAATCCAAATATCTTCAGCAACACCACCTACTATTTTAGCTACACGATCTTTCATTTCTCGTGATGCCTTATTAGTGAATGTAATAGCTAGTATATTCCAGGGAGCTACACTCTTTTCAGCCATTAAATAAGCCATTCGATGCGTTAATACTCGAGTTTTCCCACTTCCGGCACCCGCCATTAGTAGTAAAGGTCCATCTGTATGTTTAACTGCTTCTTGTTGTTCTGGATTTAATCCTGCCAAAAGTTT
>JBFILZ010000180.1:0-5393 GCA_041611945.1 Bacillus sp. (in: firmicutes)
CAACTTTATTATTTTCTTTTATGCCTTAAAAAACATTAATAATAAATAATTAATCAACTTTATTATTTCACCATTGATATAATTTGCTAAAAAATAATGGTTTTATTACAATTATTTAAACAACTTTATTATTTCCACACATTTGTAATAGATTTGAATAGAAAGTTGCCAAATACACCCCGTTAGATATGAATCTAACGGGGTGTATTTTTACGTCTAAAAGAAAAAAGAATATTGTGAATAACCAAAATTTTATATATGATGGTTGAATGATATAGAAAAATTGGTAATTACTGATTGAGATAGGCATATTTCAGATAGAGAATAGAATATGCTGTTCATTACATGAATTTCATTGCTTGGGGGATATGTATGTGGAACATGTTAAAGACCTTTTTTATCCTAGAGAAATCAAATAAAAGAAATATTTTCGCTTGTATTAGTGTGGCCATATTTGTATTTGGGTTGATGTTTTTCGTGAAAACGGAGGATTTAGGAAATGCGGTTAAAGAAAAATCGGGTGAATATCAATCATTATCTTCTGCGTTGAGTCAATATCAAAATGTTGATGCTACTGATAGTGGAAATGGTAGTAACTTATATAAAAATTTAGTGCTCCAGCAACTATTAGTATCAAAGCAAAGAATGGCCATAAAAATGGATCGACCGGAACTGTTTATGGACGCAGCTATTGAACTTACTGATTTAAGAACTAAATCCTTTGGTATGGAGGGTTTTGACAATGTGGAGAGTTATCTACCTTCGAAAATAGAAAATCAGTTGGATCGAGTGTTTTATGATTATATGAATCAAACAGGAATTCCTTTATCGATAGATTCTTTAACATTCTTTCAATTTCTATCCTATTTATTTGTAGTGTTAGGTTCTGTGTGGTTTGTTTTCATAAGTATTTATACATGTGGAATCATGATAGAAGATTTTCAACATACGTCACTAATCAAGGGTTATCCGATTACGTTCGATAAGTATGTGATCGCTAAATCTATCGCAACAATGCTTATAGTAGGTGTATTTATTGTAGAGATATTTATTTTCAGCCTCCCATTGTTATATTTTAAAGGAGTAGGAAATCCTTCTTATCCAATTCCAGTCTTTGATGGTGTTTTTACCGTATATCCAATCTACAAGTACATAGGTGTAGCAATTCTATATATGATTTTTATTTCCATTTTCACAATTTTACTATCTGTCATTCTGAATGTCTTACTGAAGAATATGTATTTGACGTTGTTTGTTGAATTGTTATTATTTATTGTCCCTATGCTATTTCCAAATATGATGAATCTAATTCCGTATAATCCGTTTAACTATATGAATTATTCTCACTTATTAAATGGGCAGACACTCGACCTCGCAAATCCCGTTGTCCTAAATGCCACACATGGACTAATTTATATCGGGATGAGTATTGTCTTAATGGTAGTCGCTGTAAAGATCTTTTTGACTACTGGCAAACTAAAAAGGGTCTAGGAGAGTGAGAATCATGTGGGCATATTTTAAATTAGAATTTTTTCAATTCATGCGTAATAAAAAGAATATCGCCATTTACGTCATTCTTCTTTTCTTCTCGTGCTATTTTGCAATAAAAATAGCTCCAACCTATAATCCGATAGAAAAAGTGGAAGTCAATGAAATAGAGGCTCGATATGAGACAAGGGAAGAATTTCTAAACAATGTTGTGATAAATGATGGGACGCACCATTTAACTAGGTATGCTGCGGCAATATTTCCTGAATGGAACGAATACGATAAACAAAGATTAGATGCGATTAATCAGAACAATTTGAAAGAATATGCGGAGGCTACATATAAGTGGTATGCGTACTCTGATAACATGATTTTTTATCGTGGAGGTGGGGTTCTATACTACAATCCGGGGTATTACACGTTTGGAAATAATTATGCAACGATGGACGGACACTTTGGTTGCTTATATAATGCAAGTCGTTACGAAGGGTATACAGAAGTCAATTATGATTTAACTATCAATATTTTCGAGGAACGGACTGCGTTACAAACCTTACAACGGTTATTAAACTCGTACCTACCGTTAATTCTTATCGTGAGCTGTATACTCTTCACCGTGGATATTGTATTGAAGGATAGAAGGAATCCAACACTGTTACAGGGGTTACCACTATCAGATTGGCGAAAGTTGATGGTTAAAGGCTTTGTTTCATTATTAGGTAGCGTATTAGCCATAATCCCACTTTCGGTAGGTCTACTCATCATTGGTGTTCAAAATGGATTCGGTGATTTTGGTTTGCCTGTTCCTATTTATATAGCTGATGATATCTTTTCTAACAGGATGATGTGGGAATATCTAATTCAAAACATGCTATTAATTATTTTCTGGTTTTTCCTTATTATTTCATTGGTACTACTTGCAAGTGTGACGTTAAAAAATGAGTTTGCAAATTTATTGGTAGCCAGCGTTTTGGTACTTGCAGAATTGATGTATTTTAATAGAGGAATTGGTGCTATTAAAGATTTTCATTGGTATCCAATGAGCTATGTTCAAGTAGGCCAGATTACTTCGGGGTATCGCAATTACCTCTACGCTTCCGAAGCCCTCACATTTGGAAGTGGACTAGCCATTATCGGATTGTGTACGTGTATGTTTCTGTTCTTCACTTTTTTACTAAGTAATCGAAGGAAGTTTAAACTACTTTAGCGAGTAGAGATGGAGGGATGAAATGATTGAGTTACAAAGAATTGGTGTGCAGTTTACAGGTCGAGACATTTTAAAAGAAGTTACTGTTACATTCATGCCTGGAGAAATTATTGGTTTGGTAGCTCCAAATGGGACCGGAAAGTCTACGCTTATGAATGCCATTATGAACTATATCAATCCGAGTAGCGGGAAAGTCATTTTAAATCAGGAATTACAATATACAACTAAAAAGAATGAAGTGAAAATTCGTCAACTGGTCTCCATGATGCCTGATCAGAGTGACTTATATAATCAGATTTCTGGAAAAGAACATCTGAAAATCTATTCATCCATGTGGCACAGTAATCCAAAATTGATTGATCAAACAATTAAAGAACTAGGAATGGAGTCGTATATCCATAAAAATACAGGGACATATTCATTAGGTATGCGCCAAAGACTTTGTTTTGCGATGCAAATTGTGTCAGATACGCAAGTAATGCTGATGGACGAAGTGATGAATGGATTAGACCCTACTCATGTCGAACTTATTTCGCAAATCCTTGTTAAAAAGAAGTCAGAGGGAAAAACGGTGATTGTAGCTTCACATCTATTGGAAAACTTAGAGAAATACGCGGATCGCATTTTCTTTATGAAAAATGGGGAGTTAATACATGTGAATGACATATCTCCAGGCTTCGAAGAAAGAGAAATCACAACCCTTCGAATAAAAGAGCTGACAAATCATTTAAAAGACAAGCTTTCAAAAGAATTTCCGGAAACAGACGTACAATCATTGCCAAATGGAAGTACTCTAATAGATGTCCGTGGATATGATTCTAAGATACTAGGAAATGTTGTAGAATTTCTAAAAGTAAATGAAATAACAGAGTTCAGTTTTGGAAAAGTCACATTAAATGACTTGTATTCAATGTATTATCAAGAAGGATGACGATATGAGTAGTTTCTAGAGATGACTAGTGTTGGTGTGCTATGAATAGAAAAATAATGCGTATATTCAGAAATGAAGAATCGCACGAAAAACGGTCAGTGGCTGATTCCTCTGACCGATCTGTTTTAATGGTGTATAACTTCACTTAGTACCTCTTAAATGCAAAATCTAGAGTGTATCGTTATACATACCATTTTGAGTTGTAGTTCTATCTTTTATATAGATTGAATCTATGTCAGTAAATCTATATGATGTGAACCTTTCTCCAAACGTATTTTCTTCCAACTAGTTTAAAGCCAACTGATTCATAATGCTTATTGGGTGCTGGATACTTTTCTGGCATAGCAGTATATACAGTAACTTTATTCGCACCTAATTCCTTTGCAGCCTTTAACTGGTGTATTAATAATGCTTTACTAATGCCTCTTTCTCTATAATCGTGATAGCAAGATACAGCTTCTATAGTAACTAATTTATTCGCTTCCTCATATCTTCCGCTACATAAAGCTACTACGTTCGTATCTGGTCCCACTGCTACTAAGTCTAACTCTTTTCTATAAGTTGATGTTTCAATTAAATTTTGAAGTATTTTCTTATTAAATAAGATTCCATAACATAGCTTATATGCCATATATACTTCGTCGAATTCTTTAAGATTTGGAACTGATTCTATTTTGAATCCTTCAGGCAACTCATTGTCAGGTACTTGTGTTTGATATAATTCAAAATCCCTTCTTACCCAGTATTCATCAGATCTTGAATAACCTCTATTTAATAAGGTATTCTCATAGTCTGAATCTTTTTCGTAAACTTCCCATTCCATTAGGTTTTCAGCGTTAGAATAATTTTCTTCTCCAACTTTAACAACTTCATCAAAAAGGAACCTATAATTTTGTGCCAAACAAAATGCATCCTTTTCTAGTAATCCAACTAATTGATCTTCATCGAACCAAAGAAATACTTTATCTAGCACTTCATCAATACTCTTAGCTTTTTCTTCTAATCCTAGTGAAAGTGCACATTGAAACTCAAACAGCGTTAGATTATTATCAAACCTAGTTCCATAAAACTCATAACTATTTTCTAAGAAGGTACAAACTTTTTTATAGTCATTTATAGCATTATATTTTCTGTATACTACAGCCATTCTCTAACCTCAACTTTTCTATTGTATTTTTATATGTTTTTTCTCCTATCAAAAAAACAATCCCACCCCTTAACTAATACCAATTATTTCAAAATTCTCAAAATTAAACAATCTCTTTATCATAAAAAAATAATACCTTTTAAAGTAAAATAGCCTTATTTAATAACCGAATTATTTAATTGATAGTTCCATTTCCGAGCTATTATTGATAACTGAAAGAGTATTTCAAACTGCATCATAAACTTTGATGAATAATAGTGCGTTTTGTAGTACCAATGGATACGTGTTTGCAGATAAATTCCGATAAATCGAGAAAAAAGGAGTGTCGAAATCAATGTGATTTGACACTCCTTTTGATGTGTTATTTTAGGATTAATACTCGAAAACAGAAACCTTTACTGAACATGGCCTTTTTTAAAAGGTCTAATTATGTTCAATCAATCTGTTAGATTCCAATACAGATGTGAATAAGTAAAACAATGCGGGTAGGACAATGACCATTCCGATTATCAAATATGTTGAACGAGTACTGATATCAATAAATGCAGAAGATGCAAATAAAATCCCGATTGGCATCGTCACCCTGAAGAAAAATAAGCGTACTGCACTCAGTTGTGTCA
>JBFILZ010000181.1:0-5388 GCA_041611945.1 Bacillus sp. (in: firmicutes)
AATATTTTGGAACGTTGATTGGCTTAGATTACAGTTACTCACTTGACTACTCATTAAATTGCTATTGCTAAAAGAGCTACCATGCAAATTCACTTGGTAACCTTCCGTGTTTGACATGTTGCAATTTTCATATTGTCTATTCGAGATATTTTCATTTTCAATTAAGTTGTCCTGTTGATTTGAAGTTGCTATTTTTTTGATGTAACAAAATTCATCTTCAGTTTCAAAGGTTGTTCGATAGCCCATTTTTTCATAAAAGCGATGATTATTGATTTGCCTACTCGAAGTTTCTAAATCCCAAGCTCGAACATTCGGAAACTCTTTTTCAATTAACGTGATAACAGTTAAACCTATCCCTCTTCCTTGAGATTTTGGTTCAATAAAGATTCGGTCAATTCTTCCATACGATTGCCCTGAAACTGTCACGATAATCCCACCGACAATTTCTTCATCCCTTAAAATCTTAAAATAGTTCAAATGATTAATCATATACAAATTCATTTCTACCGATGAATATCCAGGTGGTTGAATATTGTAATCTATTACACCTTTTTGATCAGATAGCCATTTCTTTGCTTCTTCATCAAAAGTGATTTTCATAATTTCGGTTAATTTTTCTGCATCCTGAATAGCTGCTTTTACAATTGTTGTCTCTGTCATTTACTCATTCTCCATTTCGTTGACACTATACAAGCTTCTATTTCCTTTTCATATGATTTCGTATGAGGTTTATTTGTCCTCGATGATTTAATTCATCTTCAAAAACATGGAACCATTTAAAATAATTATTCGCTAAATATTCAGGTCCAAGCGGCGTAACTTTGTCTAACCAAATATCCTCAATCCCCTGAAATAATTCGAGCGTTCGTTTCCTAACGATGTCTAACTGATGCTTATAGAATTCTATTTCTTTACCATTTATTTCTTCATGTGCTTTTTCACCAAGCTCTAAACCTACAGTTAACCTTTGCACCTCCTCTTCATTCGGATCACGGTCTTCTAATGATGTGATCAGATAGATTTCTTCCAAGCATGCCATATGATATAACAGGGCACCGATTGAATTACCCTTCCCGTCTATGCGATAATCCAACTGTTCTTGCGTTAAATCATTTACTGCTTCTAATGTTGTCAGCCTCGTATACTCCATCATTGAGAGTAATCTTCCTACCATTGGTGTATAACCGGTTTTTTCTTCGACAATGTATCTATTGCTTTCCAATGTTTTCATATCAAACCATCCTTTTTCTACCTATTCACTCAATTCCAATTATTTCAAATAACCCTGGATAACTCAATCTTTTATTAAAAAAGGACGCAATCCTTTGTTGGATATGCGTCCTTGCTAGAAATAATTATTTATTTTGTATTATTCAAGTAGTATTTCGATCTCTTTTAACCATCGTCATAAATTCTGCATAATCGGTAATAAATTCATTTTCATAAACAAAGCCCAGTTTTTGATATAAATGAATTGCTCTGTGATTGAATTTAGCCACAGTTAATCGAATAGGTGTTTTCTGATATGTATCTTCAATATGTTTGATAATAAATGAGCAATATTCTAAACCATTTCCTTTGCCTGTCAGACGCGGATTCATCCCTAAACCCAAATCAATTAGAGGCTCTTGATACATATGATATTTATTACCTTTGGGTACTTGAGCTGACTCACCCATAACAAAAAAATCCAACTAATTTATTTTGATCATCGATAACACAAAAATAAGATCCATCCATTTTCTCATCAAATTCTTCATCCGATTCGTCACTATTGTAAAAATCATATGGTTTTTCATATTTCCAAGAAAGTACTTCTTTAGCCTTTTCATTATTCATTTTAGTAATTAGGAAATTCATTCTTAACACCACTTCGAATATATTTATTTAAAGCAAGATATTAATTGTTCATAGAAAGATGAGAAATTTGATTGTAATCTTTAATAAACCATTTACCGTCCTGCATGAAAATATTACTCATACAGCCATTTAATAAATCGGTTTTCTCAGAACCAATCTCCCCATTAGATAATTCATCTATAATAGCGTTGATTACACCACCATGGGCAACAATCAATATTTTGTTATCCACATATCTATGACTAATGGTGTTCAATCCTTCCATTACCCTTTTGCGAAAAGATATTCTTTCTTCTTGCTTGGGATAAATTCGATTAGGAAACTTTGAATTTCTTTCATCGAATGTCATTCCTTCCGCCAAACCAAAATCTCGTTCGATAAAATCAACCATCTCAATAACAGGAACATTTAGTTTTTCATTAATAATTGTCGCCGTTTGTTTTGCTCTTTTTAATGGACTAGTTATAACTACTTCCCAATGTGAGGATTGAAGAACCTCGCGACATTGCTTTGCATGCAAAATTCCAGCTTCATTCAAAGGTATATCTTTTCTTCCTTGTAGCATTCCAATTGAAATCAGTCTCTCCATGCCTTATTAGACAAACAGTGGTCATCTTCTTTCCCCCTTACATAAATAATTCTTGGGATTCATATTCTTATATCTCATTCACTCTGATTCCAATCAATAATCTCCAAACCTTTAATTACCACTTCTCCTTGACTCAACACATGTGGAACGTATGGGAACATACCAAATTTGTTTCCTTTTGCCTGCTCGACTTTGTAATATTCGACTGTGTCTGCAGGGATTTCAGTTAACTCTTTATAATCGCAAATGTTCAGCATAACCATCTCATCATCATCGATGTCTTCTGCTGGCCCGTAATATTTGTGCTTTGAATACAAATACATTGCATTATTATTATCTTTCAGCTTTTCAATTGGAATTTAAAAAAAGCGCATATCTTCTACTATTTGTATATCCAAGCTTTTAAGTGCGTTGTAAACATGATTAGGATGTAAAGGCAGAAAATGAATTACATCGTTCCACAAACAGTTTAACTTTGGCACTTTTTTTGTTAGTAATCTTGGTCTGTCTGGATGATCAAAATATTTTTTCGTATATCTTTCGTATAATGCAGGGTTAGTTTCCTTGAAAGAGTTCAATGCAACAAGTTTGTTGCCAACTATATCTTTCTGAACGATATGATATACAAATTCTTGCATAAGCTACCTCCACTAAAATATTATTTTGTCTGAAAAACTCTTCCCATTATGATTGTATTGTAATATTTTCCATATGATAAGTATTTATCTTTTTTTAAAATCCCTTCTACTTCAAAACCATTTTTCCGATACAGTTCTATAGCCTTCACATTAGTTTCGAGAACATTCAACGTTATTTTTTTTATTTCATTCGTGTCCGCCCATTTTATCGATTCCGTTAAAAGATTCTTCCCTATACCAAATCCCCAATATTCTTTTAAAACACCAACTCCAAATTCTACTTTATGAGCAGTTCTTTTAAAATGGTTTCCTTCACATCTCGAAAAACCTGCAATTTCTCCATTGACCTCAGCGACTAAAAAGAGGTTCTTACTATTATCTGTATCATTTTTTATTAAGTGTTTAAAACTAGCTTCATCTAAGAAAGCTTCTCCTTTTTCTCGATCCAAATTTTCTGTTTCCCCATCAATTTGTAATCGAACAAACGACAAGCTTTTTGCATCTTTTTCTGTTGCAGACCTTACGATGTACTTGATGCTTTGCATGTGTATTTCGTATTTCTTTCGAATCAACTTTTATTAATAACATCCACCCCGATCAAACCATTTTCCTGTAACTTTGAACTGAGTATCTTTTCCACTCTTCTTTTAATGTATCCCAGTGAACAATTTTCCATGGGTTAAAGAAGGTTTGTCCATTTTTATTGAAAAACAGGTTGTTCCCTAAACAATACGATGCGTGTTGTATAATTCCCACTTCGTTTACCCAGGTAACGACATCACCATCTTGAAATTCATCGTACGTTTTTACATACCCTGCATTTTCAATTCCCTTGATGAACGTTTGTTGATGAATCCATTCGTGAATTATCCACTCTTGGTTTATTGGAGAAGTACTAATTGCATATAGAGTTGCTGCAAAACAATTGGCACCTGCATCTGTTGAGAATGTATTTACATATTTTTTAATGTGCCTTGGTACTCCTGTAGGCAATTCAATTGAATTCCAGCTATCCCATTCCAATGCATATGATTTTATGATTTGTTCTCTAGAAGTAATCGGAAGTTTATTCCACATGTCATGTTGAATGACAACGTGAAGTTCTTCATCTTTTTTTACAATGTTTTCTTTGGGAATAATACTTAAATCCGTAATTAACTTCGTTGAGACACTCAAGCCTCTTCCCACTTCTACTTGTAATAGCAGAAGCTTTTCTTTTTCTTTCGGTTCTAACTTATTAATCCAATCTGATTGAGCTACTAAGACAATCTCAACTTCCTTTGAAATATTCCAGTACTCATAGCTGTTTGCTAATTGAATCTTTCTATAGGTAGCATGATTGAAAAACTCATCTCTAGGAATAACTAGGGTTTCATTTAAATAATTCTTAAAGTAACTTAAATCCTCTTCTTTCATAAAAAAGAAGTCTTTTTCTGGTACATATGCCGAAATCCAACTAGCAATTTGTTCTCTAGTTGGATGTAATTGAATGTTCATACTAAAATCCCCTTAGTAAACTACACTTTTAATAAATGATTATTTGAATACCTAATTATGTACTTTGAAAACCCGATCGTATCTTTCACTCGCTGCTCGTCAGAAGTATAATGGTTATTTTTAACTCCCTTACGAATGTTAATTGCTTCATTAACAATTGGATGCCACTCAGTTCGGACATGCTTCAAACCATATTCACCTGCATCAACTTTTGAAATAATGTCCTGTTCCATCAATGTATAATATTGACGTAACAATCCAAGCACTGACCATTCGATTGTAGTATTAATCTCTTCCTTCGAGTAATTGCTTATTTCACCAAAAGCACTTTCCAAACCCGTTGTTCGATTTGCCCAGTAAGAATTCATGTTGGTATTAACATAGGCAACTAAGTCACGTGGACTTGTCTCATATGTAAACGATGTACATTCCGGTCCTATAATGCAAATGCCCTTTGTCTTTAAAAGCCACCACGTGATCGGATTTATGTATGATTCAATTCTGATTTCACCACTGTTATAAACAGGATAGCCATTTTCATGAATAGCCAACTTGCCAAGATCATCCCAAACAATATAGACTCCATCCATTTCAATAGAGTTGTATGTATGCGCAATTCCCCTATGTATTTCTGATAATACATCGATATCAACCTCTAATAAACGTCGACTCATTACTGTAACGAAATCAATATCACTGCTACCTACAACATAAGCATCTAATGCAATTGATCCCTGAATATAAACTCCCTCAAGGAGATTTGGAAATCGTTCATTTACTAATGAAATATAGTCATTCATTACT
>JBFILZ010000182.1:0-5306 GCA_041611945.1 Bacillus sp. (in: firmicutes)
CTTTATAAACTCTACCAATTTTCACGTTTTCTTGATAATAGTTAACAATTTCATCTAACTTTATATTCGTATCAGTTGTAACTCTTACGTTCAGTTGGATTCTTTCGTCATTTACCATTATGTAATCACCCTTTCTATACTAATAATATCATAAAGCTAGCACTTTACTAGTCATTAGCTAATGATTCAATGTAAAAATATAGAAGAATCCTTGTTAGTTAAATTTCAGTTGGGACAGAATTTCATGGTGTATTCTTCCGGTATTTATAATCAAAGCGATTAACTGATTGAAATCCAATTGGTGTATAAAAACGCAACAAATCTCCATTAACTACTCGATCAGATAGCTCTAATTTTTGCCTTACTAATTGTTCATAAATTAATATTTCATTATTTATTTTAAGAGGTGCTCCGCTCTTAGTATCAAAGAACTTATTAGCTACATTAGTTATAGTTGGACTAATAAAGTCACCGTTTCTAAATGGAACCACTTGTTGATGTTCAGTAGAAAATAAATCGGTTCCGAATAGGAGCAGATTTTTCGTTTCAATACCTAGTAAATGAAGGAGGGTCGGTAATAAATCAACTTGCCCACCATATTGATGCATCTCTTTACCTTGTACTCCTGGTACTCTAATTATCAAAGGTACCCTTTGTAATTGAATATTTTTGTATTTTGTTATATCCTCTCCCATCACTTCTTTCATTGCTTTATTATGGTTTTCTGAAATTCCATAATGATCTCCAAACAATATAATAATTGATGAATCTAATAAACCAATTTCCTCTAATTGCCGAAAAAATTCTCTTAAGGACTCATCTAAATAACGAGCAGTTTGAAAATACCTATCTACAGAACCATCTCCTGAAGTAAAAGCTGCAATAGTTGCCTCTTCCTTATCGATAAGATAAGGATAATGGTTGGATAGAGTAATGAATTTGGCATAAAATGGCGTTTTTAGTGATACGAGCATTGGTATCGACATAGTAAAAAAAGGTTTATCCTTTAATCCATAATTTACAACATTATTGCGAGTTAATTCATAATAGCTTGAATCGAAAAAATAATCATATCCAAAAGATTTATATATGACATCTCGATTCCAAAAAGATTGATTATTCCCATGGAAGACAGCTGAAGTATACTGTAAATTATGTAAAATGGCTGGAGCTGCTTGATATGTATTGAGTCCCCTTGTTGTAAACACCGCACCTTGTGATAAGCCAAATAATGAATTGTCAATCAGGAATTCTGCATCTGAAGTCTTTCCTTGAGCAGTTTGATGAAAAAAATTATTAAAATAAAAGGATTCCCTATCTTTTGTTAATGAGTTTAGAAATGGTGTAACTTCTTCACCACGAAGTTTAAAGTTAATTAAAAAGTTCTGAAAAGATTCTAGATGAATATAGATTACATTTTTTCCTTTTGCAGCTCCGAAGTATTTCGGATTGGGATCTGCATGTATTGATTTTGTATAATTAATTATTTCTGTAATGTCATCACTATTTGCAATAACTCGTTGAGTAGATGTCATCGAGCATTGCAAAAAATCATATGCGATAAAATTATATAATCCTAAGTATTTGACAATATAATTCCGATCAAACATTCTAGTCAAAAGCTGTGGCCGATCTATTTCAGCTAGAGATATTGTGGTTCCGATGATAATGAATGCAGAAATAAATACGGCACCAAAATTTCGTCGAGTAATAATGGAATTATTACTCGACGATTTCATTCCTCTATAACTAACCATTAGAAGGATTGTATCTAAATAAAATAATATATCGTATTCTTTTATAAGGGCAAAGACACTCCCCCCTAAATCACTCAAATTCTTTGTTTGAAAAAGAGTCGGAAGTGTAATGAAATCAGAATAAAATCGAAAATATAATACATTAGCATATAAGATCGTTGATAGTAAGAAATGTAGTGAAACCAAGTAAAGAAAAAATTTTCGCCCTTTGAAGATACAGGATACGCCTAATATTAATAAAATAGGTCCTAGAGGATTTATAACAAATAGCACCTTTTGAATAGGATTACTTATTTGAAAATGAAACTCATGATATTGAGTTAGAAATGATTTTATCCAAAGAAAAAAGCATGCACATATAAAGAATTTTATCTTACTACTAAATCGAGCCTCCACAAATAACCCATTCTTCATTACTTCACCAACTTTTAGTAATCTCACATTACTATTCCCTTTAAATACTAAAATATTGGTTTTGAATGACGTATATAGAGTTTATTTTTTGTTATGAACAATTTTCCAATCATAACTGTTAAATGTGTACGAATACTATCATAAAAATATATAGGAGAATTGCAAATGAACGAAGTTCTAATTAATCACGAAAAAATCAGCTATGAAGATTTTGGAAGTGGCATTCCAATTCTATTCATTCATCCTCCTGGAATGGGCAGAATCGTTTTTCATTTTCAGAAATCGCTTTCAGACCAGTTTAGGTGTATTATGCCAGATTTAGTAGGTCAAGGGGATAGTACTTATGATGGTAAATCTGAAATTTCAATCGGACGCTTTGCTCAAGACCTAATTCAATTATTAGATTATCTAAATATTAGTTCCGTAGTTCTCTTTGGGTACTCAGCAGGTGGAGTAATTGCACAATACATCGCAATCCATTATCCTGCTAGGGTCCTGTCCCTAATTATCAGTGGGGCATATCCAGCGGTTGAGAGTTTTTTATTTAAAAGTGAACATCGTTTGGGTATATTCATGGCAGATCAGAACAAAAATTTACTAGCAAAAATATTAGCTTATAGCCATACAAAAGTTAAAGAACAGCGAATAGCGTTAAAAAAACATATGTATAAATCTAATTCTAAAGTGTGGTCGAAATTCTATCAAGAATCCTTGTCCTATAATTGTAAAGAAGAAATATGTAAAATTAAATTTCCTATTCTCCTCCTTTATGGTAGTAAGGACACCATTAATACATATATTAAATTCTATCATCAACACCTTAGTAATCTGAAGATTGAAGTGATAAAAGGTTATAATCATCAATTGCCAACATTAGCTTATAAAAGTATTAATCCAATCGTAATTGAGTTCTTATTAATGTTAGATAATATGAAAATGAGAGAGTAAATGAATCTACTCTCTCCAAGACATTTATTTATTAGCTTTGCTAGCTCCCCATTGTTTTTCAAGAACTTGATAGACGTAAAGCAGGGAGACACCGAATGCGCAAGAGCCCCACGGAAAGCGAGTGTTCTGGAACGAAGATCCCCTTATTTTCAGGGTAGCCTACCTAATAAATAAATCCGTATACCATTTAGTAGCTAGTTCTACTTCTTTTCTTGTTAATTCATGCCCACCTTCACCCCAATGTTCTGTGACGATTGCATTTGAATCTTGTAAATTTTTAATTAGCTCTTTCGTTTCGATTTGAGGAATTAAAGGATCTTTCATACCAGCACCAATAAAGACATGCTTATCGCTTAAATCAGGAATTTTTATATTTCGTAATGGGACCATAGCATGGAATAGGATTGCGGCATGAAGTGACTCCACATCATGATAGAGTAAACTTGCTGCTATATTTGCTCCATTTGAATAACCAACTGCAACTACTTGTTTCCGGTCAAAACCATACTGAACAGACATCTCTGTAATAAATTCATTAAGTTCATGTGTACGAATAATCAAGTCCTCTTCATCAAATACACCTTCTGAAAGTCTTCTAAAAAAGCGAGACATTCCATTTTCTACTACATTTCCTCTAACACCAAGAACGGAGGCTTTTGGATCAATCATTTCTGCAAGAGGAAGTAAATCCTTTTCGTTTCCTCCTGTGCCGTGCAGAAGTAATAATGTTTGATTAGTAGCTGGATCACCTTTAATAAATATATGTTCCATCATTCATAATGCTCCCTTCTAATTCTATTCTTAGGCTGTTTTACTTACTTCATCTAATTTTGACTAACTAAACACTAAAAAAAGTATGTTGATTACTGATTGAACAACATTATCTATGAAAA
The DNA here is from genome assembly GCA_041611945.1 of Bacillus sp. (in: firmicutes). Taxonomy (GTDB): domain Bacteria; phylum Bacillota; class Bacilli; order Bacillales; family SA4; genus Bacillus_BS. The sequence continues at coordinate 4,013 of JBFILZ010000182.1, forward strand.
TAGCCCATTCTTAAGATTATTCAACTGTGTTCAATGGCTTTAATTTAGCCTCAATAGATTCTCGCTCCTTTTCAAAAAATGGAGGCAAAGAAAGTCGTTCTCCTAAATGTTCGAAGGATTCATCCCCTTCAAATCCTGGTCCATCTGTTGCAAGCTCGAATAATATTCCATTTGGCTCTCTGAAATAGAGAGATTTAAAGTAGTACCGTTCTACTAAACCAGAGTTCGGAATTCTCAACTCTTTTAGATGTTTCACCCATTTTTCTAATTGTTCTTCATCCTCTACACGAAAAGCAACATGATGGACGCTTCCTCTGCCGGGTCTCTCTTTAGGTAAGTCAGATCTTTCAACTAAATGAAGCTCAGCACCAGTCCCACCCTCACCAGTTTCAAAGATAGTATATATATGTCCTTTTGAATTATATGTTCCTTTTCTCCTAAAACCCAGTACATTAGTTAATAAGTCAGAAGTTAATTTCAAATTAGAAATAGTCAACTCAATAGGACCAAGTCCACGAATCGCATATTCAATAGGGATCGAACTCCCATTCCAAGGTTGTCCACTTTCAACTCCTAAGTTATGTTCATCAGACACGAGAACAAGTCTCTGTCCTTCAAAATCTTTAAAAAATAAATTGGCACGACCTGATGCATGACTGATGTCCTCATGTTCTACCCCGAATTCTTTAAATCGATTCTTCCAAAATAGCAGAGAATCATCCTTTGGAACACGGAGAGAAGTTGCAGTTATACTGTTTGTTCCATAATATGTGTCTCCTGCTCTTGGAATTTCAAAAAATGTAAGGTCAGTGCCTGGGTTCCCTCTTTCATCTGCGTAAAACAGATGATACATCGATGTATCATCTTGATTAACTGACTTTTTCACTAATCTCATTCCCAAAACTTTCGTATAAAAATTATAGTTACTACTTGCATCAGATGTAATAGAAGATACATGATGTTGTCCTTTTAATGGTCTTACATCCATTGTTTAATACCTTCCTTTCATTTTCAATTTGTTTCTTTTATTGTTTCCTAATTAAATACTTAATGCAACTAATTTAACCTTCTCTTCCAAAAAACAACACTTGTTTTCTACTTAAAATAAATGGTATAGTATGTATGCGATGAGCTGAGTTGTGTAAGTCGATATTCACTTGCTTTACAGCAAAATGCACGATGTGGCGTGCTGACTATCGCCTCAATTTTACGCAAAAGAGACGCCGATTCATCGGCGTCTCTTTTTAATGGCTTGGTTAAACTAGTTGTTGATGTTTATTTCTCTCATCTCTGA
>JBFILZ010000183.1:0-5283 GCA_041611945.1 Bacillus sp. (in: firmicutes)
TGAATTATGATACTTCATGTTAAACTTCAGTACTTTAATATCTTTTTCTGTTAATAGATGATAAATCGTTGCTAATTCAGTATCTTCCTTATTTATTACAATGGAGATCAAGTATTGATTTTGAAGTTTATTCTTCTTTTTGAATACCTTTTCTTCTAACTTATCTAAAAATAATAAAGTCGTTATGATAATGATGGTTACTAATAATGCCTCAAAATACATTCCTGCCCCAACGACTAACCCCAAGCCGGCTACAGTCCATATACTAGCAGCAGTGGTCAATCCTTTTACCGTTACTCCTCCTTGAACCATAATTGTACCTGCTCCAAGAAATCCAATACCAGAAACTACATAGCTTGGGATTCTACTTGGATCATACGTTGTTTGTACATTTGCATAAATATAATCCTGAAACCCGAATAGAGACAATAACATTAATAAACAAGAGCCTACACCAACTAATATATGAGTTCTTAAGCCAGCAGGGTGATTCTTAAATTCTCTTTCTAAACCAATCAATCCACTTAATAAAACTATTAATGATATCCTCAAAATAAAAGTTATCATTTCACTACTGAAAAAATATTCCAAAACAAGATCCCCCTATAGCTTATTTTCTTTATAGTACGGTTAATTCAGATATGTTTCAAGTATGTATAATACTCGGAAAGCATATTTATTTAATAATTTTTAAAAAATGGCGCTGTTAATCGTTGTTGTTGATTTCAGCTGCAGGATGCTCGCTTTCCGCGGGGCGGGCGGAGTCTCGCACCTTCCACTTCAATCAACTTCGTTTGAAAAATCAACATTGAGTTTTAACAGAGCCTAAAAAATAAGAAACTAAGAATTGTATTGAGTGGGATTGATTGTTTATAGAAAAGCATCTGTTACAGTACTACATATTTAAAAAAACTTATAAGATTCTAATACTCAATACATCTTATGATAAATTCATTTCAAATATATTTACAACTTATCTTTCAATCAAAATGGAGGTCTAAATACGCTAACAGTCTCCGTCTTAATCGCAAATATAATCCAACTTAAAAGGAGTGCAAGATTGAAAGGGTGCCATGGCGCTTTACTGTAATTTCAACCCAATTTGAAATTATATAAATAGTAAGAAATGATATTGTAAAACTCAGAATTATCTGTCAATTATTATTAGAAAATGTTATTATTAGATGGTAAGACAATCAAACAAAGATGTGAAAATTTTGAAACGAGGTGGTTCAATGCACGGACCGTTTGGAATCGAAGTTTATTCTAAGAACACAACGAACAAATCAGATGAAGAGTATGAACAGGTGGTCAGAGACCTTCACCCCTTTCTAAAATCTTTACCAGGCTTTGAATCAGTTATTTATTACAACGTCGACCTGATGGACTACCGGATTGTGCTTTCTATGTCGGATGAATCAGCAACCGACCAAGCAGTTGATATACTGCGAGACATGCTTAAAGATATCGATCGTGAAGCTAAAGTATCCAAAGCAGAGGTTGTTTCAAGTGAATTGGTCGATCAAATTTTAGCTGGTATTATAGAGCGGTAAATGGACCAGAATGACCTTGAATAATTGAGTGCATTAGTTAAACAAACTACAATATAAATAAAAGGAGTAGCTTAGTTCCATAAGGGGCTGGGCTATTTTCATATATAAATAAAAAATCAAAGCAATTTAATAGGTATTCACTTTTCATTCTGTAAAATACCGTTTTACAGATGGATGGAAATAGCCCCGTTATAAATTCAGTGTATTGATTCACTAACTGTAATTTGTCTCACTTGAATCGTAGAGTCTTAGACAAATATTTAAAAAGCTGTACAAAATGTTCGAACACTCATATGAGGAATATACATTGTGTTTTTAATCTTATATAAATCATATGAAGTTTGAAATTTGACAGGTAGTTCGAACGAGTGGAATTGAGAATACATAATAGGAGCTACTTCTTTTGAAACTATTATTTTACTTAGCTACCATTTTTGAAATCACGAGTAAATACAGCTAATATATGGATATAAAAAGTTTACAAATTAATACATATAATGAAAGGGGAGAGGTGTCTCTTGATGAAAAATAATAGAATGAATACAAAGGTAGACGAATTTTTAAGTAATGCTAAACAGTGGAAAGAAGAATATGAAAAGTTAAGAAATATCGTCCTTGACTGTGAGTTGACCGAAGAATGGAAGTGGATGCATCCTTGTTACACCTATCAGAAAAAAAACATCGTTTTAATACACGGCTTTAAAGACTATTGTGCGATTCTATTTCATAAGGGTGCCTTGTTACAGGATACCCATGGGATACTAATCCAACAAACAGAGAATGTTCAGGCGGGGCGCCAGATTCGGTTTACCAATGTTCAAGAAATAGTTGAACTTGAACCCATCTTGAAAGCCTATATTATTCAAGCCATTGAAGTGGAAAAAGCCGGTTTGAAAGTCGATTTAAAAAAGACTACAGAATTCAAAATGCCTGAAGAACTTCAAAATAAATTCGATGAAATCCCTGCCTTGAAAACAGCTTTCGAATCATTGACACCGGGAAGGAAAAGGGCATATATGCTTCATTTTTCAAAACCTAAACAATCGAAAACGCGAGATTCAAGGATTGAGAAATGTATGCAGCAAATTCTCGAAGGAAAGGGATTAAATGATTAATATCTTCTAGAGTGAAATTTGGTCACAAATAAACATTAGAATTAAACGTAACCATTAAATAAATAGTATTAGCAACGTTGCATAAAAGCGTTTGAATAAACGTAAAGTACGGTACTAAATTAAATATTGATTATACTGGAGGATTCAATATGAACTGGTTCTTCTTTAGTGCTTCAATCATTGCCTTTGTTGTTGGCCTGATCCACACTGTTCTAGGTGAGGTATTGATATTCCGCAAGATGAAGCGCAATGGCTTCATTCCGACTGAAGGTGGTAGCGTCTTAAGGGAATCTAATGTGCGTATTTTAGAATTCCCTTGCATAATACCATTATCGTGAACGTAGTTTGTTTGTTTTGGCTACCTTGATAATATTTCTAGCTTTGTAATCGTGGTGCTTTTATATTTTAAACTGAGTACTTGTATACGCATCTACTGTAAAAGTTTAGTTATGTCATAATCAGTGAATATAAAAGAGGTACTAAAATCCAAGTGACTCAGCATAAAGAATTTTAAAGAAATGGAATAGAAACAACAAGACAAAACAGCATGCGAAAATAAAAGAATTGGATATACAAAGACAGAGAAGTGGATGGAAAGCGTTTTTTATTAACTATTCATCTTAGCGTATAATACTAATTATGCGAATACTTGAATAGAAGTAAGTTGAATGTTCTATTTGGCACTAACATTTAGAATGTATGTTTGGTATAATTAAACTTTGAAACGATTTAGTTGAATCAATGAAATGTTTAGATAATACTGTCAGATCTATTCAATTTATTTGGTAAGGTTTCTATTTGTTTACTGAGTAGATCTGGTTTGTTACAAAATGAAATTCATTTCATCCTAGTTTACTAGTAACTTCATTGATATTCATTCGTATAACTGTTAGATAAACAGCTACAAATGCATTTTGGTTAAATGAAAAGATTTATATGAAAATCAAGATTAATAGCTTAGGAGTTTGGTAAATAAACATGAAATTAGTTTACCATAATAAGTTTATGTTAATTGTTCGTAGTAATTATATAATGCGAAGAAATCGACAAAAAGCGACAAGAAACAATTCTCTTCTCACTTAGTACATAGAAAGGTTTGATAAACATATGGCTGGACAATCAAGGCAACACCAAAGGCATGAGGAAAAACTACTTAAACTACTTGTTGTTATGCCTCCTTATATTGAGGAGTATGTTGATGATAAGCTCGAACATCGGTCTCCTACTACCCTTTTGAATTATGTTTTGGACTATAAAAGCTTCTTTGAATGGCTGATTGTTGAAAATTTGGTATCCGCTAAGGTTATCAAAGACATTAAACTTACTGATTTAGAAGTGATTTCTTTAGAAGAAGCTAAAAATTTCTTTAAACACTTAAGAAGAAAAAGCATTAAACTCACTAACCAAGAGACAAAAAAACCTGAGGAAAATTCTGTAAGTCGTAAGATATCCTCCCTTCGCTCTTTGTTCAAGTATTTATCTAGCGAAACGGAAATTACAAAGGATAAAAAGGAAAAATTCCCATACCTTGCTGATAAAGAGAACGGTGAACCTTATTTTCATCGAAATGTAATGCAAAAAATCCAGGTTTATAAAGAAAAAGGAACTTTGAACTCTAGGGCCAAGAAAATATCATCAAAGATCTTGCATGATGAAGAAGATGTTAACCTTTTAAATTACATTAAGAATGAGTATGAAAATAAGTTGCCGGAGAAATCAAGAAAGAGGATATTTTTCTTAAGAGATAAGGAACGAGATTTTTCAATTCTATCGCTCTTCTTAGCTTCTGGAATTCGTGTAAATGAATTAGCAAATTTACGTCTACGAGACATTGATTTTTCAACTAATGAAATCAAAGTTATTCGTAAAGGGAATAAAGAGGATATAGTGGCTGTCTTTCCCGAAAGCATGTTGGATTTAAAAGAATATTTAGAAGTCAGAAAGGAACGTTATCTTGGTACTGATCTTCCTGGAGATTATGTATATATAACGAATTACAATGGAGCTAACTCTCCCTTGTCTGTTAGAACGATTCAGAATATCGTAGAGAAATATACCAAGGGATTTTTTAAGAATGAGAAGTCACTATCACCTCATAAATTAAGACATACATACGGTACTAAATATATTGAAGAAACCGGAGACTTAAGAGGATTAATGGACCAGTTCGGACATACCTCAACGTCCACTACAGTTTTATACGCTAACTCTCAGTTAGAGAAAGCTCGTGAAACTGCAAAACAGTTAGGGAAACGTAGAACTAAGTGAGTTGGAACTATCCGTCCAACTCTTTTTTTGTATTTCTGCTTACATATTAAAGAACTACTCGTTTTTCCACTCTTTTTTCATTTGTGAATACTTTTTTACGACCTTATGCTAGAAGTATCATGTCCTTGTATTATCGTGAACTTGAAAGGGTTGAACTTCACGTAATGATTTTTATAGGAATGTAAGACTTTAGTTTTAGTTCTGAAAAAAATATTTATTAGTTTACATAATATATATTATCGGAAGTTATACGGAAACATAGATTTATGGCCAGAATCCGAGATTACCAGAGTTATTGAGTATTTATAATAATCTTTATGAGGAAGTTCCTGTTGGTGACTTGACCA
>JBFILZ010000184.1:0-5259 GCA_041611945.1 Bacillus sp. (in: firmicutes)
TAGGTAAGAATAAACGCAATAATTATAAAACTAAGGATTGGATACTTCTTAAGTATTTCTACTCTCTTTTGACTTTTTGAATGTTCTTCAGTTAGTTCCAATTTTTCTATAATATTGTGGGCAACTGGTTATATTGCATCTCATGTAAAGGTTTCTACTTGTTATTTTCAGGATAAACACATAATATGGACTCCTTAACCCTAATATTAGGGAAGATGATCCGAAATCAGGCATTTCAACCATTCTTACAAGCGTAATATAACAGTTGCAACGGGGCTGTTGCAGAGCCATTGCAAATTCAGTGATTTACAGTTGTAAGGGCAGGGATTATCATGATACGCGGAATAAATTAACAAAAACAGTATATGGTCAACATGGAAACTATTTCTGATAAATTCGTGTACGATGAACTTGTAATCTACCACATACTTAATACACTTGAATAATTTCATCCAATCGGGTTGTAAAATGCTTTGAAAGTTGATCCTGTTTCATTTTCCAAACCCTTCCTAAATCTTGGCCTCCGAACTTCACTTTATCATTGGTGTTAAAATTGATTTTATCGATTGTGTGCATCAGTATAGCGTGCTTCGGGTTCTCTGTATTAAATAGTGACTGTTGCATAGCATAGCTTGGGGTAATGCCCATTAATATCACCCCTGCCTTTTTATATTGGTACCCCTTTTCCTCAGTTTCCAAGCTGCCTTTCCGCAATATGTCGATACTCGCTCTTTCAGATCACCATACTCGGAATACATTTTTTCGAAAGACCTGGTTACGGCAATGTTTTTTTTTGGTTGAACCTTTTCAAATTCTAAAGTTCTTTCACCAGAGAGATCTCTCTTTAACCTCAAGCCTACCTGTGTCATATGCTTTAATACATAGCTGTTAGGTAGGTTTATAAATTGATAGGCATTCAGAACCCCTATGTTTTCTAGTTTTCTCTGGTATTGCCTTCCAATGCCCCATACATCGCAGATCTTTGTCCATTTCAATGCCTTTTCAACTTTATAGGGCGTGTCAATTATGTAAACCCCTTCTGTGGCTTCACTATATTTCTTAGCAATCTTATTGGCAACCTTTGCCAGGGATTTCGTTTCTGCAATACCTATACTAATTGGAACTCCTGTTTCCCTATAAACCCTGAAAATCATTTCCTTTCCTAATATTTTTAAATCCACTTTGTAAAATTCCTCGAATTCTAAAAACGATTCATCAACAGAATAAATTTCGATTTCGGGTGTGAACTCAGCCAGTATGTTCATTATGCAACTGCTCATGTCGCCATATAGGGCGTAGTTAGATGAAAACACCTTCACGTTGTATTGTTTAAATAGGGACTGAAACTGAAAGGCAGGGGCTCCCATTGGGATTTTCAATGCCTTTGCCTCATTAGACCTCACCACAACGCAGCCGTCATTATTGGAAAGGACAACAATTGGTTTGTTGTTCAGGGAAGGATTGAAAACCCTCTCACAAGACGCATAGAAATTATTGCAATCGACTAAGGCAAACATATCAAAGCATTTTAATAACGTGTTTAACGATGCCCCAGATTATAAAGTCATTTTCCTTAGTGACCTTAATGGGCTGGTATTTTGGATTTTCAGCTATTAGCCAAATAATATCTTTCTCAATTTTTAATCTCTTAACTGTAAATTCTCCATCAATAAAACAGACGGCTATTTTGTTGGTGGCCGGTTCTAGACTCTTATCAATGATGAGTAAATCCCCATGATGAATCCCTGCGCCCTCCATAGAATCCCCATTTACCCTACCAAAATAGGTGGCATTTTTATTTTTTATGAATTCTTTATTGAGGTCAACTGAATTGTCTAGATGATCCTCCGCAGGAGAGGGGAAACCAGCTGAGATTAAACCAATACAGGGGATTGGTATAGATTAAATGTTAGTAGATGGATGGCTAATTGATAATTTCATAAATCAAAATTATGAAAAAGGAATCTTTCCTATAATTTGGATTATATCCTATTTTGAATTATGTAATCGCTGTTTTTAATCCGCACGTGTTTTTGTGGTTTTAGAAAAATTATGCGTGACCCTAAAACGTTCTAGTTCTTAAAACTGCAAAAAGGGGGGTAGGGCATGAGTAAAAATAATCTTTAGTGGGATATTGAATCATCTGTACCTGAAATACAGTTCGGTTACAATTGGTTTTTTTTGTGATTAGCTTTGTTTTATGGTTTTATTGGTTTCGTTACAGTTGTTACGGTTAGAAACTTTTTTATAAAATATCTTTTTACTTTTTTGATCTCCCTTGTTTTTAAATTTATTTTTCCCGCCCTACATTTAACTGTAACAACTGTAACATAAGAGGATTAGGTCAATAGAAATAGGGAGTAAGAGAAATCTATTAACTGTAACGGCTTTATAGTTGTGACGGTTAGAATTCAACACCTCCGAGTTCGTCATAATCATACGGAACATTTGGAACCCATTTTCGATCCCTTTTGCTGTAAGTAAAAGGTAGCTGATGTTCAGCAATGTAGACGTCGATATATTTCTTTGTGTTTTTATGGTTGAACAGCTTTTGACTTCTTAAAATATTGTCGTAGTACTCGTACCGTTTTAGAAAGTTAGCAACAGTAAACCCTCCTCGCATATCTTTTATATCTTCAAAAATATCCTCGAATTCAGATTTTACAACATCATTGCTAAATAATGCCCTATAGTTGTCTTTGCTTTTATCGTAAGGTATTCGTTGTAAACCCTCATGCAGGAATTCACGTACACAACTGAAAACGAAATTATAAAACCTGTTCCATTCATCTTCATCCCAGTCATTAAATAGTCCATGTCCGAAGACCTCTAAAGGGGTGTTTTCGATATTAAAGAAGTCGGTAAATTTAAATTCAATAAAACGTCTGTTAGTTGATGCATCAGCTTGGTCGTACCTAACGGCCCAGTTTGTTGTTATGATAAATTTTGGTGCTTTTGAAAAGGGGATTTCTATAGCTTCTGTTCCTTTGCGCTGGCAACTAATTCCGCCTACAATATTCGTATAAAGATCATCGTATCTAAATCCAGCAGCTACGTCATCAAGTATGTAAATACGTGTGTCACTTTTTAGGTCTGCGAAATTGTGAATGTAAGTAGGGTTAAATTCATTTCCACCTTTCAGCATCGACGGCTGGACATGTTTCAACGCATTCACAAATATAGTTTTACCACGACCACCATTTCTGTTCACATCATTTGCACCGTCATCGCTAAGCACTATTGCCGGACTGAATGAATTGTTTTTATGAGAGTGAACCATATATCCAAACATCTTACGAAAGGCTTTTAGAATGGCTTTATCCTCTTCATATAGACATTCTTCACGTGGATCTTTTCCGGTTGAACACATGGTAGCAAATAATTCAAATTCGCTGGTTTCGTCACATTCCTTAAAAGTGTGAGTTTGTGTTCTATGTGGAGCAAAGAAACCGTTTACCTCGCTGTATTCCATCTGCTCAAACCCCTTGTCTGTTGCATTAAGTTTAAAGAAACCATTTTTAAAAGGCAGCCCGAAAGTCTTAGGGCTGTCGGTATAGTACACTATAGGTTTGGACGGTAAAAGCAGAAAAGCTTGAGCTATGACTGTGGTGCTTTCGCGGGCTATTCGGTTCTCAATTTCGTCTGAATCTAGTTCATTAATCTGTGACTTCAAATATTCAACCGTTTCGGTTTTATGGTTGAATGGTGAAACCACATTGTTCGTGTCCTTAAATAGTATCAATTTATCGTTACCCTCTTCGCATCCTCGTATAAACTTCTCTTGCTGAAAAAAATCTGCATACTGTTTTGGAGACGTTATTAATTTGTTTTTTTTATCACGGGAGTAGAATGTCTTTCTTTCATTTTCTATTTCAGGCTTATTACATTCCTTGACTGTGAAACGAACATCATTAAAAACCATTTCGCTGGCTTCTGTTTCTTCAAGTACAAATATTCCGTCGTGCAATCTTGCAAAGTGCTGTATATTATTTGCAGTAACAAATTGCTGTATTGCTGCTTCTTCATAAACTACCATATCGGTAAACATACGCCCCTTATTATTGTATCGGGTGTTCGTGACAACATCATTAACTAAGTCTCCGTAAATAGGCTTTAATTGGCTCCTGACAGTTTCAATATTTGCACCTTTTACCTCGTGGTGTATATTGAGCAACATATTAAATTTAACTTTATCAATTAAGCTGTAAACATCTTTAGATCTGTCTTTTATTCCCAGTTCCCTATCGATAAATGTGGGATAGGCTCTTGCAATATCGAATTCCTTTACTTTAAAAGGCAACATTCCACGAAAAACGGATGGTATGTTGCTTAGTGGCGTATATTCCCTATGATTAATTACCTTGACGTTAAATACCTTATCGTACTCATCCTTATACACTCCTTCTAATTTAAGCATCATATACAGAACATAGTCTTGATAGCTGGATAGGCTAAATGGGTTGTACCGCTTATCTGCATCCACTTTAGCAAAATATCCTTTGAGTTTGTCCACTGAATGACGAAAATACTTTAGGTCTAATTCTTTGCCTTTCCTGTATGCTTGTACATACTTGAAATAATCATTTCCTCCTAATGGGTTGCTATCTATAAATTCAAAATACTGTATTAATACCTCATCAAGCTTTGTACGAAATCTTGACGACCGCTGGACTGCGTCCGAATATGTAAAAATTGTTTTTGTGCTTCCTGTCGTGGTTCTTACGCGTTCCGTGAACTCTTTTTTCCACTCGCTAGCTATTTTATTTTGCTTCATAACCCAAGACCATTTTATATTGATTAGACTTCGGGAATAAGTTGGGTTTTCTCGTATTATCGGTTACATTGCGATTTCCAGTTACATTACATATTAGTCTTTTCACTTTAATACGCTCCATTTTCAAATGTGTTTGTCCATACCTATAATTGTTTTCACGAATTACAGGTATGAAAACACCCACTTCTTTCATTGTTATTGGCATTTCGGTAAACGGATTGTAAACCTTTGCCATTTGCATCTTTAATTTTTTGTTAGCTGTTTCCATAACAATTACTTATTTAATGGTATTAAACATTCAAGTAATTCGCTACGTTTATAGTACCTACGGTTAGCGATGCCAAACGCCTTTACTTTCCCCTTGTTTGTCCACGCCCAAAGTGTTGAGCTGTCTATGGAAAGGAATTTGCACGCTTCTTTACGTGTCATTAGGTCATCGTTAGCTTCTTGGCTTTTGAGATCCTTTTTAAATTCTAGGAGTTGAA
>JBFILZ010000185.1:0-5252 GCA_041611945.1 Bacillus sp. (in: firmicutes)
CGGGACTGAGAAGAGGTAAAGGTAACTATCTAACAAGGGCTACTGGCCTCAGTGGTTTCTCCGTTGGAATCCCCTTCCTCAAAAATCCGTTAGGATTTTAGGTGGGGGAGGATGTCAAGGAACTAGAACTAATTTACCAAGGGATTTTCGAGACTGTAAATGTCGATGTACATCGGCAGCTTCATCTAATGGATATACCCCTCCAATTATAAGTTTAAGCTTTTCAGATTTGAGATACATTAGTAGTTCAATTAAGCTTTGTTCTAAAAGCTTTGGTTTTCTCATTATCTGCGGAAGAAAAAAGCCGATTACAGACTGATTTTTTGCCATTAATAATGAAGGTGTAAGTGTACTCACTTCACCACTAGCCATACCGAATACAATTAATCTTCCGAATGTAGCTAAGCATTGAAGTGTTTGATTGAATATATTCCCACCAGCCATCTCTAAAGCAACATCTACGCCTTTTCCATCTGTCGCTTCCATTACTTGTTCTACCCAATTTTCCTCGGTATAATTAATCAAAATATCTGCTCCAAGCTCTTTTGCTAGTGCAAGTTTTTCTTCTGAACTTGCAGTTGCAATCACTTTTCCTGCTCCAAATAGCTTAGCTAACTGGATCGCAATAGTCCCTACACCACCCGCTGCGGCGTGAATTAATACTGTTTCACCAACATCTAAACGGCCCATAGTTTTTAATATATGATAGGCGCTAAGACCTTGAAGTGGTAAGGCCACAGCCTCAGTGAACTCGACATTTTCTGGTAAGGGTATCAGACCCACTTCATCTGCAATCGTATATTCCGCGTAACCAGTTGCACGGTTTGAACCTAATAAAGTAACAACTCTTGAGCCAACCTTAACAGAAGTAACATCCTCTCCTACTTTTACAACAATACCTGCCACCTCAGCACCAGGTACAAATGGTAATGGGGTTGGAATTACATATCTCCCTACTCTTCTAGCAGTATCCGCATAATTCACACCAATTGCTTTGATTTCAATAAGAACTTCCTTTGCTTGAGGAGACGGTTTCTCTAACTCTACTATCTTTAGAACCTCTGGCCCACCGTATTCACTAAATTGTATAGCTTTCATCTGTTTACCTCCCTAAGAAATTTGGCTTGCGCTTTTCCACAAATGCCTCTACACCTTCTTGATGATCATGTGTAGTTACCATCATGGCTTGAGTAATTCTTTCCTGCTCAAGTATATCTTCAAGTGTTGAGCTTGCTGATTGATTGATAAGTTTTTTCATCATTCCGTAAGCCACACCCGGACCAGCCGAGATCTTATTGGCTAATTTCATTGTTTCTTCCTTTAAATTTTCAAGTGGGTAGATATGATTTACGATTCCATACTCTAATGCTTTACTTGCGAGTAATGGCTCACCGCTAAAGAATAATTCCTTTGCTCGATTCGGACCAATTATTCTTGGTAAGAAGTACAGCCCGCCTCCATCTGAAATTAAACCGACCTGTGAAAAGCTCAAGACGAATTTACAGTCCTCAGAAGCAATAATTAAATCTGCCGATAGGGCTAAATTAAAGCCCGCTCCGGCTGCAAAACCATGAACAACCGCAATAATTGGTTTAGTCAAATTTTTCATTGCTAATACGCATTCATTTAGCTTTCCTATGTGTTCGTAAACTAGCTTTGGTGTGGCTTCATTCATTGTCTTTACATCGCCACCTGCACTAAAAGCACGTCCGGCTCCTGCAAGAACGACTACTTTTATTTCGTCATCTTCTTCTGCATCCTTGAGAGCATTCGTTAGCCCCATAATCATTTCAGGGCTAAACGCATTTAAACTCTCCGGTCGATTTAGTGTTAGAGACAATACAGAATTAGTTCGATTAATTATGAGATGTTCTGTTGACAAAATTCTCACTCCTCTACTTAATTAGTTTATTGAAAAATTACACGATCAACCATCCTCCATCAGCTAATAAATCTGACCCTGTCATATAGGAGGCTTCAGCTGAAGCTGCGAAACAGATAATGCGACTAATCTCTTCAGGCTTGCCCACACGACCTAGTGCAGTATTTCTCCTTATCGCTTCAACAAATTGATCATTTTGTAAGCCTTGTTCTGTTAAAGGTGTTTCTATAAATCCAGGAGAAACAGAATTCACTCTAATTCCGAATTTCGATAATTCAAATGCAAGAGCTCTTGTAAAATTAATGACTCCTGCCTTTGCGGCACTATAATGTGGTATATGAGCTCCTGCCTTATAACCTGAAAGAGAAGCGACATTTACTATGGAACGGTTTTGTTTATCAGACCCTTCCGAATTACAAGCATCAACCATGATTTGACCTAAAAATTTAGACACAAGGAATACGCTCTTTAAATTGACTGCCTGTACTTTATCCCAATCTTCTGTTGATAAATTTAGTATTTTATTAGACGTTGAACCACCTGCATTATTAACAAGAACGTGAAGATCACCATATGTTTGTCTAACATAAGACCTAAGATCCTTAACATCATCCTCATCCGTTACATCTGTTACATAAATCTCTGCAGTAGGAGTACTTTGTGATGAATTAATTTCGTTCGCAACACGCTCGAGCTTGGTTTTCGTCCGACCAACAAGAATGACTTTTGAACCTTCCTTTGCCAGTTGTTTTGCTGTTGCTTCCCCAATTCCACTTCCAGCACCTGTAACGACGGAAATTGTTTCTTTAAATCTCATAGTGAGGACTCCTTTTAAATTTAATAGAAATCATATTAGCAACAATAACGGCTTTCTTCGTACAAGGCTTCAGCGATATCTGTATTACGCTCTACAAATGTCTCTGGTTGAAACCGTCTACAAGCATTTTGAAGTAGTGATAATACAGCATGCTGCTCTGATCCTCTTGTCAGTGACGCAATAACCATTCTAGCTTTAGACTCTACCTCTAAAATTGTATCTTCAACAAATGCAGTCGCCAGGTTAATTTTTAATCTTTCACTTTTCTCCCCATTTTTGCTGACTGCTTTCATCGCTCTAAATAGTGCAGATTCAGAAGCATATAAACCAATTGCAATGTCTGATAATCTCATTGTTATTTCTTGTTCTTCTACTAGTTTTTCTCCTAATTTATCATAAGCCAGACCGCAGCATAAAAGGAATATCCGCCTTATTGTAGCGATTGCTTCCTTCTCCTTCTCAAGCACCCCTTCGAAGCTTGATGAAGGTGTCTGCAATTCTGATTTAGCTTTTAGAGCCAATTCTTGTAGGGGAATTTCATCCTTCATTGCTTTTCGAAAGACAATCGTTGGAATCAACAAACGGTTAATCTCATTCGTCCCTTCAAAGATACGGTTGATACGAGAATCACGATACATTTGTTCAATTTTATATTCTTGAATAAAACCAGCACCTCCATGAAGCTGAAGCGCTTCGTCAACTACAAAATCTAGAGTCTCAGAACCAAACACTTTACAAACAGCACATTCCATAGAATATTCCATCATTCTCTTGCCAATTAATCTTAGATCACTAGAGTCGTATAGATCACCTAAGGCATTTTCTAATAATTGGGCGGTTCGGTATTGCAGAGATTCTGACGCATAAATTCGAGCTGCCATCTTAGCTACCTTTTCTTTTGTTGCCCCAAAACTCGCAATAGGTCTTCCAAATTGTTGTCTACCTTTAATAAAATCAATAGCTTGATGTAATCCAAACTTAGCAGCACCCATACAAGCTGAACCTAGATTAAAGCGACCTAAGTTCAAGACATTTAGAGCAATTACATGGCCTTTTCCGATAACACCTAAAAGATTTTCGGTGGGAACAAGACAGTCTTCTAATATGACAGTACGAGTCGATGATCCCTTAATGCCCATTTTCTTCTCTTCTTTGCCTAACGATAATCCAGGAGTTCCCTTTTCTATAATAAAAGCTGTAAAGTGGATCCCTTCTACCTTTGCATAAACGATAAACGTATCAGAGAAAACAGCATTCGTAATATACAGCTTTGTTCCATTTAAAACGTAATGAGTACCTTCTTCATTTAAGATAGCACTTGTCTTTGCAGCTAGAGCATCTGAACCAGATCCCGGCTCTGTTAAACAATAGGCACCTATGTATTCTCCTGTTGCAAGCTTTGGTAAATACTTTTCCTTTTGGCCAGTTGTTCCAAAATAAGTTATCGGTAATGTCGCTATACACGTATGATTTGAATGAGCAACACCATATCCACTTGAACGACCAATCATCTCCCCTACGATTCCCTTACTGACCTTATCAAGTCCTAAACCACCGTAGTTCTCTGGAATACTATGAGCAAGCAAGCCTAGCTCTCCTGCTTTATGAAGAAGCTTTACTACTCGATTAAAGTCCTGGTTTTCAATTTCATCACTATATGGATCTACTTCTCTTTCAATAAACTGCCTAGCTGTGTTTGCAATCATACAATGTTCTTCGGTAAAATCTTCTGGAACAAATAACTCATCTATTTCAATTTCTGAGTATAGAAAACTTCCTCCATATTGATTACTCTTAATGACTTCCATTACAGTCAACTCCTTATCATTGCATTACCTCGTAGTACAGGGACAACTGAGATAATATCCATTTGAGAGACAAACTCTACTTCCTCTTTATAGCCATAACTCTCTAACATTTCGCCTACCTTCGATGTCATAAGAGTACGAATAGATTGATTGCAATAGCTTTTAAAGAACAGCAAAGCTGCTTTTGAAGAATCAGTAAGTTCTAAGTTAGTGAGCTTTTCTAAACAGTTTAGAAAGTAACCTGCTCCATAAAAATCTTCTAAACTAAAATGACCAGAGGATCCAGAACAAATAAGAATTATCGTTTCATCGTTATGATCTTTACTAACAGCTTCAGCAACCCTTTGGCCATTAAGTAAGGAACAAGCATATACTTTTGAAGCCAGTTTTGAGTTTTGAATGGCTACAGTTCCATTGGTAGTTGAAAGAATGACTGTTTTATCCTTAAATTCTTTAAGTAAACGTAATGGACTAGGATCTAAAAATCCTTCAATTGCCTTTCCTTCATACTCACCAACTAATATAAACTCCCCCTTCTTATATTGTTTGGAAACTTCTATAGCAACTTCAGAGTTTACTACTGGAATCACTTCTTTTGCACAATTATGCAGGGCGACTGTAATTGTTGAAGTGGCTAATAAAATATCAAATACAACAGCGATTTTACCTTGTCCCATTTCCGTTTCATCTATTTCTTCTTTTTTCAATAACAGATGAACTCTCATCACACACACTACCTCATTTC
>JBFILZ010000186.1:0-5206 GCA_041611945.1 Bacillus sp. (in: firmicutes)
ACTAGATAAAAAACATTCCAGTGTTTGTGGTGTACGGTCTAGAATTTCTATTGCTTCCTTCAAACTAAACTTCATAAACTGTCCCCTTTCTAAACAAATCTTGTATGGATATCTTATCAAATTGCGTCAGTATATTAACCTCTAATTTTATATTAGCTACTACAATTTACTGAAAATTTTTTTAAATTATTTTTAGATAATAGATTACCTTTATCTTGTAATCTATTTATTTTTATGAATTGATAACTATTTGTTTACAATATTCTGAATATAGGTTTTAATAGGTAAATGATTAAAAATTAGGCTCTGTTAAACTTTGTTGTTGATTATAGATACAGGTTGCTCGCTTTCCGCAGGGCGGGCGGAGCCAGAGCACCTTCCACTTCAATCAACTTCGTTTGAAAAATCAACATTGAGCTTTAACAGAGCCAATAACTAAAACATTTATTTGGAGGGAAAAAGATGAAGAAGTTTTATGGAATTATTTCGATTATAGCTATTCTTTTATTAACTGCTTGTGGTGGAAATCAATCAAATGGTAATGGGGATACATCCGATGGTGTTGTTTCAGCACAAATAGGTGTTATTGCCTATTTAACTGGGCCTGGAGCGGCATATGGTGAGGCAATTACAAATGGTTTTAACTTAGCCTTAGAAGAAATTAATGCAAAAGGTGAAGTTTCAATTGAATTATTGATAGAAGATTCAGCTGGTAAGCAAGAACAAGCATTATCTTCCGCACAAAAACTAATGAATTCTAATAATGTTGTAGCGATATTAGGTCCAACGTTAAGTACTGAAATGCAAGTTGTGGGGCCAGAGGCAGATATTAATGGTGTTCCTATTATGGGTACATCGAATACAGCCGCTGGGATTCCACAAATCGGAGAATATGTTTTCCGTAATAGTATTCCTGAAAGTCTAGCTATTCCTGCTTCGGTTAAAGCGGCAGTTGATAAATTTGGAGTGAAAAATGTTGCCATTCTTTATGGAAATGATGATGTATTCACTAAATCTGGTTATGACACAATGAAGCAAGTGGCAACAGATATGGGATTAGAAATTTTAACAGAGGAATCTTTTCAAAAGGGACAATCTGATTATAAGGCTATGTTAACAAAAATTAAGAGCATGAAACCTGATTTGATTTTAGCATCTGCTTTATATAATGAAGGTGCAGTAATAATGGACCAAGCAAGAAAAATGGGAATTGAAGCGCCGTTTGTAGGCGGAAATGGTTTTAACTCACCAAAGGTCATTGACATTGCAGGAGATGCTGCGAATGGTTTAATTGTTGCTACTCCATGGTTCGGGGCAAAAGATGATCAAAAAGTTAAGGATTTCGGAAAAAAGTTTTCTGAAAAGTATGGGAAAGACCCTGATCAATTTGCTGCTCAAGCCTATGATGCGATGTATGTTTACGCAGAAGCATTAAAAAATGCTGGGGAAGCAGATCGTGATAAATTCCGTGATGCTTTAGCAAATATCAAAGGATTCCATGGAATATTGGGAGAAATGTCATTTGATAAAGATGGAGACATTGTGATGGATCCTACTGTTCTAATCATCAAAGATGGAAAGTTTCAATTATTTGAATAAGTAGCAAAAGGAGTGAGGGTTCTGTGATCCTTGAACAAATTTTAAATGGATTAACATTAGGAAGTATCTATGCCATAGTTGCTCTAGGATACACCCTTGTATTCGGTGTTTTAAATATTATTAATATGTCTCATGGTGAAGTCTTTATGTTTGGTGCCTTCATGGGAGTGGTTGTGACAAATGTCCTTCACTATCCTTTATGGGTGGGCTTCCTCGTCGCGATAATTATTACAGGTATTATGGGATATGGTTTAGAGCGTTTTGCATTACGCCCTTTACGTGGGAAGCAAGGTGTATCACACCTTGCTCCTCTTATTAGTACGATTGGTGTGTCTATTTTATTAGAGAATGTTGCCCATCATTTATTTGGTGCAGGTAACCACCCATTCCGTACTTCATTCTCAGAAGTAAGTTTTCAAGTGGGGACAATTACTGTTTATTTTGTTCAACTAGTTATCTTTATGATTGCTGTCCTATTAATGGTAGGTTTATCTTATTGGCTTTCAAAAACGAAGGCTGGTAAAGCCCTTCGAGCATGTGCTGAAAATCTCAATACGGCCAGTCTTCTAGGTGTAAATACGAAGAGAATGATTACCTTCACTGTCATCATGGCTTCAAGTATGGGAGGAATTGCCGGGATTCTTGTCGGTATGGCCTTTAATTCAGTTACACCACAGATGGGTTTATCAATGGGCTTAAAAGGCTTGGCGATTATTATCTTAGGTGGTATGGGCAGTGTTCCCGGTGCGATGCTTGGTGGCTTAATCCTAGGATTGGCAGAAACATTTATCGTCGCATATGGTGATTCCGGTTATCGTGATGCGATTGCCTTTATCGCTATTATTGTTATTTTATTATTACGCCCACAAGGCCTCTTTGGCCAAAATACTCAAGAGGCAAGGCGGTGATTGCATGTTAGCTGAACTTATTAATCCATACCATTTACAAGTTGTTTCTTTCATTTTAATTAATATTATCCTTGGGATTAGTATTTATATCACGCTCGCAACCGGACAATTATCGCTTGGAAATGCTGGGTTTATGGGAATAGGAGCGTATACATCAGCTCTTTTAACCATCCATCTTGATGTGCCAATTTTGATAGGGATCTTTTGTGGAGCGCTATTATCTGGATTAGTAGGGATATTGGTTGGTCTACCTACGCTTCGCTTACAGGGCGTTTATCTAGCCATTGCAACTCTAGGATTTGGAGAGGTAATCAGAGTTGTATTCGTTAATTGGGAAGAATTGACTCAAGGCGCGGTAGGAATTGCAAGCATTCCACACTTGGGTAGAAATATATTAGCGACAATGAAAGCGATAGGATTTAATCCTGAGTTCATTGGATTACGTAATAACCAATTTATCAGTGTCTCTGTCTTTCTATTACTCTTAGTAATTACGATTATTCTGACATTATTTTTTATTAAGCAAAATGAATCAAGAGTAGGTAGAGCCTTTGCCGCTATTAAAATGGACGAGCGTGCTGCAGAAGCAATGGGGATCAATGTACCCTATTATAAGATTTTGGCGTTTTGCCAAGGGGCTTTCATTTCAGGACTAGCTGGAGCCTTATATGCACATATAACATCCTTTATCAGCCCGTCTGATTTTTCCTATCACCGAGCAGTTGAAATTCTAATCTTTGCCGTGTTTGGTGGAAGTGAAATCATCTGGGGACCTATATTTGGTGCTGTATTCTTAACAAGTATGCCTGAATTTTTAAGAGGTGTAAGTGACTATCGCTATATCATTTATGGAATTATCCTTGTTGCTATGATGGCGTTCCGTCCACAAGGGCTACTGGACCAACAAACACTTTCTGTAATCAAAAAACAAGTTGGTAAAGTAAGGAGGCTAAGGCATGATTCTAGAAATAAATAATATAAGTAAAAGTTTTGGAGGATTGCAAGCCCTCACAGATGTTAGCTTTACGCTAAATGAAGGGGAAGTGCTTGGGTTAATTGGTCCAAATGGAGCTGGAAAAACGACGATGTTTAATGTAATCACAGCAATGTTTCCTGCAACTTCAGGAGATGTTATTTTTCTAAACAGTCCGTTAGTTAACTTAAAGCCTTACGAAATTACGAAAAAGGGAATTTGTCGAACGTTCCAAAATATTCGTTTGTTTCCTCAATTAACGGCTCTTGAGAATGTCAAGGTCGCAAAACATTGCCGAACAAAAGCTGGTGTTTGGAGTAGTGTATTACGATTAAAAAGCCAAAAACAAGAAGAGGAAGAAATACATTCGAAATCGATGGATTTATTAGAATTAGTTGGTCTAGGTGATATGCATGATACAATTGCAGATAATTTATCTTATGGGCAACAAAGAAAGCTTGAAATTGCTAGAGGACTTGCAACAGAACCGAAAATCATCTTGTTAGACGAGCCTGCTGCGGGAATGAATGAAAAGGAAACGAGTGAACTCTTTACCTTAATCAAAAATCTGCAGAAGCTTGGTGTTACCATCCTTTTAATTGAACATGATATGCCACTTGTCATGAAAGTATGTGACCGAATTGTTGTTTTAAATTTCGGGAAAAAAATTGCAGAAGGAACACCTAAGGAAATACAAAACAATCCAGAAGTAATTGAAGCATACCTCGGAAAAGAGGAGGATGAAGACTTTGCTTAAATTAGAAGGAATTCAAACGTATTACGGAAAGATTCAGGCATTAAAAGGAATTGATCTTGAAGTAAAAGAAGGGACAATCGTAACCATACTTGGTGCAAATGGTGCAGGTAAAACGACTACTATGAATACGATTGCTGGATTACTTCATCCGACTGAAGGTAAGATTACATTTAAAGGCGAAGATATCACCGGATTGAGACCAGACCAACTATTGAAAAAAGGTATTTCTTTAGTTCCTGAAGGACGACAAATCTTATCAAGTATGAGTGTTTTAGAAAACCTTGAGATGGGCGCGTATCAAAGAAGCGATTCAGAAGTTCAGTCGGACATTGAAAAAGTCATGGACCGTTTTCCAATCCTTAGAGAGAGGAAAGCTCAATTAGGTGGTACTTTATCAGGCGGCCAACAGCAAATGCTTGCCATTGCAAGAGCCCTTATGTCTAGACCTTCCTTACTCCTACTTGACGAACCTTCGATGGGATTGGCACCACTTATTGTTTCTGATATTTTTAAAATCGCGAAAGAAATTAATAAAGAAGGTACAACTGTACTGATCGTTGAGCAAAATGTACGTCAAGCATTAAAAATTGCAGACTATGGCTACGTTCTAGAAACAGGCAAAGTCGTAACAAGTGGAATCGCGAAAGATCTAATCAATGACCCTAAAATCATTGAAGCCTATTTGGGTCATAGTTCATAACAAAAGAATGAGACTTGTCTCATTCTTTTGTTTTTTGCATAAACAGGGATAGTTTTTCTCGTATTAATTTGGTTGAACGTAGACTAAGCAGAGTTATAACATATTTTAAATAATGGCTCTGTTAAAGCTCAATGTTGATTTTTTAAACAAAGTTGATTGAAGTGGAAGGATGCGCGACTCCTCGAAAATGCGTACGCATTTCCTTCGTGCGGTGAGAACTCATGGAAGCTTATTCAAAGTCCTGCGGGAGCAGCGGGACAGGTGAGACA
>JBFILZ010000187.1:0-5181 GCA_041611945.1 Bacillus sp. (in: firmicutes)
AGTGGAAGAACGCGAGACTCCTCGAAAATACTCCCGCATTTCCTTCGTGCGGTGAGAATTCATGGAAGCCTATTCAAAGTCCTGTGGGACTAGCGGGACAGGTGAGACCTGAAGGCGCTATCGCCGAGGGGCTCACCGCCAGCCCCACGGAAAGCGAGTGTTCTGGAACGAAGATCCCCTTATTTTCAGGGTAGCCTTTCTAAAAAAGATTGTATTAGGTGAATGTTCGTATACCATTCACCTAATACACATTAAAATATTCTTACAATTTTTCTTTGTACGCCATTTTCTGAATGATTTCTATGTGTTCTGGATACTGTTGGAGTAACTCATCCTGTGTGAATAACTCAAAGTCTTCGAAGTCAAAACCAGGAGAAACCATACAGCCTACTAAAGAGAAGGTATCCTTTTCCATGACAGATGAACCAAAGATTGAATGTTTTGGAACCAGTACTTGAGGCACTTCTCCATTTTCTATATCTAATCCTAATTTCATTTCTTTATATTCACCGTTCAGATCAATGACATGAACCGTTAATGAACTTCCTCCGTGGAAATACCACAGTTCATCCGACTTCAGTCGGTGGAAATGGGAAATTTCGCCGGAACTTAGCAGGAAGTAAATACTCGTGTAAAGCTTACGTTTCTTTCCGGCTACATCTAAATCTGCTGATTCTGAAGCATATGTATTTTTGTAATATCCACCCTCTGGATGGGCAATTAAATCAAGATTTTTTATCCAATATTGTGCAGTTTTTTCGTTCATATCCTATTCCTTTCTCGAAACAATTTACGTTAGTCTATTTTGAAACAAATCTTCTACTCACAATAATCGTAGCAAACATTGTGATGATTAGATAGGGAATTCCTTCTATATCGTTCTTCAAGCCTACCGTTTCTTTAACTCTTCACCATACTGCAACAGTACATTCAGTCACAATCAGTTTTTCTTTTTCCCATTCAATTCATTCCGACAACAGAGACTTCTATTTATCCAGAAACTGTCGTTGACTAGTTGCTACTATTCTCTTTCATTTTCAGCGGTTTATTGACGAGGTAGATTCCTGCCAATATGATAGCACCACCTACTAATGTGTACAAATGAAGTTCTTCATTCAGTATCAGCCAGCCAGAAATCACACCAAACAACGGCGCAAGAAATAAGAAGGAACTTACCTTCCCTGGGTCTTCCTTTTGTAAAAGAAAAAACCAAAGTGCAAATTGTACAATTGAAGCCATGATTGTTAGCCACAAAATAATAAAAATAGCTGAAGGAGTAAGTGTGAAATGAACTTTTTCAGTTAGAAAACTTAGGAACAATAAAAGTAAGCCCCCAAACAGCATTTGATAGGCTGTTAGCACCCATGTATCAAAAGAAGAACCCCATTTCTTTACTAATAATGTCGCTATAGCCCAAGAAACAGCACTCATTAGTCCCAATATCGTTCCGATTTGCCGAATATCTAGACTTGCTCCTAATGTAATAAAAACACCGATAATACCTAAACTGACACCTACCCACTGTATGCGCCTATAGTTCATCCCCATAAAGAGGGTTCCGAATATCACCACAAGCAAGGGGTTTGTAAACGTTAAAATGGAAGTCTCACCTGCTGAAATCGTCCGGAGACTTAGAAAGATACAACCCATAACCCCTGTCGTCTGAAAGAAACCAATCGTTACAATTTGATACCACTTTTTTTCTTGTTTTGGATGTGGTCGTTTTAACCAACGTACAATCAACGCCATCAATACACCGGCTAACGTAAATCGTATACCCACTAATAACAAAGGGGAGATATAGGTTAGCCCTATTTTACCTACAGCAAAAGACGAGCCCATAAGCCCAGTTGTCACTAATAATAAGAAAACAAATAACGCTTTATTCACTACTCCCTAACTCCATTCTTTCTTGACGAAATGTTAAACGTTTTACTATTGATAGTGTATCAAGATAAGCGGATTAAACATACAAAAAGATTGACCCTAAACAAAATAGGGATCAATCCTTGGAATTTCTTTTTTTCGTTTGGCTCAGTTCTAAATCCTTGTTGATCTCAAACTCAAGTTCATTGCGCGGAATCGTACAACCACGTAGATCAGAGCGTTTTTTGATAGTTTTCGTTCACTTTACTCTCATCTTGTAAAATAATGACCATTTCAGCTAAAAAAGTTACACGACATCAATATCTTGCAGTGATGTTCCACAATTGTCACAAAAACGTGCCTCTGGGTCATTTTCATTACGACAACTATGACAACTCTTCATCATCTTTTCTCCACACTCATCACAAAATTTAGCATCTATATCATTTTGTTGATGACAGCTGTGGCACTCTATCTTTGACAATTGGCTTGATTGAATCGCTCTAGAAATATTTTTCACACCACTTGTCGTTTCTTTCGCCAAATAATTAAAGGTATCCTTTGCAACTGGTGCATATTCTCGGCTCTGGTATCTTGCTACCGAACTTCCAAATCCGAAACCCGTTAAAATAAATCCGATAAATAAAAATGGCATGGCAACGAAAAATAGCCAAAAGTATTTTGGTTGCGCAAATCCTTGAATTGTAAAAAAGTCATACATTGCAATTGTGATGCAGCCTACTCCAACCAAAAGAAATAATGGTCCAATTACTCGGAATAGCGTGCGTGCCTTATTATGCTGTTTAGGTATGAATTTTTCTGTTTCCATTGCTTTCACCCTTTCTAACTAGAAATACCCTTACTATTATTACGTTTCAAGTTTTGTAAAAGTTTCACTTTTTCGACCGACTCCTCAATCGAAATGAGTTTTTTACTTGTAATTCAGCTATTTGAAACGAGAAAAACCATCCGAGTTGCGGATGGTTTATGAATGATTTTCTTCAAATTGTCTCTTTTACACGACTCTACTGAGCTGTATAGCCACCGTCAATTACACATGCTTGACCTGTGATGCCCTTAGCTAACTCACTTGATAGAAACATAGAATAATCAGCTATTTCATTCACTGTTAGAAGTCTCTTTTGAGGCACTAAAGGGTAAATAACATCTTCTAGCACTCTTTCTAATGGTACATTCCTCGTCTTCGCTAAATCCGTTAACTGATCTCGGACTAGTGGTGTGTCAACATACCCTGGACAAACGGCATTGACCGTAATGCCATGGGCAGCTCCTTCTAATGCTGCAACCTTTGTTAAACCAATAACACCATGTTTCGCACTATTATAGGCTGCTTTTCCAGCAAATCCAACTAATCCATTAATAGATGCCATATTAATAATTCGGCCAAATTGCTGCTTCTTCATAATAGGGAATACATGTTTAATCGCCTTAAAAGGGGCAGTCAACATGACAGAAATCAATAATTCGAATTTCTCAGATGGAAATTCTTCGATTATAGAAACATGCTGTAGGCCAGCGTTATTTATTAAACAATCAATTCTTCCATAATGGGCAACGGTTTGGTCGAGAGCATTTTTTATTTGAATTTCTTCGGTTACGTCACATTTAATCCCGATCACGTCATACCCTTGATCCTGAAGATCTTTCGCTGCTGCTACTACACTATCTTCGTCTAAATCTGATAAGACAATTCTGGCTCCCTTTTCAGCAAAGGATTTTCCGATTTCAAAACCGATTCCTCTAGCAGCACCTGTAATGAATACAACTTTATTTTCAACCAAGCGCCATCCTCCTTTCTGACTTTCATATGTGAGAGGTATACTACCTAATTAGATGATTTTCATATGACTTGCAATCTATCATTCTATTCATTTGATCGCTACTCTACTATCCCATGATAGTAAAAGCATTATTTAACAGTAGAATGGGCATTTACTCGCACTGTAGTATCAAACCTTTCGCTACTATCAAGCTTTGTTTACATAATGATATTTGCTAAAAACATTCACTATGAAAACAGCCCACTCTTTTTTGATTGAATCAGCGTTTTATCGAGTTCAATTCTTCGTCTATAGCAATTGAATAGCATGCCCTTCATTCCTACTTTTCCAAACATTTTGGCATCAATTAATTATCTCTTTTATGATGCTCCTAAGTACACATCAAGCAAGGTTTCATCATGTAGTAGGTCCTTTGATAGACCTGACAGGACAACTTCACCTGTTTGTAGTACATAGGCCCGGTCTGAAATAGACAGCGCTGCCTTAGCCAGTTGCTCCACAATGAGAACTGTTTTATTTTCTTTTTTCAATTGTCTTAGTGTATCAAAGATATCTTTTACAATAAGTGGTGAAAGTCCCATAGAAGGCTCATCTAACACTAGAAATTCAGGATCAGACATAAGCGCTCGTGACATGGCCAGCATTTGCTGTTCTCCTCCACTTAGAGTCCCAGCTTGCTGCTGTCTTCTTTCTTTTAATCTAGGAAACCTTTCGAATTCTCTCTCAATTAAGGTTTTGATTTTCTGTTTTTCATTTCGAATTGTAAAGGCTCCTAGAACAAGATTATCTTCTACCGATTGATCTCCAAAGATTTGTCTGCCTTGAGGTACATGAGCAATTTTATATTGTTGGATGATCTTGTGGGCAGCTAAATTGGTAATCGGTTCATCTTTGTATGTGATGATTCCTTCTTTGCTTTTTTCCAAACCAGTAAGAGCCTTTAATAATGTTGTTTTACCCGCTCCGTTTCTACCTATTACTGCAACAATTTCACCCTTGTGAACTTCTAGATTAATATTTTTTAATGCCGTTGCTTGACCATAGTTTACAGATAAATTATTCACCACTAACAAGCTTTGTCACCTCATCTCCTCCAAGGTATGCTTCAATAACCTTTGGATTAGTTCGAATTTCTTTCGGTGGACCTTCACATATTTTCCTTCCAAAATCAAGAACCGTAATCGTGTCGCATAAGTTCATGACGATATCCATATGATGTTCGATTAATATGATAGATAGCCCAGCATCTTTTAAATGTTGAATAACTTTATTAATTTTTTCAATCTCAATCTTACTTGCCCCTGCGGCAGGTTCATCTAGGATAAGTAATGCCGGCATTACCGCTAAAGCTCTAGCGATTTCAACTAATCTTTTTTCTCCATAAGATAAATTCTCTGCTAATTCATTACGCTTATCTTCCAAGCCTACAAACTTCAACAACCCAATAGCTTTTATTTCAAACGTATCTTCCTCTTTTTTCCTCAATGGCAAGTGAAGGAGATTCGATACAAAC
>JBFILZ010000188.1:0-5125 GCA_041611945.1 Bacillus sp. (in: firmicutes)
ACAGCCCCGCAGTCGTCGTCATTGGAAACCTGGAAAATTTGGCAAGAAACAACAGGGCTACCTTGGAGTGAAGCAAAAAAAAGGGGCTATACATCTGGAACAAGAGATGAAAACCTAGAACTAAGAAAAGATTTATTACTTAATTCTAAAGTGCTATGAAAATCATTTACAATCGGATGGTTATTTAGTCGCTTTAAATCAGAATCTTTATCAATCCAACCTTCAAATTCAGACTTAGAATAATCATGAATAGACTTTTCGCCCTTGTACTGATTCACTAATTCGTCTATTGCCGGTGTCATTCCTTTTGCATTAAGGTACCGATTTAACATAGTCGCAGCTTCACCTCTAGTAGCTAGACCTTGCGGGTCGTAAGAACCATCAGTTCGTCCTCGAACGATTCCTGAACCATTTGCTAGAGCAAC
Source organism: Bacillus sp. (in: firmicutes) (assembly GCA_041611945.1). Taxonomy (GTDB): domain Bacteria; phylum Bacillota; class Bacilli; order Bacillales; family SA4; genus Bacillus_BS. The sequence goes on from JBFILZ010000188.1 coordinate 426, forward strand.
ATATGGCATGTCAGAAATACTTATCTTACTTTTGTCTTTGAAAGGAACCTTAATGTATTTAAGTTTTTCAAATCCATTAAATGTAGCCTTCCAAGATGAATTTCCACTTGATAATCCTCTTGCAATCATTTTAGACATCTCTAGTCGAGAAATTTTCTGCTCAGGGTTGTATCCGTTTGGATATTCACTAGCAATAATTATCCCGTCATCCTCTAACCCATTCACATATTTACCTGCCCAATGATTTTTCATATTTGAAAATGCAAGGTTGGTCGATTCCGAACCCATTAGAACAGCAAGGATTTTACTGAATTGTGCTCTTGTAATGGTTCCTTGTGGTCTGTAGGTCCCGTCTTCAAACCCATTAATCGCCCCTGAGTTCACAAGAACCTCAATATCTGATTGAGCCCAATGCCCTTGAATATCAGGAAATACTTTTACAGAAGACGCCGCTTCTACATTCGGCACAGAAATTGGTTGTGCGACACTTGTTGCTCCTAATAATAACGCTGTTAATAGTAATGTTTTTTTCAACACGTTTCCCCTCCTTGGTAAACTTTAAATATATTCTTAACTTTCTCACAAAAACTATCTTTCTGCAAAAAAATACAAAACCAGTTTAATTTCGTATCGATTAACCCAATCCCAATCCACCACACTCCCCCCTCAGTATATGGCAGTCATTGCGTTCCTCTTCTAAAAATCCCATCAAATTCTGACCAATCAAATCAAAAAAACCTCTATCAATTCACTGATAGAGGTAACTTTATTATTTGCTAGCTTTAAGCTTTCGAGCCAAAGTGCTATAGAACTCCTGCCATTCCTTGGCTTTATTCTTATGCTTTGGATCGATGACTTCTACTGGTTTTTCTTGTTTTTTAGCCACCATTACTCACCCCAATCAGAACGTAATGAAAATAACTCATGGAGATCTCTAGTTGAGAGTTCGGTAATCCAGCCCTCGCTTTGGATGATTTCCTCGTTTAGCTGTTGCTTTTTCTCGAGCATTTCATCTATTTTTTCCTCAAGCGTTCCAGAGGTGACGAGTTTGTGTACATGAACAAATTTTGTTTGTCCAATCCGGTAAGCGCGATCAGTTGCTTGATTCTCAACGGCTGGATTCCACCAGCGGTCATAGTGAATAACATGGTTTGCGGCTGTTAAGTTGAGCCCTGTTCCTCCAGCTTTCAATGAGAGAATAAGGAACTTTTGTTTCTCATCTTGGAAATCTTGAATAATTTTGTCACGTTCAACCTTTGTCGTACTCCCGTGAAGAAAACGAACCGGTTCTTTAAATTCATTTTCTAAATACTCACGGATAATATTTCCCATCTTTATATACTGCGTGAAAATGATGCAACTTTCGTTTTGATCATTAATATGTTGAACCAGTTCAGCCAGTTTTTCCATTTTATTAGAGCGGCTAAGTATGTCTGTAGGTTTCTCTTCTTTTAAATAGAGACTCGGATGATTACAAACCTGCTTCAATTTACTAAGCATCTTTAATACCAAGCCCTTACGCTGCATACCTGTTAGTTGTTCAATTTGAGAGAAGGTATCTTGTACAAGCTGTTCGTAAAGGGATGCCTGTTCAACCGTTAAGGAGACATATTCCTTTTGTTCGAGCTTATCCGGTAAATTGAGAGCAACATCCTGATCCTTCTTTGTCCGTCTTAATAAAAATGGTCGAATCATTTTTTGAAGCTGACGAACCTTCTCTTCCTCATGATCACGTTCAATCGGAACAACAAACCGCTTATGAAATTGATGAAGACTTCCTAAATAGCCTTTATTAATAAAATCATAAATCGCCCAAAGCTCGGAAAGTCGATTTTCCATTGGTGTTCCCGTTAACGCTATGTGATGGTCGCCATTTAGACTTCGGACGGAACGTGATTGCTTCGTGTCTGCATTTTTTATATTTTGTGCTTCATCAATACAAATCGTACTCCACTGAATTTCCTGCAGATCGATGACATCTAGGTGGGCAAGTCCATAAGAAGTGACAATAATATCAGCCGTTTCAAGAGCATGTAGAAAATCATCTTTCTTACGATTTGATCCATAGTGTAAATGCACTTTCAGTGTTGGTGCAAACTTAGCTAGTTCCTTTTGCCAATTACCTAACACAGAAGTTGGACATATAATTAATGCAGGCTTTTCAGGTTTCTCAGAATCTTTCACATGTAGAAAATACGTAATCATTTGAATGGTTTTTCCAAGACCCATATCATCAGCCAGACAGGCACCAAATCCGAAGCTGCGTAAGAACATCAGCCATTCAACACCATGATGCTGGTATGGACGGAGGGATCCTTGGAATCCAGTAGGAACTTCAACCGGAGGAAGTTCCTTTGCTTCAGTAAGCTTCCGAATCATTCCTGATAATTGCTCATTCATTTCAATCTGAATATGCCGGAAAACCTCTGAGCCATCCAGTTCATCAACAGCTTGAATTCGATCCTCGTCTGATAACTCTTGTTCTAAAACATCCCAGAAACGAAGTCCCTCACGATTGGCCTTTTGCATAATCGTTTGAACCTGCTTGATAAAACTAGGATCTAATCGGATCCATTTACCGCGAATGTTTATCAAGCGTCTTTTTTCATCAACCATGCGAGAGAAATCTTCTTCAGTAATTTCAATACCATTTGTCGATAATCGCCAGTCATATTGCATAATAGCATTCATTCCGACAAAGGATTGCCTTGATGTGCTCGGATTATTTTTCACCTTCGCTTTTAATGAAGGCTGTGAATCCTTAATGGCCTGCCACCAAGAGGGGAGCAAAATTTCAACTCCAGCATTCGTCAAATTCGAACTTGCCTCTGTCAAAAAGTCAAAGGCCTCGAGCTCAGTAAGTAATGATCGAAAATTTCCATCCTTTTTAAGCCAAGGGACCATGGCAATCATTCGTTCAATGGATTTATCAATGGCGAAAGAATCTTCACTAGCTAGCTCTCGAATTTCGTGTAGAAGAATGATTTCATCGGGCATTTCCTTATCTCGTAGAATAACAGACAATACCCAATCTTCGCCTTCTTCGAGTGGTTCTTCAAGTTGTAATCCAACCCGGAAACGAGACAAATCCTCTTGCCAACCAATCTTCAAGAGCCAATCCTCTTCGTCTACAACTACCCCCGTTTTTTTCAAAAGTGGATATCGAGACTGAAGCCCTTTCCACAATTGAAGGAGCTCCGGAACGGTTTCAATGTATTCACCAATTGCTTGGCTAAACCAAGCTTCCATTGATTCAGGAAGCTTCATATCCGTTAGTTTAAAGCCGATTATGCCTTCCTTCCAATTGTTAAAATCGGGCATGAACTGACCATTTATCATGGCTTCCAATAATGCGGGAGCATTCTCTCGTATCTCGCTAGCCTTATCCATCCAGACTAGGGGAAACAGAGAGTTATGATGGTCATCTGAAAAGTAATGAAGCGCGATCCACGGGGAGAGAAGGATGCCTTCATTTCGATTCAACTCCTGTTTTTTCAAGAACGTTCCATAAAATGTGGCCTTATGTTTGGCAAAAGCCATATTTATCCATTCGTCAGTAGGTATGGCACGACCTAGTTCATTTTCTACCCAAAGAAAAATTCCTTTTGAATCAATCCATTCAGCTTTTCCATTCAAGGTTTTCATTTCAATCATGAAGCAGCTTTCCTCTCTCTAATTCCTCTTGAAATGCACGAAGTCGTTTGTGCTTAAGGGATAATTTTTCAATGAATTCATCCCAATGCTCGAGTTGTTTTAACTGCCTGTAATGGATGCGTAGCTTTTTTAAATAGCGGACAGCTAATTTATAGGCCGGCCTGTTCTTTTGCCCAATCGCATCATTCACTGCCTTATGATAAAGGGGCAGTAGCACAGAGCGGTCCGTTTTTTCAATATGTTTAATGATGTTTCTACCGAGATCTGAGATATCATAGCCAACAAGCATCTGTAACTCCGTCCATGTGTGAAATTCTTCCTCTTCCAATAAGTGTTCATTATATTCAGCATAGCTATAGGGAAGAAGGGTTTTCATTGCTTCAATATAGAAAGAGCCATTTTGAGTTTGAAGAGAATATTCCCTGAACAACGGAAGAAACTGTTTGACTGTCGCTCGCTTCGAATAGTAATCGGTATAGCTTAAACTGTAGTCCTTTAACAGGACCAAGGACGTATCCAGCCATTGACGTTGACGCACCATGTTCAGTGTTTCAGGTAATTCGCCCATCCAGTAAGGACAATAGTCGAGTACATTTCCCTGAACCAATTTAATCAGCCTTATGGCTTCTTCATCATCCTTTTGAAGGTAGGAAAAATGAGCTAAGGCAAATTGACAATCAACTGCAAAAGCATCTTTCGTTTTAATGAAAGACGATTGTTTCTTTTGGAGATGCAGCCTAGCCTCTTCAATCCATTCATCACGATCTAGAAAAGCACTCCATACTAAAATATATGAAAGTACGCGATCATATTGAAATTCATGTCCGCAAAACAATAGATTATTTATTTCATCCTTCGTCTCAACTAACAACGCTTCGGCTGATAATGGTTTAGCTATACTCTTTGCCTCTTTTGATTGACTAGTAATTACGTCAAGAATCTGACTTATGTAAGGATACACATATGTTTTCTTACTGCTGAGAGAAAGTCGGGATAACTCAGATTCTTCCACAATTTTCTCCATCGTAAATATCGCTGCATGTACC
>JBFILZ010000189.1:0-5117 GCA_041611945.1 Bacillus sp. (in: firmicutes)
CTGAGTGGGAAGAGATAAAAGACTTTCCAATAAATAAGTATAAAGAGTTAATGAAAACACCAATCCTGTTTGACGGAAGAAATTGTTATACCCCTGATCAAATAAAATCAAATGAAATAATATATTTCTCGATTGGCCGTCCGATAGTTAAGTAGGGTGAATAGTAAATTTCAGGTATAAGTCTTTAGTAAAGTGCTGATAAATTGTAGTTCTTTGGCTGCAAGGAGACCCACATAGTCACATGAATCCTCGGGACTAGGGACCTAGTTGAATCGACCTATGACGGGACATCTTATGTTTCGTATTCTCCAGAACAAGTAACATTTGTGTAATTATAACTATCGCTTAAAAATACATTACTTACCAAAAAAGTTAAAAAAGATGAGAGAAATTGTAGAAATAACTCATTTATGGTAATTTATTATATAGTAGAAAAAACTTCACATAGAAGATAGGTGGAATTTTGAAGAAGATTAAAGTGATGACTGTCTTTGGGACAAGACCTGAGGCTATTAAAATGGCACCACTTGTTCTCGAATTAAAAAAATACCCTGACATCATAGAGCCGATTGTAACGGTGACGGCCCAACATAGACAAATGCTAGACCAGGTACTAGAGATTTTTAAAATTAATCCTGATTATGACTTGAATATTATGAAGGACAGGCAAACACTAACGGGTGTAACTATCAGTGCGCTGGAAGGTCTTGAAAGAGTGATTTCTGATGTTAATCCTGATATCGTGCTCGTTCATGGCGATACGACTACGACATTTGTAGCAAGCTTAGCGGCTCTCTATAATCAAAAGGCGATTGGGCATGTCGAAGCAGGACTTCGAACATGGAATAAATACTCACCTTATCCAGAGGAGATGAATCGTCAGCTGACAGGTGTGATGGCTGATCTTCATTTCGCACCAACACAGCAATCATTTGAAAACCTAAAAGCGGAGAACAAAAAAGTGGAATCCATCTACATTACGGGTAACACGGCAATAGATGCTTTACAAACTACCGTAACAGATTCATATACACATGAAGTGTTACAGAAAATTGGGACGGATCGACTAATTCTCTTGACGGCACATCGTCGTGAAAACCTCGGTGAACCAATGAGAAATATGTTTAGAGCGATTAAAAGGCTTGTCAATGAGCATGATGACGTACAAGTAGTGTACCCAGTTCATTTAAATCCAGCTGTTCGTGAGGTGGCAGATGAAATTCTTGGAGATGACCCTCGCATTCAATTAATTGAACCTTTAGGTGTATTGGATTTCCATAATTTTGCCGCGAGAGCGCATATTATCCTTACTGACTCTGGAGGAGTTCAAGAAGAAGCCCCTTCACTTGGTGTGCCTGTACTTGTCTTACGTGATACGACAGAACGTCCTGAGGGTATAGAAGCAGGAACTTTAAAGCTCGCTGGAACAGATGAAGAAACAATTTATCAAATGGCTTACGAATTACTTAACAATCCACTTGAATACGAGAAGATGTCAAAAGCCTCTAATCCATATGGGGATGGCGAGGCGTCCTATCGAATCGTACAAGCTATCTTGCATTATTTCGGCATAAATGAACAGTCAGTCGAGTCTTTCCGTCCGTAAAATAAACTCAACGTATTGACTACTTTTAAATAGCTATTTTGGCTGATTTTGCTATACATATGATTTATGGTATTATAACTGAATATATGATGAAATCGGGGGTAACGCTGTCTTGTTAAATAATCTTCCACATGGTGTAAAAATTAGCATAGCGCGTTCAATTAGAATTGCGTTTGAACAGTATATGAAAACGATAAAATGGAGTGAAAATAAATACAATCCTGAAACCTTTATGAAGGAATGGAAAGCGTATATTACTGAACATTCTTCTTGGTATGGAACAATTGATGAAGAGGTGAAATCAAACCCACTCTTCCACGAGGAACTTGCCATAAAGATGAATGAAGTGATTGCTAAAACCTTGACAGAAGAACCTACTGAGGAGCAAATAACTGAATTGGATTCACTCATAAAAAGGTTGGGAATAGCTGATATTGATTATTCGTGTAAGTCTGAAGCGAAGTTTCATATCGAACGATTGAAGAGTAATTAGAGAATAATATTGATAAAAATGATCGCCTGAGATGCCTCAGGCGATTATTTTTGTTTACTTCAAATCGAAAGCCAGGTCTTTTTTACCAATTTAGACCAAGTGAAAATACTTAAATGAAATGTTTGTCGAATATGGTAGAATGATAGAAAATGTAAGCAGATGAAGGGAGACAGCAGATGAAATGGAAGCTTGTAGTTGTAGTTGTGTTGGTAGTAGGGCTATTCTTTTTAGATTACAACCAATCACTTGCTCAAACTGAATTTACCGATGTAGGAACTAATCACTGGGCGAAACCAGGAATTGAATATATAGCAAAAGGTGGAATTGTAAAGGGGGAAGGGATAAACTTCTTTCCAGAACGGAATGTTACTAGAGCAGAAGCTGCCACAATGATTGGAAGGACATTATCGTTAAATGGAACACAAAGACCCTCAACCCTTCCAGATGTAAAAGCAGACCATTTTGCTTCAGGTTATATACAAGAAGCAGTGGAAAGAGGTATTATCTCCGGATATCCTGATGGAACTTTCAAGCCTGAACGAGTACTATCAAGAGGAGAAATGGCTGTATTAATGTGTCGAGCTTTTGGTTACAGTACAAATGAAATTACCATTCCTTTAGCGGCTCAAGTCATAATGGCTAAAGGGATCTCTAATGGAATTGAGGATGGTACGTTTGGTATCAACAGACCTATTACGCGTTCTGAACTCTCAGTACTACTGGCAAGGGCAATTAACCCTGACTTTATACAAAATTATCAGGCTGAAGCTTTTGATCAAGCGAATGTGTCATCCCTTGAACTAGAGTTACGAGAAGGTCCTGTGGATAGCTATCAAATTGTCAATAAGCTATACCAGGGTGTAGAGGTAAATGTACATCACATCATTGGTGATTGGGCCTATATAAAAATGGATACTCTTAAAGGGTATGTTAAGACATCTAATTTAAGTGGATTAGTGATACCACCTCCACCATCGCCTGTACCTACTTTAGAGGATTTACTCAAACTTGAAAGAATTATTATTGACCCAGGTCATGGTGGGAACGACCCTGGAGCCTCCGGTTTTGGATTACAGGAGAAGAATGTAGTTCTAGATGTATCCTTAAAGGTAAAATCTTTATTTGCAGGCACTGGATTTTCTTACTCGTTAACCAGAGAAACTGATATCAGACTTGAAGTATCTGAAAGAGTTAATCTTGCAAAACAATTAAAAGGGAGTCTGTTCGTGAGTATTCACGCTAACGCCTTTAATGGCATTGCCAACGGAACGGAAACATTTTATTATGCTGCGGCAACGAACCCTTATGAAGTACAAAGTAAGAAATTAGCTGGGTTTATACAAAAGAGAATGCTTGAAGCATGGAACCTAAATAGCCGTGGCGTGAAAAATGGTAACTACAAAGTTTTACGCGAGAACAATATGCCAGCTTCTTTAGTAGAGTTAGGTTTTGTTGATTCGAAAGAAGATGCAGCGAAACTTGCTTCAGAGGAATATCGCTTAAAGGCTGCAAAAGCAATCTATCTTGGCATACTAGACTATTATCAATCTGAAAAAAAGTATGACTTATCTCATCTTTATAAAAAAGGTCTTTAATTGTTTCCATTAATCTCATAAAGCTATTTTAATAGAAATTGAGTAAACTATTTGTAGAGACTATTTGTTGGAAGGGGTTTTTTATGAGGCGTTTGATTATTATCATAAGTAGCATTTTACTTTTTGCTAGTTTTACCCCAACAACTACGTCATATGCTTCAAATTCTTCTCAAGTTGACGTTGTGATTCTATTTAATGAGAGTATAGATGAAGACCTAATTGAACAAATTAGCGGTACAATTACGAATCGATATGAATCGATACAGGCAGTTTCAGCAATCATTTTGGAAAGTGCGATTCCTTTTCTTATTCGTGATTCAAAAGTAAAATCTATTCATTATGATCAAGTGGTAAAAGCAGATGGTCAAATTGTAGATTGGGGAATCAAAACGACTCAAGCAAATGCTGCTCATAAAGCTGGATTTACAGGAAAAGGTGTAAAAGTGGCTATACTTGATACTGGTATTGACACGAATCATCCTGATTTATTGGTTGCGGGTGGGATATGTGTACTTGCATCTTGCCCTAATTCCTATAATGACGATAATGGGCATGGAACGCATGTGGCAGGGATTATTTCAGCTATTAATAATACTATCGGAACTTTAGGTGCTGCCCCGGATGCCAATATTTTTGCAGTGAAGGTATTGGATAATAAAGGATATGGAACGACTTCGACCATTTTAGCAGGAATAGAGTGGGCTATAAAAAATAAAATGGATATTATTAATTTAAGTCTATCTACACCAGATAACAATAATGCAATGAAGTCGATGATTGATCAAGCATACAAACAGGGAATTCTCATCGTAGCGGCTGCAGGAAATACCGGTACCTCAAATGGCCTGGATGATACAGTTGAATATCCAGCTAGATATGAGAGTGTAATTGGCGTAGGAAATATAAATTCTTCTCGTAACAGGGTATCGAGTTCTGCCACAGGTAGTCTATTAGAAATCGTTGCACCTGGTGAAAGTATATATAGTACTGTTCCATTAGCGGTGGATAATGATGGTCAAGCAGATGGATATACGTGGATGACTGGAACGTCCATGGCAGCTCCATTTGTTAGCGGTATTCTCGCTATATATAAGCAAGAATATCCAAATAGAACAAATATTGAGTTGCGTCAAATGCTTAGAGAAAATGCTGTTGATTTAGGCAATTCAGGCCATGACACATTTTTTGGCCATGGCCTGGTGCAAGTCCATGTAACTGCTGCTAATAGCATAGAGTTTCCTGCTAGACTTGTATCAGCAACAAACGGAATCATAAAAATAGAAGTAGGTCCTCAACCCGATAATGTATCTAGTTACAATGTCTATCGAAACGGCGTAAGAATTAAAACCAATCAAACAGATTTAACTGTTACTGAATATGCAATAAAAGGAGAGTATACCTACCAGTTCTCTCAAAACAAGAA
>JBFILZ010000190.1:0-5023 GCA_041611945.1 Bacillus sp. (in: firmicutes)
AATAATTAAAAAGGAGGAGTATATTTGAAATTTCATTTGTTGTTTATTACGAGAGACTTTAGCCGTTATGTTGAAAGAAATCCATTTTATCTCATAGAAGAATTAAAAAAACATATAGAATTAACAGTTTGGTACGACAAAGGTGATATACATGATATTCTTACCCAATTACCTACTAAACCGGATTTCATTCTACTCAATGATTTTAAAGAATCTCGTTGTCCTACCATAACAGGATTAGAAACTCTCTTAATCCCGTTTGGTGTTATTGTTCATGATCTTCACTATAAATTAGATAAACGCAAACAATTTATTAAAGATAATCAAATAGAAAACTTATTCGTTGTCTATCGAGATGCTTTCCGCTCAACTTTCAAGGAATTCAAAGAGAAAATGACATGGTTACCACATTTTATAAATCCTTCGATTTTCAAAGATTATCGTTATAAAAAAGAGAAGGACTATTTATTAATTGGGAGAAGAGATTGGTATTATCCCTTAAGAGAAAAGATTTATGAAAGAATGAAAAATGAAGATGGTTTTTTTTCATATAAACATCCTGGCTATCGAGATGTTGATGAACAAAATGAACAAAATGTATTCGTGGGTGAAGAATACGCAAAGGAAATAAATCGAGCGAAGATTTTTTTAACTGATAATTCCACACTAAAGTACCCTCTAATTAAGTACTATGAAGTACTAGCTTGTAACACATTACTTCTTGCTCCTACCTCTAGAGAATTAGAAGATCTAGGATTTATTCCAGGAGTTCACTTTGTGCATATAAATGAAGATGATTTTTATGAAAAAGCAAAATATTATCTTGAACATGAAGATGAACGGCTTCAAATTGCCCAAGCAGGTCACGATATGGTGCATCAATTCCACACTGTTGAAGTAAGAGCAAAACAATTAATAAATATAATTTCAACAATTATCCAGAGAGATTAGGTATAAGCGGGTGACTTAAAATGGAATTAATAGTTGATAACTATAAATTAGAATCTAAGCTTTTAGGAAAAGGACGTACAAGTAAGGTGTTCCAGGGAATAAATCTCGTAACAAACAAAAAAATCGTAATGAAAAGAATGTCTGACAAGAACGAGGCTAAACATGAGGTGAATATTCTAAAAAGCTGTCCTAAACATCCCAATATTATAGAATTTCAAGATTACATTGTCACCGAAGACTATGCTTACATTGTTTTGAGCGGACACCCAGGAGAAAGACTTGGGTATTATAAGTATGGTGACGTTCGACCGCCAGATGTTGTTATTCAAGTAATCTATTCAATTTTAAAAGGATTAAAAGCCATTCATGATGCAGGTATATTGCATTGTGATCTTTCTCCTCATAATGTTCTTATGCATTTAAACGATCCTTTGACCATTCAACTTATAGATTTTGGTAGTGCGGTAAAAAAGGATGAAAACGGAGAATACAATGGAAAACATAAAGGTGGTACTCGTGGATATTCTCCACCAGAACTTATCCGACATGGTACGGCACATTTAACGAATGCGTCCGATTTATTTAGCATTGGTTGTCTTTGTCTTTATTTACTGAATGGAGAGGTTCCAGGTGAAATAGATAGTGCTTGTGAAAAAATCTCACCCCCTCTCAGGAAAATACTCGAAAAAGCAACTCATACCAATCCACTTGCTAGATTCCAAAATGCAGATGAAATGCTTGAGGAGCTTCGCTCTTTATAGAATGATGGAGATTTATGTAACAAGAGTATGCCTTGCACACTCTTGTTCACTTTTTTGACATTTGTTGATCATGACGCCGATAGTAATACAGTACTTCTGGTATGTTATCTGTATTAAATCCATATAAGACGCACTTTCTAATGAACTCAAAATCCGCTTCTTTCCGATACTTTCTTGTATAACCACCTAATTGATCGAAAACTCTTCCTTTAAATAGGATTGTTCCATGGCATATACAATGCCCATTCTCTTCATATATTTGCTTTATTTCCTTTGTTCCAAAACGAATCCATTTGGCTGGCTTTTCTAAATTTAAAAATTCATCACCGATTTTATTTGTAAACCCAGCATATAAAGACCCTACCAAATCAAGTTTATTTTCTATTAAATAGTTAACTTCCTTTTCAATGCGTTCCGGGTGTGAGAGGTCATCTGAATCTTGAATGGCGATAAACTCTCCTCTACTCAAAAACATTCCTATCGTTAATGGTCCTTCATAACCAACATTTCTAGGTAAAGATACTCCCATAATTCGATCTCTCATTTCTGGGTTACTATCAACGACTTTCTTTTTAAAGTTGCAAAATAAATCAGATGAGGTATCGGTTGATGCATCATCTACTACAATAATCTCTATGTTTTTGTATGATTGTTTTAGCAGACTCTCTAGACATTCTTCTAAAAATTCGGCGCGATTAAAATTAGTCACAATTATACTAACTAAGCCCTTCTCCCTCTTTCGGATAATATAGATCTCCTCCTTCTTTGATAGTTTATTAATATGTAAGACTTTCCTATAAGTGACGTGTTGAATCCCCATTTTTATATCAAGCAATTTAGTAGAGCATAAGATATAGAAAATAGTTGTTTAATAATAGTTAGAGGAGTGAATTACTTGGAATCTACAGTTTTAGGAATTATGATTGCAACTGTAAGTAACAGAAGGAAAATGTTGGTTTTTAACCTTCATCAAATGTTAAAGCATATTTCTATACCGTTTACCGTTTATATTTACAATGATGATGGACAACCAATAAAAGAAAAGATACTACAAGAATTATCAAAAGTTGACCATTCTCATATGGAAATTTTCGTTTACAATGAGCAAAAGGAGATTAATGAAGGAAGAGTAGGTTGTGGAGGAGCAAGACACTATTTATTTGAAAAAATAAAATCTAAACACGAAATTATCGCCTCCCTCGATGATGATATGCAAATTTTAGAGGGTTGGTATGAAGCCTTTCAAGAGGCAATATTTGAGCATCCTGACCACTCTGTATTTACAGGGATTGTTAAGGACGGAAGAAATGGCGAACTGATGGCTGGTTCTCATATGATAATGGATGGAAACATATTAAAAAGAAAAACCAATAAGATTGTACCCTTAAACTATACAAAAACGGAATGGGGACCATTAGGAGCTCTTATCCTCTGCAGGAAAAGTCTCTTGTCACATGTGAAAATTCCCAATGTATTTGTTAGAGAAGATTCTGCCTTTTATTTGGAGTTAAAAAAGCTAGGAATAAATGAAACGATTGTCACCAGTAAAGCACAGATGATTCATCGACCATTCTATGTCCCTGATTCTGGTTTAAGATCAAGTGATAAATTAAAGGAGGCGAAAGAGTATTTTAAGAAGAATCATGGAATTGATCGAGAATAATGTACATCTTTTATGCTTTAATCTAATGTATAATTCTTCCTAACAAGATAATTTCTTAACTCTCCATTTGGTGTTAAATGTAGTAAGAGAGTAATTATTGTTATCACTACTAGAAAAAGCACCTCTTTTTTTACGTGGCCACTGAAAAAGTCTCTTTTAAAGTAGATACTGTTAAACTACTTTGAGTTCGGCTGCAGGCACTCGCTTTCCGCGGGAGTCTCGCACCTTCCACTTCAATCAACTTCGTTTGAAAAAATCAACATTGAGCTTTAACAGAGCCATAAAAAAGTAAAAAGGGTATTATTTTCTCGAAAATTGAGAGAATAGTACCTTTTCTACTTGTATAATTTCTTAATCTCTAAATCAAATTATTGAATGTTCCAAAATGAGTATCCTGAAGCTGAAATGAACACCGAGCTAATAAAGAGCACAATATTAATTTAGTAGTGTTTTTACATATTAATTGTTGAGTGTATGAACAGATTAGGCCCCTACCTCATACTTTAAATAGTGTAAATAAGTTAAAAGAGGTGGAAAATGTATTCAAACTACTATTCTCATGGAACCGAATATTATGATCCTAGACAACAAATGTATAATGAATCTATTCAAAAGGCACTTCAAATAGTGAAACAATCTATTGGAAACGAGCGGGAAGATGAATTATTTTATGATTATTTAATCGGTGTTTCCCCGTCACAAGAAGAAAAGGATATTATCGCCTCAATAAGGAACGACGAGAGAAAACATAATAAAATGTTTAGGCAAATTTACCGTGATTTTACCGGTCTTGAAGTACCGAGCAATCAAGATATTGATTTCAAAAGACCCGAAACATATATTAAAGGTATAAAAAAAGCCTTATTCGGTGAATTAAGTGCGATGGAACGGTATCGGGATATTCGTGCTGGATTACCAACTAGATATTACCGTGATATGGTCTTTGAAATCTTAACTGATGAATTGAAGCATGCTCAAAAGTATAATTACATCTTAAATCTCGACCTCCGAAGACAGCAGTAGTCTTTAGAATTTTTTTAAAAAATCACTTAATAGTAATGGCACTTCACCATGAAACGGTTTGGGAAAGTATTAAATAATCCACAAAATAAAGGATATGTTTTCAAATGAATGAAAACATATCCTTTATTATTTGAGATCTATTACCCTGAATATCTGCTACTTTAAATCTTACTATTCTCAGGCATTTTTAAGTTGTCTATTTTCGTTAAACATTAAAAGAAAATCGATTGATATTTTATTGAATGCTTCAGGTTGATCCACATTGCAGACATGTCCGCTGTCATTAATTATACTTAATGTAGCCTCTTTAGTATACTTAACTACTTCTTGAACAGGATGTAGAAACATATAATCTTCGTCACCCATTACATATAAGGTTGGGATATCAATGATATTTTTTTCAAAATGTACCAACAGTGGTACGACTCCAGTTGTTAATTTGAACCATTTTATAAACTCTTTTTGACATAATTTTTTTGCTTGGTTTACAAAGAGCAGTCGAGATTCTTCGTGCCTCTTCTTTGGCATTAAACACCAGGCAAAGAATTTGTATAACCACATATAAGGAATTATCTTTTTACCAAGGTTTCCTAATACCATTAGGGTTTTAACCCGGGTATTCAAC
>JBFILZ010000191.1:0-4992 GCA_041611945.1 Bacillus sp. (in: firmicutes)
AAACAAATCCAATCCTACCAAAACAGAATATCTGGTCCAATTCTTGACCGGATGGATATCCTTCTTTTTTTACAACCTGTTAACTTGGATCACCCCTCAGAAGGAAGAGTAAGTTCCGCGGCAATCCGAATGAGGGTAGAAGAGGCTCGGAAAAGACAATATGAACGATATCAATCCCAAGTAACAAATGCAAAGGTCCCCTTTGAAAAGTTATCCTCAACCAGCCCATTAAAAGAGAGTCAGTTGAAAATGATCAGACATGTTTCATCCAAGCAACAATGGAGCAACCGCGTTCAAATCAAAATCATACGTCTGGCACGAACCATCTCCGACCTAGAAGGCAGCCGAGAAATTACAGATGAATCTGTTTGGAAGGCAATATCTTTACGCCGTGAGAATCATCATAAAGAACAAGTGAAGGTAGGGAAAAGGTAATATGAATTTGATGGATAATGAGAAAAGCTATGCCGCGTGAAGCTAGAGAAAAAAGTAAAACCGGAATCTATCATATCATTTGGAGAGGTGCGAATAGGCAGGACATTTTTCATGATGATGATGACCGGATAAGATTTCTGGAAATCCTTCAAAAATATAAAATGCAATATGAAATGACTGTTTATGCGTGGTGTCTTATGAGTAATCATGTACATCTGTTACTAAAAGAAGGGAACGAAGACATTTCAGTTACAATGAAGCGTCTAGCAGTAAGTTATGTCAAGCACTACAACTGGAAATACAGAACAACAGGACATCTGTTTCAGGATCGATTTAAAAGTGAATGCGTTGAAAATAAGAAATATCTACTCATAGTTGTTAGATATATCCACCAAAATCCAGTTAAAGCTAGAATGGTTCATCAACCTGATCAATGGAGATGGAGTAGCTGTCGTGAATACTATGGTAAAAATACATTTCCAAAGAACTTGTTGGATTGCGAGTATGTTTTAAGCATGTTTTCTGATGATAGTGAATTAGCTAGAAAGAGATTCAAAGAATTTAATGAAAGAATAAATAATGATCATTGTCTAGAAGATAAAGAGTATAAAAATAGACTAACAGATGAAGAAGCCAGGTTGGAAATTAAGAAACGCATAAGTCCAATCGAATTCGCACAGGTAAAGAGTTTACCTAAGATAAAAAGAACTGAAGTGCTGCGAAAAGTAAAAGCGATTGAAGGGTTGTCGCTGCGTCAGGCTGCGAGGATTTTTGGGGTTTCTTTGAATTTGGTTTTTAAGGCGTAGTGGTCTTGAGTGATTTTTTCCAGGGAACATAGTGTCAGTTACTGAGAATGTTTGATACTTACTAATTCAAAAGCCAAGTAGTAGAAACTGTAATTTACAATTAGCTATAGAATATTGAAGATGAAACGGAGGAACCGTTTCCGTAACATATAATCTAGTAAATTTAACATGGATAATATATCAATTAAATGCAATTTAATGTATGGTGGTGGATGCGAAATGCCTCGAATAAGTAACTTTGGTGGGGTTACTATAGCTATATACTATCCGCATATGGATGGTGTGTTAGAGAAATTGAAAGAGACTGAATTATTTAAACAGGTGTTTGTTGATGAAGAGTTGTGGGCAGTATCTTGGCCAGGAGAACTAGATATAGACCCTGACAATTTTTTTGAAGATGGAATTCTAATTAAGGCAGTTGAGAATCTAACTAATGCAGTTAAAACAAAAGTTGCTTTTGTAGACTATATTGATCAATAAAGGGCGTAGTTTTGTGGAAACACTGGGACCTCTTGTTTCTTTCGTTTGGCTAAACGAAGCAAACACTATGACCGTCCCGGTGTTTTTGAAGAGTCCATCCACCGGGACAGTACTCGTGGTCTAAGTTGGAATTGTAGTAGAGTTAGAGTTTTAAAAGAAAATGGTTTACAGATAGGAAGTTCAAGTTATAATAAAATGGGAAATAATCCTAATTAAGGGGGGTGCGATAAAACACGAATACAGTAAATAACTAGGAATAACTATTCAAAGGAGGCACAAGAATGAACCGAAATGAAGAAATTTGGAGTGAATTAATCGAGTTATTGCATGTAGGAAAAATAATACCGACTTTTAAAGGGAAAGAAAATTTTAGAATTTCCACAAGTTCGCAAGATGAAATAGTAGTTTCATTATTCTCAAAGGATAAGCAAGTTGTCCTTTCGAAAAAATCTATGATGAATGCTATCGATAAGTTAGTCCAACACAAAGAAGGTGTCCGTCAAAAAATGGTCGACCCTGAAGCAAGAATTAAGTTAGGATTATTACAATTAATTCCCTCTACTGAGAAGGTAAAACGATATGAGGATGGGAAAAATCGAGCTTATTTACTTCTAAACTCTTAATCTAGTGCCACCCGAATTCTTGTTCACAGTGACGCCCCGATAAATAGAAATGTATTTTAGCTCATCATCGTGATGGGCTTATTTATTTTGCCCTTTTAAATATATCTACACCGCATAGTAATCAAAACTGCATTTTGATGATGACGAAAAGATAAAAACCAGCAGTTTAGCACGAGATTTAGTGTTTTGGATTTGGAGATAATCTAAATATTGATTTTTATCTTTTTAGCATCATGGGGGCACACGTTTACGAGAATCATTGAGAAACACGGTGACGGTTCTCACGTTTTCCTAATCAACCCCATTCGATTGATTTCTAAAATATTTTTGAAAACTAGAAGAAATTTAAAACCAGTTGTTGAATACCAAAGAAAGAACCGCACAATCTGCCGGTCCTCTTCAAAACCACCAATTCACTCACCCACTCTTTTAATCTCCAATCGTATTAACAATCATCCATTTCAGTTAGTAAATCAATAAACGCATTAAAAGCAGAGCAATTCGTGATCGTCAAAATTTCCAGTATCGGTTAAAAAGGGCTTGAGGGCTACCGCGTACAGGTTCAGGTACATGTTTTCGAAGGAAAGAAGTCAATGGAGAGGGTACTTTTGGCAGTGCAATCAAAACTATTGTCCCATGTGACTGTCCCTTCGGCTCTCCGCACAATGCTTCCTGTTCAAATCGGGAACCTGTCCCCATCAGCAATAAAATACAAAATATGACAAAAACACTCGTTGTAATTATATGATAAACGAATTATTCTTTATATAGAACGTAATTGATAGTCTAAAAGCTATAAAAATTTAAATTTGAAAGGAGCAAATTATGAGAAAGATATGCAATATCCTAATCATGTTCGTGCTTATGTTTTCGGTTGCTCTTCCTTATACTACTGCCGAAACAGGTGTTGGTAGTGATGAAGAAAACAACACAAGTGATTATTCAGAGTATGATACGGCTACTCCACCTGAAGAATTTAAACATGAATCAAACGAATCAAATGACTCCTCTGAAGGAATGTTTACTATGCAATACATACCAGAAGAGGTATCAAATAATCAAATATTAATTTTACAAAATGTAAACCCATGGAATACCTACTCGACTCAGACAGTTTTAAGTAATTTAGGTCTTACTTATGATGTTAGAAGTATTGATAAAGTGACTTCTCTTAGTTTAGAAGATTACAAGTTAATTATTATATCTAATGATCAAAACCAAAGCTTTTACAACTCATATAATGAACATAAACTGCTGTTTGAAAAATATGTTGAAAATGGTGGGAGATTATTATTTGGCATTAGTGACCGAGGTTGGAATTATGGTACGTTAGGGACGATGCTACCTGGTAACGTTGATATAGGATACGGGGAGTATGAGTACAGAAATATAATTGCGGATGAAAGTCACCCTATCATAACAGGTGAATTAAGTGATAAGTTGAGACTAAGTAATTATCACTTAAATCATAATTATACGAGTCATCGATATATTTTAGAGGCAACATTACCTGAAGGTGGACATGTCATATTAAGAGGTGCGGACTCCAATGCACCTACTTTAGTTGAGTATCCTTTTGGGAAAGGAACAATCATAGCCTCTGGTTTAACTTGGGAACATAATTATCAATATAATTGGAACTTTGCTAAGAGAGCTTATGATGATCTCTTGTTATATGCATACGGGGCTGAAACCGATGCGAATGAAATCGTTGTTTTCTTACCTGGAATCATGGGTACTAATTTATTTACACTTGATGAACATGAAAATAATGAGTGGTGCTGTGGTAAGGATCATGAATTGGAAAATCATAGCGTCTGGATGCCAACAGAAGAGGATGGGTTATTTGCCCAGCATATGATTGATCATCTAGCAATGAATGAAGATGGTACAGAACTCGATCGAATAGGTGTTGGAGATCCAGTTGGTGAGTATTATGCAACAATGATCAATCGTTTAGAAGAAGAAGGTTATGAGGTTGTTCCGTTTGGCTATGATTGGAGACTTGATAATTCAGTCAATGCTAGATTGTTAGAAATGAAAATAGATAATCTTTTAGAACAAAATCGAAATGCAAAGATAAGTATTGTCGCTCATAGTATGGGTGGGCTTGTTGCATCAAAATATTTAATCAACGGGAATAGTAACAAAATCCATAAAATGATTACATTAGGAACGCCGTATTTAGGGGCACCTAAAACAGCGCATATTTTTGGTACTGGTCGGATTATTGGAGGTATAGGTGGGGAAATCATTGATGACAATCTATTAGCTATTATTAACAACCTTGCTGCACCGTATCAGTTGTTCCCTTCACCTCTTTGGTTTGATTTGGTAAAACGTAGTTACCTTAATGTAACATGGGATTATTCTTGGTTCAAAAAAACAAAAAACGAATCCTTAAACACGTATACGAAAACAGATCACCTATTAAACCTCTGGTTGAATGATACATTTGTCAGAGAAGCTCAATCCTTCCATGAGTCTCTAGGCTTATTAAATAGTGTGGTTGCCCAAGACAATACGTATTTTATTGTAGGAAGCAATCATGCTTCAATTGGCAGAGCTAGAATCGAGATGAATCAAAAAGGAGATGACTGGAAGTTTGGTGAAATTGATGATCTTGAATTACTAAATGGAGATGGAAC
>JBFILZ010000192.1:0-4903 GCA_041611945.1 Bacillus sp. (in: firmicutes)
ATAGCTGCCATTAATCCAGATGGCCCTCCACCAATGACAATAACATCAAATTTCATACAAGATCCTCCGCAATCATTAATATAAAGAGAATATCATGTTTAGTAAAAAAAGAAAAATCAAGCTCAGGCTTGGCTGAATGTTATTTTTTCTCTATTATTAAGGATGGAGTGTGATTATATGAACAACTATAACCCAACAATAGATGTAGGGTTTTATCCTCTTGATGCTGGATGGACAGAAGAGAAAAATGATTCAATTTTACTTTTATGTGTACCTGAGTTAGACAATATCATTCAAATGAAAATAGTAAGCTTTGATTTCGCATGGTTATTTGATTCTGTCATAGATGCTTATATCTTTTGTTTTCAAATAGAAAACCAGGAATTTGCAATTGTTTTTCAATTTAAACATGCTGGAAAATTATTACTTGAAAGAGAGGCTTATGAAACATTTTCAATAGCCATTACATCAACGGAATTTCAAGTAATGAAAGAAGAAACACCTTATTTATACTTAACAAATATTACATTAAATCGGCAGCCAGTAGCAGGCTGGTAAATTACTCTCTTTCTTGAAGATTGTATGGTAAAATTACTTATTCGTTTCAAGTTTTGGAGGATCCAATATGTCAAACTCAAATTTATTAAGAGGGACATTTATTTTAACCCTTGGTACCTATATATCGAGACTTTTAGGTATGATTTATGTTTTCCCCTTTTTTGCATTAGTGGGAGAGCAAGGTGCAGCTCTTTATGGATACGGTTATATCCCTTATACCATCTTTCTAAGTATATCTACTATCGGTGTACCTATGGCGGTTTCAAAATTTGTGTCAAAATATAATGCATTAGGAGATTACGAAACGAGTAGAAGATTATTTAGATTGGGTATGAAAATAATGTTGGTTACAGGTTTTCTCTCATTTTCCCTTCTTTATCTTATCGCTCCTTTCCTTGCTACCATAATTCTTGATGGTAAAAATCTATTGAATAGTGTAGAAGATGTGACTAATGTTATTAGGATGGTTAGCTTTGCCCTATTAGTTGTACCAGTAATGAGTATCATCAGAGGTTTCTTCCAAGGAAATCAGTCCATGGAACCAACCGCTATTTCACAGGTTATTGAGCAACTGGTTCGGATTGTGTTTCTGTTAGGCTCCGTTTATTTCATCATAGAAGTTTCAGATGGAGAACTTTCAGTTGCCGTTGGTTTTGCTACTTTTGCTGCTTTTATCGGTGCAATAGGTGGTTTAACTGTGATGGCTTGGTTTTGGAGAAAGCGCAAAGAGGGGCTGGATTTATTACTTGAACAGAGTAAAACCCATTCTGATTTTTCTTCAAAAGAGATGATTAAAGAACTTTTAAGGTATGCAGCTCCTTTTGTAATTGTAGGACTAGCCATTCCATTGTATCAAGTTGTAGACACATTTACATTTCATAAAGCAATGCTATCCATTGGAAATAGTGAGAAAACATCGGAATTTGTTCTTTCAATGATTCAATTTACTATTCCTAAACTCGTGATGATCCCAGTCTCTCTTGCTACAGCATTTGGTTTAACGTTGGTACCAGCGATTACTAAAGCATTTACTAATAAGGATCAAAATCTATTACATACTCAAATCAATCAGTCATTCCAAGTGGTATTCTTTTTAACTTTACCAGCGGTAGTTGGACTTTCTGTTTTGAGTGACGAACTCTACGCTATGTTTTATAAAGTTGACGAATTGGGTAGTAACCTACTAGCAATTTATGCACCAATAGCCATATTATTTGCATTCTTTACCATCACTTCAGCTATACTACAGGGTATTCAGAAACAAAAACTGGCGATAATCAGCCTTTGTTTTGGCTTACTTCTGAAAATCATATTTAATGTGCCACTTATATTAATGTTTGAAGGGGTTGGCTCGATTTTAGCAACTGGAATAGGGTATTTGGGATCTGTTATTTATAGCTTAGCCATGATAAAACGTCATTCAAGTTTCTCTTATAGGATGGTTGTAAAAAGATCAGCATTAATGGTGGTAATTTCCTTTTTAATGTTAGTTGGAATAAACTTAATTCTATGGGTATCAAATCCATGGCTCGTTTTTAGTGATGGTAGATGGGAAGCTATTGTATTAACTTTATTAGGTGTATTAACTGGGTCTTGCATCTATTTATACCTTAGCTATCGAACAAACTTAGCTGGTAAACTACTAGGTGCGCGGTTTTCTGTTTTAAAAAGACAAAAGGCGAATGGATAAAAATCCATTGCCTTTTTAAAAAAAGTATTAGTAATTGTCACCGTAATAGCCGAAACGACGTTCGATTCTATCAAGACGTCTATCTAAACGATCGATTCGATTATTTAGTCTTTGTACTTGGCGCTCAAGACGGTCTAATCGGCGGTCGGTATCGCCACCACCCGGGAAGCCTGGGAATCCTGGAATGCCGGGGAATCCTGGAAAATGATAGCCTTCTAACTGTTGTCTTTGATCCATAGATTGCATAGGATACATTTGATTATTCATCATGATCTCTCCTTTGGTTTAAAATATATAACAACATAGTCTATGACTTAAGAGCGAATGTGGAGAGGGGCATTCGCCTAATAAAGTGAATTTAGTTAGGTGGTAAAAAAATGCGTATTGATAAATTGTTAGCAAATATGGGGTTTGGAACCCGTAAAGAAGTAAAACAGTTGTTGAAAAAAGGGCTTGTTCGCATTAATGAAAAAATAGTGAAGGAGCCAAAATCACAGGTTAATCCGGAGCAAGAGAATGTTACTGTTAATGGTGAGATGGTGGAGTATAAGGAGTTTATTTATTTAATGATGAATAAACCACAAGGGGTCATTTCTGCGACAGAAGACAAACATGACCAAACGGTAATCGACTTACTAGAAGAAGAGGATTCAATCTTCGCCCCTTTTCCTGTTGGAAGATTGGATAAAGACACAGAGGGACTATTGCTCATAACGAATGATGGACATCTAGCGCACCAGCTTCTTTCACCAAAAAAACATGTTCCTAAAACTTATTTTGCACACATTAATGATAATGTTACAGAATTTGATATAGCAGCGTTTTCTAAGGGAGTAGAACTAGACGATGGTTATGTAACGAAGCCAGGGGTATTAACCATTATTGAGTCAGGTCCAATCTCTAAAATTGAACTAATTATTACCGAAGGGAAATTTCATCAGGTAAAACGGATGTTTGAGGCCGTTGGAAAAAAGGTAATATATTTGCAACGAATAAAAATGGGTCCACTCCCGTTAGATGAAACGTTAGAACTGGGGGAGTATCGTGAACTCACAGAGGAAGAAGTCGAATGGTTACGAGATGGTTCTTCTTTGATAAATGGATAAAGTCATATTTTCTTAAAAGCTTTGAGCATCCTGGAGCTGAAATCAACACAAAGTTTAAAAGAGCCATTAAAAAAGTAAAAAGGAAGGACGCGTGTCCTTCCTTTTTTAATATGTAAATTTCACTTTTGAATATTCTTGGGTGTTTTACGAAGTCAACTTCACTTTCTTTTCAGTTGTTGTCCATTTACCGCGGCTTGGGCTCTCGACCAAATCATTAAATTCTAGCACATTTAGATCTCTTTGAATGGTCCGCTGAGTAATTCCAAATTCATCGACGAGTTGATCCGTCGTCACGGTACCTCTTTCACTAATATACATATAAACTGATTTGATACGATTAAGCATGCGGGAAGTTGAAGGCTTCAAAAAACCACTCCTTAATGTTTATTTGTATTTTTTGTTACAACAAACATATCAGACATATGCAATAATCAAGCCTATCTTTCACTCATGATACAATCAAATTTTTGTTGATAGTAAAAATAAATTCCATTCTATTTGAAACAATATATGTACTTCATGTATGTACTTATTACTAATTCTACAAATTTCGATAGTCTTCCTGCTTTTTTTTTGAAAAAATGCATAAAGTTACTATTTGCTCTTTGATCATCTGTCATTTGGTTAATGAGAAAATAAAAGACTCGATAACCAATAATTGATAAATTAGAGTGTATGATACTTTGTAGACATGCATTGATTTATATATTCATAGGTTGATTTTTGGTATGCTAGTAGAAGAAACTTCAGGAGGGATGTTATGATATTATTCCGAAAACTCCTATTAAAGGCAGTTCGATTAAATAATTGGATTTTATTATGGAGTAGTGTGAGCCTAATTTTCGGTAGTACCTATATTATGTATTGGATTGAGCCTGAGACCTTCGTTACTCCGTTTATTGCGTTATGGTGGGTAATGACAACAGTGACAACTGTTGGTTATGGAGATTACTACCCAACGACGACCCTTGGTCAGGTATATGCATTATTTTTATATATTGTTGGAATAGGTTTAATAGGTGTAGTAATTGGTAAGATTGTTGAATTCTTTTCTGAATTTCGGAGAAAAAGGGAGGAAGGAAGAATGGCATTTAAAGGTGAAGATCACATTGTCATTATTGGTTGGTCACAAAAGGCAAAATATGCTGTAAAAGAAATATTAGAATCTACAAAAGATACAGAAGTGGTAATAATTGATCAGCTTGAAAAGGCTCCATTTTTACAAGAACGTGTGCATTATATTAGAGGACAAGCTACCAAGGATGAAACATTGGAACAAGCCAATTTGAAAAGGGCGAAAGCTGTCTTACTTTTTGCTGATGATCAAATAAAAGATGAAGAATTAGCTGATGGGAAATCCTTACTTATCGCGACTTCCATTGAACGACTTGGTGAGCATATACATACAACAGTTGAAATAATGAATGAGAATCATATTAAAAATTTTCAACATGTCCAAATTGATGATTTTTTACTTTCTCACGAAACTATATCAAGCC
The DNA here is from genome assembly GCA_041611945.1 of Bacillus sp. (in: firmicutes). Lineage (GTDB taxonomy): Bacteria > Bacillota > Bacilli > Bacillales > SA4 > Bacillus_BS. The sequence continues at coordinate 4,854 of JBFILZ010000192.1, forward strand.
TAGCCGTTCGCTCAGCTATGTTTAACGGGATAACAAATCTATATTCCCAA
>JBFILZ010000193.1:0-4880 GCA_041611945.1 Bacillus sp. (in: firmicutes)
ATGGGGAGTTTTGTTTTGGAACCAACACCAACCTGACTATTATGATGCAAACCATGCCCATGTGAGTGAACAACCTGACCACCCTGAAAAAGTTATCGATGAGGTCATTTCATTTTATGAAGCTTTGAATATTAGTCCTAGATTTTATTTATATGACATAGAGTCCTTGACAAGCTTTATTGCTCTATTAAAAGAGAAGGGTTTTCAGTTTGAAGATTTTCCTCAGCCAATTCAGCTATGGAATAAGGAAGTAATACAATTGCCATTAAGTAATGATGTAACAATAGAGAAAGTAACTACTGAAAATTATCAAGATGCCTTATCGGTTGAGTGTCAGATTAAAGAATTCGGAGGAAAAGTAGTTCGCGAAAAGGCGTTGGAATCTGAATTCAATGATAATCGTTATACTCATTATTTATTAAAATATAACGGAACACCTTGTTCCACAGCATGCTTATTTGTTCATGGCAATCAAGGGAGAATAGAAAGTGTTGCCACAATCGAAGAATATAGAGGAAAAGGATTAATCGGCTTATTGCTACAACATATACAAAGAGAAGCTCAAAACCTTCGGCTAGAAAAACTATGGGTTCACCCAATTAATGATCGAATTGAAAAAGTTTATAATCGCTATGGATTTTCTACTATACTTACGTTACAGACCGGTCATGCTTTTTTAGGTGGGAAAAGTATTAAGGAGATACAAGACCGATAATACAAAATAGCTTTGGATTGGTTATTCTGTTTAATTAAGAAACTGTTCATTATTATAGATATAGGTGATAAAACAAGGCATTAGTTTTATCTAATGCCTTGTTTTTGCCTCTTAAATAACGCATTGGCACCTTCGGGAACTCACCTGTCCCGCTGCTCCCGCAGGACATTGAATATACTTCCATGAATTCTCACGGCACGAAGGAAATCCGATAGCACGACCGAATAGGCTTCCATGAAAATACTCCAGCGTACCGATTGAAACTGCTTCTAGAGTATGCTTCCTGAAATCGGGACGTCTGTTAAAAAATATTACAATTTCGTCATACAAGAAACTGTTATTCCTCTATAGCTCTGCCCAGGCATTCGAGGAGTATCACACCTTTCGCTTCAATCAACTTCTTAATAAAACAGATTAGTATCACTTATTTAGAAAACAACAATCTTTTAGAAAAGAGCCATTTTCACAAAAATCACAACATGTTAAAAACCAGGATTTTTCAAACAGAGAGAAGTAGTTTGTTAAAGTCTCCTTAGCTTTTCACTTAGCAACTTAAACCCATTGTATAGTACTTCTTTTGGGATATAAGAATACAGATCTCCTATACTAACTTCAAAATAGCATGATGTCTCATCCAATACTCTTAAATTACCTGTTAATCCAACCCCTGTTTCTTCATAAACATCAACTAAAATTGATTCAAGTTGATCATTAGGTACATGGAAATGAACATGAAACATATTTGAAACTGGTTCCTTCGGAAGTGTTGACACAGCAGTACAAAGATTAAAATAGCCTGCAAGTTCTCTTGCATCTTCATAATACTGATTCATTTTATGTTTTCTCTTTTCGAAATAATAGTCTGCACTTACTATATAAGGATAAAGACTAATTAAATCGCCACCGTGGCGCCTTTTCCAAACCTTGGAATCCTTTATATAGTTCAAATCTCCTGCAAGAATCGCTCCTGCTATCCCTCCTATTCCTTTGTATAAGGAAATGTACACACTATCAAAAAGACTACAAATCTCAGCAGCTGTTTTCTGATAAAATGGCAAAATTTCAAAAAGTCTAGCACCATCTAAATGTAATTTAATTCCTTTTTCGCGACAATATAAAGAGATTTTTTGGAGAGTATCGTAAGTAGGTAATTGTCCCCCAATCTCCCGCTGAGGCAGCTCAAGCAATAAACAAGCGATCTCCTCATTTATATTCACAACATCTTCAAACTCAATTATCCGGTTTCTATTTGCCAGTAAAATTGGCTTGATATGGTGTAACTCCTTTAAAGCATCTTCTTCATGAATTTCTAAGTGGGACAAAGGATGATAGGCCACTGTTTTTAGTTTCTTTTGATCACACCAAATTCGCAAAGAAATTAACTGCGCCATTGTTCCGCTAGGGAAAAACACTGCCGCTTCTTTCCCTAAATATAAGGCCATTTTCTCTTGAAATTCTTCAATGACTTTCCCACTACCATACATATCGCTCTCTTCAAAGTCCTCAACATTTTCAAATGCATCTTTCAGAACTTGCATATCTCTTTTTCCGTGTCCAATGATTTTATAGTCTGTTTGTTTATATGCTTCAAGTAATGAAATCTTTTCGTTCAATGCATGCCCCTCCTTTCTTCAATCAGTTAAATATATAAATAAAGCAGACCTTTTGTAAGGTCTGCTTTACTTTTTCATTGAATTATTCACCGAAGTCCACGTTGTGATAAACTTGTTGAACGTCTTCTAAATCTTCTAATGAATCAATCAATTTTTCGAATTTCACAAGGTCATCTTCAGAAAGTGTTATGTCATTTTGGGCAATCATGGTTAGTTCCGCCACAGTAAATTCTGTAATACCATTATTTTTAAAAGCGGCTTGCATTGCATGAAACTGATCAGGTTCAGCATATACGATAACAGTGTCATCTTCTTCCACAATATCTCGAACATCAACATCTGCTTCCATTAATAGTTCAAGCACAGCATCAGCTGATTTGCCATCTAGACCAATGACAGCTGTTGCATCAAACATATAAGCTACCGATCCACTAACACCCATGTTACCCCCATTTTTACTAAATGCAGACCGTACCTCGGCTGCGGTTCGGTTTACATTGTTTGTTAATGCATCGACTATTATCATGGAGCCGTTTGGACCGAAACCTTCATATCGTAGCTCAGTAAAGTTTTCATCTGAACTACCTTTTGCTTTATCTATCGCACGATCAATGATCGTTCTTGGTACATTATATGTTTTAGCACGTTCCAGAATGAATTTAAGGTTTTGATTTAATTCTGGATCTGGTTCGCCTTGCTTTGCGGCTACATAAATAACACGACCGAATTTAGCATAAATACGACTCGTATTCTTATCCTTCGTTGCTTTTTTTTCTTTTATATTGTTCCATTTACGTCCCATACTAACACTCACTTTCGACTATATATCCAGTTAATATTTCGAATGATTTATCCACATATTATAAGATGAATGGTTCAATGTTTTAAATTCATTCAATAAATAACATTATACCTAATATTTTCATATGTTTCGAGTGGGAAAATTAAAAGAACTGAATCTGATTCTACTAAATTCCTTGAATCTATTCATTAATTTACTGATACAAACTAAAATAATGAAATAATTAGATGCTTGCTAATCGAGGGGGGATTTGCGGGAGACACACAACTACGCTTACATCAAGTTCGTTTAGGAATTAACTTGATGATTTAACAATAGAAAAAAGCTGTTTTCGCACACCTTGTTTCTTGCTGACTATTTCAACACTAATAACCAAATATGTTGATAGTTGCTCGCTTTTAAAGTGGGGGGTAATGACCCTCTACTCCCGCAGGACTTTGAATATGCTTCCTTACATTCTCACCGCATAAAGGAAATGCCATAGCATTTTCGAGAGTTCCACATCTTTCGCCATTAAAAAACACCCCAAAAGTCAGATTTCACTCTAACTTTTGGGGTGCAGCACAAAAGGGTCTCTTTTGTATTTTTATAATTGCTCTTTACTTCTCAACTTATTTTTCTTCATGGCCTTGGTAATATATCCGCCTTTAAAGTTTCGTGGTTCATACGATACGATAAACGCACTAGGTTCATACTCACTAACAATCTTTATAAACTCTGATTCGCGGTCACGTCTAGCGGTACAATCAAGTCGATATCTACGAGCAGAATTCATTCCTTCTACTTCTGAAGTTGATACACTAAAACCTTCATTTCTCAAGTGACTAGTTAATCCTTCATTTCTATTCATAATATTTACTTCTATTGAGACAAACCCTATTGCCAACTTTTGTTCAATTATTTGACCAATATATATACCCACACCGAAACCTAATGCGTAGGAAGCCATATTTAGATAATTTGATAAATCACTAAAAACAATTCCAAGTGCTCCAACATAGATTACCCCTTCGAGCATCCCAAGAGCTGCAGCTTTTTCCTTCATTCCCTTGACCATTGTTATTGTTCTCAATGTAAGAACCGGAACAAATAAAAGTTGGGCAATGAAAATGATGAGCGCTTGTAGCATCTTCTGTCACCTTCTTTCTAAAACTTTGACTTTATGTAGTGTAACAAGTTTTTATTGTCGAGGCTAGTCATTTTTCGTGGAAATTCATCAAATTTGTCAAAATAATGAAAGACGCTAAAGACTACTAGGTAGAAAATGCAAAGACTGGTGACGCCCTTTCCAATAAAGAACTCCCATTATCCTTTCTCCTCTTTTATGCATGTTTCACAAGATAAATGGTTATAGTAATGGCATGTTTCTATAACAGAGGAGGTAAAAAGTGGAGAATACAAGTGAATTTGTTGAGAAGTTAAATGAAAAGCAAGAAAAGGACGAGAAAAATAAAGAACGTCAAGGCGGAATGCCAAGTAAAAAGTTACCAAATAAAAAACATTAATAAAATATGATAAGTTCCACATAATCTTTTAAGCTTGAGGAGTCCTCAAGCTTTATTTTTTTAACTTCTGTTTATATTTTGGCTCTGTTAAAGCTCAATGTTGATTTTCAAACGAAGTTGATTGAAGTGGAAGGTGCGAGACTCCTGCGGGAGCAGCGGGACAGGTGAGACACCGAAGGCGCAAGTGCCGAGATGGCTCACCGCCCGCCCCGCGGAAAGCGAGCATCCTGCAGCTGAAATCAACA
>JBFILZ010000194.1:0-4843 GCA_041611945.1 Bacillus sp. (in: firmicutes)
CAATAAAGTAAAAAAATGCAGCTGTTTTCTATGATTTGATTTCATTTTTAGGCTCTGTTTAAGCTCCCTGTTGATTTTTCAAACGAAGTTGATAGAAGTGGATAGTGTCTTGGAACAGAAATGATTAAACTCGATTCGTGTTGATATAGTCAAAAAGCAACACAGTATCCTAAAACAGCAATTGAATAAGAGGAGATTAGGTTCTGTTTTTAGAATGCACTCTCGCTGTTCAAAATTAGATTTATTTAATCCCGAGGACTCTCTTTTTTTTGACACCTATCTTTTCTTATGAAAAAGACTTGATTATTTAACCAAATTGTTCAATAATAAGATTTAAAAATTATCGGAAAATTTAAACGTTTTGGGAGATGACTAGATGAAGGTTGTAAAGTTTGGTGGATCATCATTAGCAACAGGAGCACAAATGGAAAAGGTTTTTAATATCATCGTTTCAGATCCTAAACGTAAAATTATTGTGGTCTCAGCACCTGGAAAGCGTTATGAAGAGGATGGCAAGGTAACCGATCTATTAATTACGTGTGCATACCAAGTGTTACAAGATAGGGATGTTACTGACTTAATTGATGTAATTCTAGAGAGATACGCTATGATTGTCAAAGAATTAGAGCTTTCTCTTACTATTATAGAAGAAATACGCAACAATATAGTCAATGTATTGAATGGAGATAAAAGTAAACCTGACTGGTTTTTAGATGCAGTAAAAGCGAGTGGTGAAGATAACACAGCTAGACTTGTGACCGCATTTTTTCAACACCGAGGTGTTGAAGCAAGCTATATAAATCCAAAAGAGGCAGGTCTATTAGTAAGCGATGAGCCTGGAAATGCCCAAGTTCTGCCGGAATCATTTGATCGTCTCATTAAACTAAGAGAGCGCTCTGGAATTCTAATTGTTCCGGGATTCTTTGGTTACAACTTAAATGGAGAGGTAGTCACCTTTTCTCGTAGTGGTTCAGATATTACTGGTTCTATTTTAGCTAACGGTGTAAGAGCAGAGTTGTATGAAAACTTTACAGATGTGGATGCGGTTTACTCGGTAAATCCCAAATTCATTCACAATCCAACAGAAATTCGCGAGTTAACCTACCGTGAGATGAGGGAATTATCGTATGCTGGTTTCTCTGTTTTTCATGATGAAGCGTTGATTCCTGCCTTCCAAGCAAAAATCCCAGTTCAAGTAAAAAATACAAATAACCCTTCTTCTCCTGGAACATTAATGGTGAGTAAACGTAATTACCAAAGTGGACCAGTTACCGGAATTGCAAGTGCTAAAGGATTTTGTAGTATATATGTGAGCAAATACTTAATGAACAGAGAAATGGGTTTTGGTCGCAGATTATTACAAATAATTGAGGATTTTGGTGTGTCATACGAGCACATTCCATCTGGTATTGATGATGTAACTATTATCTTAAAGCAAGATCAGATGGATGAATCGACTGAAGAGAAAATAATAAACAGAATTCAACTAGAGCTTAAGGCAGATGAAGTGAAGGTAGAGCATAATTTAGCCTTAATCATGGTAGTGGGAGAAGGTATGCGTCATAATGTCGGCACCACAGCTAGAGCTTCTCAGGCATTAGCAAACCAAGGGGTTAACATTGAAATGATTAATCAAGGATCTTCTGAAGTAAGCATGATGTTTGGTGTGAAAGAAGTGGATGAAGTTCGATCTGTTCAGGCCCTCTATGAAGAATTTTTTGTGGGTGTTCTAGTGTAATTACGTCAGGGAAAAATAGGTTAATATTCAAAGGGAAGAATTATTTATTTAATTCTTTCTTTTTTTGTTCACTCTGTTAAACGTTTTTGTTGATTTCAGCTTCAGGATGTTCACTTTCCGAGGGGAGGGCGGTGAGCCAACTCGGCACTTGCGCCTTCATTGTCTCACCTGTACCGCTGCTCCTGCAGTACATTGTATTTACTTATAGGAATTTTCACCGCACGAAGAAAATGGGTTAGCACGACCGAATAGGCTTCCATGACAATACTCCGGCGTACCGATAGAACTGCTTCCTAGAGTATGCTTCGGTGAAATCGGGACGTCTGTTACTAAATATCACAATTTCATCAAACAAGAAACGGTTATTCCTCTATAGCTCTGCATCGAGGAGTCGCATGTCCTTCCACTTCAATCAACTTCGTTTAAAATATCAACATTGAGCTTTAACACTTTTGTTAAAAATATGGGGTCTTGTATACCCTTCAGCATTTTAGTCTGAATACAAATTTACTTTCAGAATACTAAACTAATGAAAAAGTGGCTCTGCTCATCCAAAAAGACAATCATATACCTGTAATGCTTACTATTGATGAATTTTCTTAATAGTTATAGAGGTCAACTGAGTATAAAAAAATGATTTAAACACTATGGAATTCTGTCTGTTTTTATATAATTTTTTTATTCATGATGAATTTATTTTAATAAAGAAGGGATTATTATTAGTTGCCTAGAATATTCTTAAAAGTCACATGTAATTTATTGTAAATATGCTTTTAACAACTTGGTATTCACATATTTTAATCAGTAAATTTTGATAATGTTTCAGGAGGTGAGTGGGCATTTAATCTTGTTGGGAGTAACGCAAATAAATTAAATGGGTAGATGGAGGGTTTAGTTATGGCTAAAAGAATGAGATTATTAATTTTACCTTGGTTCTTACTGGTAATTCTATTAAGTACAACAGTTTTAGCACATTCAGGTGGAAGTGGAGAACCGGCACCAGTTAGTGGTGAAAAGGGTGTGCTTTTTAAAGGTCATTTACCTAAAAGTAAGCAAATTACACTAATACACGATACACATTTCCATGGAAATTTTGGAGATGCAAAAAAACCTGAAAATATTGCGAACTATTTCGGCTTAATTAATCATATTAGAGGTGAAAAGCCAAATTCGTTAATGCTTGGTAATGGTGATGATTTAGCTTCTTCGATCCTATCATCTGTCTTTAAGGGTAAGCATATGGTAGACGCCTTTAATGCTGGTGGATTGGATGTAAATACATATGGAAACCATGATTTTGATATGGGACCAGAAGTTTTACTAGAAATGGTTTCTCAAAGTGAATTTAATTGGGTTAGTGCCAATGTAGTCGATAAACGTACTAATGAAGTATTTGGTAAAGAATCAGGTGCCTCATCATTTGTGATAAAAAATGTAAACGGTGTCAAGGTTGGGATTACAGGGTTAATCAATGAAGAAGCTCCAGAAATTACATCCATGGGTGAATATGCAATTGTACTAAAACCAGCCGATGCAATGAAAGCGATTTTCCCTAAAATGAAAAGAGCTGGAGCTGATATCGTGGTTGTTCTATCTCATTTAGCAAGCCCAGTAGCCGAACAGCTGGCTTTAGATGTCAAAGGAATTGATGTCATTCTTGGTGATCACGCTGGATTCTCATTCGAGCAGCCGAAAGTAATTAACAACACGATTCTTTCTTTCGTTGGCGATGAATTCAAGCATCTTGGAGTACTTGATTTAACTGTAGGGGTAAATGGAAAAGTTACAGATTTTTCATTTAATCGTTTAACCCTGACTGAAGAAGTCCTAAAAGAAGGCTTTCAACCAGATATGAAGGTGAAAGCAACAATGGACGAATATGTTTCAAAGCTAGATAGTGAATTGAACGTTGTCATTGGTTCAACTACAGTACCGCTTGATGCGAGAAAAAGTATAGTTAGATCAAGTGAATCTGCACTTGGAAACTACCTTGCTGATTCGTTTAGACGCTATGCCAATTCAGATATTGGAATGATTAATGGTGGAGGTATAAGATCTGATAAAATCCTTGAGCCTGGAGATATTACTAAAAAAATGGTTCAAGAAATTCTGCCATTCGCTAATATCCTTGTTAAAATAGAGGTTACAGGTCAGGTAGTTCTAGATGCGTTAGAAAATAGTGTTAGCCAGATAGAAAATGGAGCAGGAAGATTCCTACAAGTGAGTGGAATTACATTTAGCTTTGATTTAACTAAGGCAGCAGGGTCGAGAGTATCTAATGTATTGATTAATGGCCAGCAAGTCGATTTAGCAGCAAAATACACAATAGCACTTCCTAATTTTACAGCTAATGGTGGAGACGGTTTTAGCATGTTTGAATCTGCCCCACGATTAATCGATGCAAGCTCAGGTCCAATCGATGCAAATTTAATTATGGATACAATAAAAAGAGATCAAATCATATCTCCAGTAATTGAAGGAAGAATTTTAAAAATAAACTAAAACCTCTTAAAAAGCGTCTGAGACCAGTTTGTCTTAGACGCTTTTTTGATAGTATCTGTAATTGTAACCAATGAATAGGTTTTAACTTTTTATTTTTTTTACAGCATTTCCAGCCATCAACGTTAACGTTTCAGAAATAGTTGGATGAACATTCATCACCTCAGATAAATCGTGAATCGTGAATTTTGCTCTCAAAGCAATGCCCATTGAATGAACAATTTCATCTGCATGAATTCCTACCATTTGGAAGCCGATAATGCGACCGGTATCGGTTTCAGTTAGTATTTTCATATATCCTTCTTCTTCCCCTAGTAATATGGCTACTCCGCTATTTTTAAAAAACGATTTATGTACGTCAAATTCAACACCGCGTTCCATAGCCAGCTCTTCAGAAAGTCCAATACTTGCGATCGGTGGGGAAGTGAAAATCACATGTGGAACAACTGAATAATCTGCCATTTCTTCGGTTCCTTTTATGGCATTACGAATAGCTATTTTTGCTTCGTAGGTTGCTATTGGAGTCAGCATTAAACCACCAATTACATCACCTGCTGCATAGATACCACTTGTAGAAGTCTCAAAGTATTCATTGACTACTATGCC
>JBFILZ010000195.1:0-4810 GCA_041611945.1 Bacillus sp. (in: firmicutes)
AGCCATGTCTTTTCGCAGATGTATAGCGCATCCAACTACTTGTTTAGTTGGCTCTGTTAAAGCTCAATGTTGATTTTTCAAACGAAGTTGATTGAAGTGGAAGGATGCGCGACTCCTCGAAAATTCTCCCACATTTCCTTCGTGCGGTGAGAACTCATGGAAGCCTATTCAAAGTCCAGCGGGAGTAGCGGGACAGGTGCGACAAAGAAGGCGCAAGTGCCGAGTTGGCTCACCGCCCGCCCCACGGAAAGCGAGTGTTCTGGAACGAAGATCCCCTTATTTTCAGGGTAGCCAATTACTTAAAAAAGGAAGGTCAATATCACAGATATCGACCTTCACAATTTCTTACTAAAATATTCGGTTCTACTTTCTACCCCTCTAACAATAAATTCTCGGGATCCTCTAATAGTTCTTTTACCTTAACTAAAAATTGAACTGCGTCTTTTCCATCAATAATTCGGTGGTCATAGGAAAGGGCTAGGTACATCATCGGTCTAACTTCCACTGTATCCTTTTCATCCACTACAACAGGTCTTCTCTGTATTTTATGCATACCTAGAATACCTACCTGTGGCGTATTAAGGATGGGAGTAGAGTACAGTGATCCAAACACCCCGCCATTTGTAATCGTAAATGTACCACCCATAAGATCACTTAAACCTAATGAATTTGTTCTTGCCTTCTCAGACAGAACCCCCATCTCTTTCTCTATTCCAGCAAAACTTAAACGATCAGCATGGCGAATAACCGGCACTACTAATCCATCGTCAGTTGAAACTGCAATTCCTATATCATAAAACTTTTTAATTAATATTTCATTTTCCTGAATTTCTGCATTGACATAAGGAAACTCTTTAAGAGCCCCAATAACCGCTTTTGTGAAAAAGGACATAAATCCTAATTTAACTCCATGTTTTTTAAAGAATGAATCCTTACGACGATTTCGAAGATCCATAACAGCTGTCATATCTACCTCATTAAAAGTTGTGAGCATAGCAGCATTATGTTGGGCCTCCATGAGTCTTTTCGCAATAGTTTGACGACGTCTTGACATTTTAATACGTTCGATAAACTCTTCTTTTTCGTCTACTTTTGATTGAGGAGTCTGATTTCTTTTTTGAGACTCATTGGTCTTCTCATTACTGTAAGTCTCTACATCTTTAGTCCTAATTCTACCCAGTGGGTCTTTATAGCCAATTTCATTTAAGTCAATTCCAAGCTCTCTTGCCTTTTTCCTTGCAGCGGGCGAAGCAACAGGATTTCGATGTTGATCCTTCACCTGACTTGTTTCGCTGCCTGATTTCTCTTCTATCTTCTCTACCTTTGTTCCTAATTTTTGAGTGTCCATTTGTTGAATGTCTTTATTTTTCATATTCATCTCTTTTTGCATGGTCTCTTCTGTATCAACTATTTCCTTGATTCCATTTTGATTTTCATCTAAATACGCAATGACCTGACCTACTTCTACATTATCGCCAGGTTGGAATAAAAGTTCTGCAAGTACTCCGTTGTGTTCGCTATTTATTTCTACATTTACCTTATCCGTTTCAAGTTCAGCAATAGGCTCTCCCTTTTCAACATAATCTCCTTGTTGCTTTAACCATTCTGATATGGTACCTTCTGTTATTGACTCTGCAAGTTCAGGTACTTTAATTTCAATCATTATTGCTCCCCCTTTTTACTAACATTAAGGGAATCCTCAAGTATCCATGTTTGTTCTTGCTTATGGATATCTGGATCACCTGTGGCTGGACTTGATCGCTTAGGTCTTCCTATATAACCAACTGTAACTGACTCAGTGACAATATCTTTTAGATAGGATTGGATAACAGGCCATGCTCCCATATTCTTTGGCTCTTCTTGTGTCCAAATCACTTCTTCTAAGGAAGAATATTTACTCATAAGTTGTTGAACTTCCTTTTTAGGAAAAGGATATAGTTGCTCCACTCGTCCAATCTGAATTTTTTCTAACTCCTGATTTGCTTTTTCACTCTCTATTTTTGAAGCTAAATCTATGGCGATTTTCCCACTGCATAGTACGAGTCGTTTTACTTTATCAGGATTAGATCCCATACCCTCTTGTACAATTAACGATCGAAATTGCCCTTTGCTCAATTCCGAACCGGTTGAGCCTGTTAACGAGTTCCGAAGTAAACTCTTAGGCGTCATAATAATCAGTGGTCTTGCATCTAATTGGTCCGTTATTAAAGCTTGCCTTCTTAGTATATGGAAATACTGAGCAGAGCTTGTTAAATTAGCAACAATCCAATTGTTTTCTGCAGCAGATTGAAGGAATCTTTCCATTCTTCCACTTGAATGTTCTGGTCCTTGACCTTCATGGCCATGTGGAAGTAGCATTACTAAACTAGATTTTTGTCCCCATTTTGCACGTCCAGCTGCAATAAACTGGTCGATAATAGGTTGAGCAACATTCACAAAATCTCCGAATTGAGCTTCCCATATTACAAGCGATTCTTGAGATTGTACACTGTACCCATATTCATATCCAAGCACTGCCACCTCAGATAAAGGACTGTTATAAATAGAGAATGACGCTTTCGCTTCAGGGATATTATGCAACGGTATATATCGTTCATTTGTTTTATAGTCATGTAAAACAAGGTGACGATGAGCAAATGTTCCTCTTTCACTGTCTTGGCCAGTGATACGAATAGGTATTCCCTCAGACAAAATAGATGCAAATGCTAGTGTTTCCGCCAAAGCCCAATCGACCTTATTTCCATCATTTAGTAGTTCTTCTCTTCTTTTCAATATTCTTTCGAGTTTTGGATATACATTAAAGTCTTTTGGCCATTTTAATAAATTTTTATTTATAGTTTGTAAAAGATCTAACGAGACACTTGTGTCAACAATAGGTATTCCATCTGTTATGGGGATCGGTTGTTTTTGCAATTCATGCTTATCTTTACTTATTAATTTCTCATATATGGATTGAAGCTTATGATTTACCTCTTTTTCTATTTGGTCAATTTCTTTTTCTGATGACTGATCGCCAGCAATTAGTTCGTTTCGATATTTTTTAGCCACTGTTAGATGATTGTTAATTTTCTCATATAATTTAGGCTGTGTAGCAGCAGGGTCGTCCATCTCATTGTGACCGAAACGTCTATAACCAATCAAATCAATTAGTATATCCTTGTTGAATTTTTTTCGATATTGACAGGCGAATACGATAACAGCAAGACAGCTCTCTGGATCATCTGCATTTACATGAATAATAGGAATTTCAAAACCTTTTGCAAGATCACTTGCATACCTAGTCGATCTTGAATCCGTTGTATTTGTTGTAAAACCAATTCTATTATTGGCAATAATATGAATCGTTCCACCCGTCTCATATCCTTTTAAACGACTAATATTTAGCGTTTCTGCCACTACTCCTTCACCAGGGAAAGCCGCATCTCCATGGATCAACACACTTAGAGATTTTATTTTCTTTTGAACAGGAAATCCTGACTTCTGGTGATTTTCCTGTGAAGCCCTTGTCATGCCTTGAACAACTGGATTAACAAACTCCAGGTGACTTGGATTATTAGCAAGGTTAATGTGAATTGTATGTTCATCCTCATTTTTTATTTCACGATTTGCTCCTAAGTGATATTTAACATCTCCTGACCATCCATAATTGATTCCACGCGAACCTTCAGATGGTACAAGTTCTTTATTTGGCGAATGATGAAATTCAGAAAAAATCAATTCGTATGGTTTTCCTAGGACATGGGCTAACACGTTCAATCGTCCACGGTGTGCCATTCCTATAAACAAATTCTCTGTTCTATCACCACAGCTTTCTTCAATCAACTTATCTAGCATAGGTACTAAAATATCAAGGCCCTCAATTGAAAACCGTTTTTGTCCAACAAAGGTTTGTTGTAAAAACTTTTCAAAATTTTCAACTTCAATTAACTTTTTCGCCACGTCTAATTTCTCATTTTTAGAGAGCTTTAACTCGAGACCCTCATTTTCCACATAATGATCTAGCCATTTTCGCTCTTCCTCATCATGGATATGTTTGAATTCAAATGCGATCGTACCGGTATACACTTGTTTTAAGTGGTTATAAGCTTCCCAACAATTTTGAATAAAGGGTGGTGCTTCTTCCCATATCCATCCAACTGGAATTTGTTCTAACTCTTCCTTCGTTTGAGTCAATTTAATAACTCCATTGTCATGTTGAATATTCTCAAGAGGATATATATTTGCTACCAAGTGGCCAAAACTGCGAATATCTCTTAAAAGCTTCATTGCCGATCTTATTCTTTTTTTATCATAATCTAATGATTCGTTTATATTAGCTTGTTTGATCGTTCCATCATCAGGTGGTGCTCCCCACTCTTCAAATAGCTGTTTAAAAGATGCATCAACTGATTCAACACTAACCTTATATTTTTCATATTCATCATAAATATAACCCATATTTGGACCATAAAACGCAGCCCATAATTTTTCCTTTTCGGTCTTCTTCATCAATTTCGCCCCCCTACTCTGGCATTTTAAAATCTACCTAACCGAGATACGGTGTTGTGATTCCTAATTATTTATTAAATTCCCTTAGTGCTATGTAATGAAATTTGCTGATAAACTCCCATATAATACTATACCCAGCTTCCTTATATCTAACACTTAATTTATATAAACCTTTTACAGATTTTTATCGGTTTTGGGCGAGAAGACTCCTTCCTCAAGCGCGTCAGCGGTAGGTGGGAGATGAATCGCTTTTTTTTTGAAATTAAAAAGCTTTTTAAAAGACAAACTGGTGTTCTGTTTGGTAAAATAATCTTATGAAAAT
>JBFILZ010000196.1:0-4802 GCA_041611945.1 Bacillus sp. (in: firmicutes)
CCTTTTAATGGAGAAAAGGCAACAACATCAACTATATAGCCCTGCCCTTTTAAATAAGCAGCCTGTTTTTTTGAATCACCTATGTTTTCATTTCCGTCTGACATCATAACAATTCTACCACGGTCCGTATCAGAAAATAAGCTTCCAGCTAGCTGTAATCCTGATGCAAGATTTGTAAACCCTGGTTCAACAATTGCTTGAAAGTCTACTACTTCCGATTCTCGATTAGTTAGAGGACGTTCGATGGAAGCATCTGCACCTACTGTAACAATTCCGAACTTATCCTCTACTCTTTTACTAGAAATCGCTTCATTTATATACGTGATAAGCTTCTGTTCCTGTTTGTTAACACTAGTTGATTGATCCACGACAAAAATAGTAGAGGTTTCTTGAACTGACCAAAGTAATTGCGTGCCTGCTACCGCTAAAATAATCAACAGCAAGACGATTCCCCGCAGCGTGATAATTACTATTTTTCTTGTCACTGATAATGATTTTTGCTTTCTCCAAAAATAGATGAGCATAATAACCACAGGAAAAATTGCTAGGAGCCATAAAGGATTATCTACCCCCAATGCCACGGCGATACACCTCCCATTCCACAACCAGCAAGAGCAATGCAAGTACGGCAAACCAACGCCAATACTCATGAATACCGGAGATGAAACTATTATTTCCTTCGTTCTCTACTTTCATTGAAAAGGAGTCCTCTGTGATAATTGTTCTTTCAGATTCTTCTAATTCAATGACAAAGTAACGGGTTAGTGTTCCATCATATACCTTCTCAATTAGCTGATATAAACCAGGCTCAGATGGTAATTGCATGTTTTTGTTATTCAAATTTACCTCTTGAAGCTTCATACCTTCTGCATTTACGATTTGGGCAGAAACTGTGGTTGATGAGAAATTCACTTCTGCTATTTCTCCAGGTAAATACTTACCTATATATACGCGGTCTGTTGTTAAGAAGTCTAACGAATTTTTAAATAGAATTGGAAAAGACGGATGTAAAGGCCAATCAGAATCTTGAAAATCAAGAGAAAATACTATGATTGGGTCTCCTTTAAAATACCCTTTCGCAACAATAACATTCTCACCACTTGTTATTAGAGGCTCCATTTCTTGCAACTCACCGATTGGATAACCTTTTGCTAAGTATAAGCTACCTACATCCACATATTGCAATATAGGATCCTGAATCGATTTCAATGTATACTGTAAATCTTGTTTTTCATTTATGTGAAATGGTCCACCAATCACTGGCGAGATAACTATTTTCGGTCCTACTGGCCACAAGTCTGACGGGACATTCGCAAGGAGGTAGATCCCTCTTTGATCCGGAAATGTAAAGGTCCCATCTTTATTCTGCGGAATAGAGACCATCTTCGTTCCAAACGCCTGAAGAGCCTTCCTTACGAATGAGTTCACATCTCCGACTAAATAGACTGTATCTTCCTCTTTTGATGCTAAAAATGAATAGAGTTCATTATCAAGAATGTATGGATCACTTCCTATGATTCTAGCTTTGTACACGGTAGATTTTTTTAAATCCTTCAATTCAATCGGGGTAATGGTGTCGGCCTTTACCGTGGTATTTACTACTTCAATTATTTCTTCTTCATTACTTATTTCAATTGAAACTTCCCTTTCTACCAGAGATTGATTATAGAGTGTTAAAATACCATTCACTGCTTTTGTTCCTGATTTCTTTACTCCAAATGACTGAATGGATAGATTACCACCTGTCATCGTTCCAATGTTATGAACATGGATATTATGTTGGATCGGAAGTTCGTCTATCGTATCAATTCTTACATGATCAGAAAAAAGATGTATTTCAGCGCTTTTTTTATAAAGAATTGATTCAGCAAGTTTTAAACTATCTTTCATATTTTCCGCTTCAAAAGATATTTCTAGTTGATTAATCAATTGAATTACTTTGTGATGATCCGTTGCATTTACTACAAGAAGCTCTGGTATCTTTTTGGCATGAATCAAAGTTACCGACTGCTCTTTATTTAAATCTTTAATAAGATGTATCGCTTGCTTCTTTGCTATTTCAAACCGAGATCCATTACTTTCGATAGCTAGCATAGATGCTGAGGAGTCAATGATAATGACAAGATGATCAGAAGAAATTAACTTTTCATCATCCGAAAAAGGTCTTGTTAGCGCTAGTATTATCGCCAACATAATGAGCAACTGAAGTAGTAATAAAATATTTTGGTTTAATCTCTTATGCCACCTATTAATCTCCCATTCTTTCATAATTTGATCCCAAAAATAGGTAGATGACACTACTTTTTCATGAAATTGCTTCTTAAAAAAATAAAAAGCAATAAGGACAGCAAGAAAACCCATAAATAATAACGATATAGGTGATAAAAATCCCATTCAATCACCTCACTTTCATAATTCCTGATGCTGCTAGTTTTTTAAAGATAATTCTTTCAACTGGCTCATCGGTACTACATGATATAAATCCAATTCCACGCTTACTAGAAAAATCTTGGATTCCCTTTTGATGTTCAGTGAATTTTTGATCATACATATTTAATACATAACTCGACATCGTGACATCCTTGGAACGTTTATTCTCTATATCTACTAATTTAAGGTCGCCAGAGTAAGTGGGTGACTTTTCCTCTGGTAATAAAATCTGAAACAGAAGAATTTGTTGTTTACTCGCGTGTAAGAGTTTCAGAGATTCCAATAAAGGTTCAATCGGCTCTAAAAAATCACTAACCACAATACACATTCCTTGATTAATAGAAGCTGTCTTAAGGGTTTGTGTTAAGGATTGGGCGAATGACTTAGAGTTATCTGCTGCACGTGAGATTTCTGATATATCTTTAAACACCTTCTTGATATTTTGCTTTCCTTTTAAATAGGCATGTGAGAATTTATCTGAATTAGGTATTGCGGTTATTCGAAATTTATCATTATTTGAAAGAGCTAATAGGGATAAAGAGGCTGAAATGGTTTGTGCTAGTTTCCACTTTTCCTCAGAAATAAACATAGACAGAGTTGCATCCAAAATAACCGAAACAGAAAGCTCTTTCTCATCTAAAAAACGCTTTACATAATATTTATTTGTTCTTGCATATGTATTCCAATCAATCAGCCTTAGATCATCTCCAGGATGATAAATGCGGAAATCTGAGAACTCTAATGATGTTCCATTCCTTGAAGATCGATGCTCGCCTTTATGACCAGCCCTGACAAAGTCCTTGGAAGAAAATGAAAACCTATTTAGCCTCTTGATTAAATGAGAGGGAAGTAAATCACTCATATTGATTTATTCTTCTCTTCTGCTGACTTAATTAAATCTTCTATAATCCTATCTGTTGAAATCTCTGATGCCTCACCTTCAAAATTCAAGAAAATCCGATGACGTAGTACAGGCTTTGCAAGTACTTTCAAATCTTCAATTGAGATATTATACCGCCCACTAAATAATGCCCTTACCTTAGCTGTCATTATTAAACTTTGAAGTCCCCTTGGACCTGATCCATAGCGAATATATTCTTTAACACTCATTGGAGCATGTTCGTCATTTGGGTGGCTACAAGTAATTAAATCGATGGCATACTCTAGGACAGGATCGGCAACTAGAATATCTCGTACTTGTCTTTGGACCTTTTGAATGAATAATCCATCGATAAATGGATTCAATGTTTCATTTAATGAACCAGTTGTTTTCTCGACAATCTCCTTTAATTCTTCGCGTGTAGGGTATTCTACAAGGACTTTGCAAATAAATCGATCCATTTGTGCTTCGGGAAGAGGATACGTACCTTCGTGCTCAATGGGGTTCTGGGTAGCTAGGACAAAAAATGGGGACGGAAGTGTTCTAACTTCCCCCATCATTGTGACCGTTTTTTCTTGCATCGCTTCTAATAATGCACTTTGGGTCTTTGGAGTTGCACGGTTAATTTCATCAGCAAGGACAAAATTAGCAAAAAGAGGCCCTTCATGAAAAACAAATATTTGCTCTCCATTTTCTCCGGGTTGAATCATTTTTGTTCCCGTAATATCTGTAGGCATCAAATCAGGTGTAAATTGTATTCTTGAATTCTCTAACTCCATCACTTCTGATATTTTTCGGACTAGCATGGTTTTTCCTAGTCCGGGAAGACCCTCTAGTAACACATGTCCACCTGCAAACATAGCTACAATAACTTGTTCAATAACTTCTTTCTGTCCAACGATAAATTTACTTAGCTCCTTTTTTACCAATTGTATCTTACTAGTAATCTCTTCAATCTCAAGTTGTTTCTCTTTTACATCTGGCATTGTTCTACTCCTTTTAGAGGGTTATTTTAAGAGAGGAAGTTATTGTGCATACAGCTTTCCATAGATAATAATTTGTTTCAATTGTTTAAATTCGAGAAATAGAATTTAATCATTTCCTCAATATGTTGAGGTACATCCATTCTATCTAAATTCTGTCTATACACTTCTTCGTAGGCTCCATATACACTTTCGTAATCCCTAACTTCACCCGGTAAAATTGGCCCTTCTAACGTCTCTTGAAGCTCACCCGTACCCTCCCCTAATTGACCGCTATCCACTTCAATATTTCGAGAGCCTTTTATCTCCTTCGGGACGGTCAGAAAATCATGCCCACCTTGTCCAATTCCCGCACCATTTCCCCCTGTTCCAGTGCCATTTCCAGTTCCTCCACCTGCACCATTTCCATTTGATCCGCTTCCTTGCCCACCATTTGATCCACTACCGTTTCCTGACCCATTCAGACTTCCGTTCTTGGATTGATTTGAACCATTTCCATTTTGACCACC
>JBFILZ010000197.1:0-4799 GCA_041611945.1 Bacillus sp. (in: firmicutes)
ACTCGGCATATAAAATTTTTTTACTTGAGATATCTAATATTATTCCAAACATAAATCTAAATCTCCTACTATTTAATTAGGCTGTGTTAAACTTTGTTGTTGATTTCAGCTGCAGGATGTTCGCTTTCCGCGGGGCGGGCGGTGAGCCAACTCGGCACTTGCGCCTTCGTTGTCTCACCTGTCCCGCTGCTCCCGCAGGAGTCTCACACCTTCCACTTCAATCAACTTCGTTTAAAAAATCAACATTGAGCTTTAACAGAGCCTTTAATTAAATGATTTTTCACCCAGAAGTAGCTACCATTTAAATGGAATCTACACTTGACTAAAAAGAGCAAACGATAGTATTTCCCCTTTGTTAGGATCTGTTTCAGATGATTTCTAACGAAGTTAATTGTAGCGAAAGGTTTAGGCGCAACTCTTAAGCAACCGGTCCTAATTTACAACCACCCTTAATAGATTCTACATTTTAATAAAGATTAAATAAACACTATTGGTAGATGAGAGCATAGTTGAAAAATTTAAGAGTCAAAAAAGATTCCCCGAAAAAAATCCGGAGAATAAAAAAGAGTAAATCATTAACTCACTCCTAATCTCTAAATCGACCAATTGCCGTGGAATCTATATTATTCCGCAATATGAATCCCGTTTCGCCCATTTTCCTTTACTTGATATAATGCTTCATCTGCACGTTTTATGAGTACCTCTGCATTCATCCCATGCAGAGGATACATCGCAACTCCAATACTTGATGAAGTTTTAATTGAATGTCCTTTAATTAAATATGGTTCTTGTACAGCCTGAAGAATTCTTTCTGCAATTATTTTTGTATATATTTTTTCAGTCTTAGGTAGAAGTATAGTAAACTCATCTCCTCCCATTCTTGCCAAAATGTCCATTTTACGTAGACTTCCTTTTACACGGCTTGTAAACTCTATCAGTAATTCATCCCCTACATCATGTCCGAATGTATCATTAATCTGCTTAAATTTATCTATATCTAAATACATGATACATGTTATCCTTTGCTCCCGTTCGGATTCCAACAATGCATTGTCGACGAACGTTTCAAATAATCGGCGATTCGGTAAATCAGTAAGCGGATCATGATAGGCTAAATGCTGTAGTTGTTCTTCAAAATTTTTCCTATCTGTAATATTCCTGGAAACCACTATTATTCGATCAATTTTACCTTCTTTTTCAACAATTGGTGAAACTATAGCCTCGAACCAGACCCAATTCCCTTTCTTATGTCGACGTCTATATTCGATTTTTTGTGATTTCTGAGTAGAAATCACTTCATGCAGGCAATCCTTAGAGGCACCTATGTCAGCTAGGTGTACTCCGTAAAAGAGCCCATTCTCAGTAATTTCTTCTGGGGAAAACCCTAAAACGTTTTTAAAAGACGGAGACACATAGATAATTTCACTCCTCGAATCCAAAACCTGAATAAGGTCTTGTGAATGATCGGCAATTAATTGGTACCTTTCCTGACTTTCACTTAATGCGTTTTCTGCACTCTTCCGATCGGTAATATTTCTAGACACGCCTACAAAGCCATCTAGCATTTCCTTGTCATTGAATATAGGCATGCAAACCGTTTCAAAATATAAGCATTCCGTTTGATTACTTTTTTTTCTGTATTCGATTGTAAATGGAGATTTTTCTTGTATTGCTTTCTGGAATTTTTCTTGAATATTTATTACATCTTCATCATGAATTAGAGAACGTGAAAGTTGTCCTACATAATCTTCAGGCTTAATTCCTAAGACTGTCTCATATGAAGGTGATGCATAAGTTACAATACCGTCAAGATTAAAAACAGCAATCAAATCGTTCATATTTTCAGCAATTAACCGAAATCGATTTTCACTTTCACGCATCGTATTTTCAGCGTTCACTTCTTCTGTAACATCTTTCCCAATACCATAAATTCCTTCTATTTTTCCATCAACGTAAATAGGAACATTTGTTATCGTCAGGTGAATAATTTGTCCACTTGAACCAAACAAGGATAAATCATACTCTACACTTTTCCCTTTTTTTACATCTTCAAAATTAGTTATCATATCTTCAAAAGGTGTAATAACGACATCTTTAAAGTCATTTAAGTCAAGTTCACTTAGTATACTCGGACTAATTCCCATGATTCTTTCAAAAGCATAGTTGGCACTTGTGAATTTTCCATCTAGATCTATAGACCAGATGGCGTCTTTATTATAATCAAACAAAGATCGAAAACGTTCTTCACTTTCCTCTAATGCCAGTTGAATCTTTAATTCATGTGTGATGTCTTTATACATTCCTATCGCTAAAACATTTTCATGATTCACTGGTCTGAATGAGGCGTAAATCGTTCTAATTTGACCATTCTTTGTTCTTCTAACCGTTCTTAAATTAGTGATTTCCTCACCTTTATGGAGAGATTCAAGCAGATTTTCCCGTTCATCTAGGACTTCTTTAGGGAATATTGGGGGATTAGGTAAATCCGTCAACTCTTCAGCCGAAAAACCAAGCATTTCAGTAAAAGATGGATTAACATCCAGAATATTACCATCGTAACCAATTGAAAATACAGCATCAGAAACGTGATTCCAAAACAATTGAAGACGTTTACGGATTTCTTTTAATTCCCTTGCCTTTTGTTTTCTTTCTGATATATCGTTTACAATTACTTGAGTGGCAGGCTCCCCGTTAAATACTGTAGGTACAGCCGTCGCTTCGCCATCAATGATTTCCCCATCTAAAGTGATAAACCGTTCCTCAACTGTTTCTGCTACTTGTTTTTTAACTTGTGTTTTTTTTATGCGAGACATTACCTGTTCACGATCCTCTGGGTGAACTAATTCTAGCACTGACTTTCCAATCAATTCACCTTCTTTTGCATGTAAGACTTTATAGGTGGTAGGATTTGCATAGACAATTTTACCTTCTTGATGGACGAGTACACCACCTGGTGAAAGTTCAACTAAACTTCTGTACCGTTCCTCGCTCTCACGGAGTTCTTCTTTTATTCGTTTTTGTATGGAAATATCTTTTGCAAATCCGTAGAGCCCTTGAACTTCTCCGTTAATAATTACTGGGACTACTTTAACCTGCACATCAATTCTTTTTCCATCAATGCGTAAGAAAAATGATTCATATTCTTGTGGATTACCTTGTAAAACTAAGCGTTGGTGATAAAGAATTTTATTTAGTTCTTCAGTTTCAAACATTTCCATTGTTTTTTTTCTTAATTCAACTAATTCTATATCCGAAGAGACACCTAATAGCCTGTGTAATACTTCGTTTGCACGAACCAACTCTAAATCATTGTTTGTATACCAAACAGAATCATTGTTATTTGCGATGATTGATTGATAATGATGTTCTATTTCTTGCAAACTTTTATTTTTTTCTTGTAATTCTGCTTTTTTTATAGTTAAATCCGTAATATCTCGGACAATTGCAACAATATGAGTAAGTTCTCCTATGTCATTGAAAAGTGGATCCAGGCTTGTTTCTGTGTAAGTCTTCTCTCCATCTGCTCCAAGGAAGTCATCGCTGTATACAATACTTTGGTGATTTTGTACCATTTGTTGATATTTCTCTGAAATAATGCTTCCTCTTTCAGGAGAATGTTTAAAGGCTTCAAGTATGGTTTTCCCTAAAATGTGTTCAGCATTTACCCCAAGGACTTTAAGTCCCTTTTCATTGACATAGACATACCTTAATTCAGGACCTTTTTCTACCTTCACAATAAAAACTAGGTCACTTAATCGATCTAAAATCCGTTCAAAAGAAAAATTATTCAAACTATCCATTTTTTGATCCTCCTCCGATGGTTCAACTTTTACGTTATAAATCTTAAATTTTAAAAAAACCTCTAAATATGTCACTTGATTAGTAAAGTTATGATAAGTTAAGTTGTAATTTTGATCAGCTGAATTCAAATAACAAAATCGATTCAGTGACAGGAAATGCATGGAAGAAAGTGTTTTTTTCATTATGTTCATTCATGCTATCTCTCATTTAAAATCAAAAAAAAACACATCCGTAAATAAGGATGTGTTCCCTTAAACGGCATCTGGCTGGCGTAACCTTATGGTTGTAGCCCCTATAGTTTTGCGTCCCTCCATTTCTAAAGGTTTGCCCTTATCATTTAATTTTATCTGTTTTATATTTATGGGTTTGTTAAAGCTCCCTGTTGAAGATTCTTTTAAAGAATTTGATTGAAGTGGATGGTGCGAGATTCCTTGAAAAGGTTCTCACCTTTCCTTTGCCAAGTGAGAATTCATTGAAGCATATTCAATGTCTATCATAACATAAATTCGACAAAATCCTACAATTAATTCATTGTATGTTCTCCCCTATTATTCTTAATACTCAATTGACTCTAAATGGATATGATGATTGCAAATTGGAAACGTCATATGCCACGTTTTTTCTACCTAGAGTGAGGAAGTATTGAAATCTCGTTCGATCTTAATTGCTGTTTACATCTACTTACTTCTTGGAAATTTCCAACCATAAGTTAAAGGTTTCTTTGAACTTTATTATTGGCTCTGTTAAAGCTCAATTTTGATTTTTCCAAACGAAGTTGATTGAAGTGGAAGGTGCGAAACTCCGGCGGAAGCAGCGGGACAGGTGAGACACCCAAGGCGCAAGTGCCGAGATGGCTCATCGCCCGCCTCGCGGAAAGCGAGCATCCTGCAGCTGAAAATCAACAACAAAGTTTAACAGAGACCTTCATGCAAAACAATTTTGCACCATGTGGTATGAAAATAAGCAATATATTTCTTTAGCAGTGATCGAAGTGGAAG
>JBFILZ010000198.1:0-4742 GCA_041611945.1 Bacillus sp. (in: firmicutes)
ATAAACTAAGATCTTTTCCGTTCTTTCTCTGCTCGAAAAAATTCATGAAACATCTTCATTAACGCTCTTTTTTCTATCCTTGAAACGTAACTTCTTGATATCCCAAGCTGTTTTGCTATTTCTCTTTGCGTTTTTTCTTTTTGTAAGTCCAATCCAAATCGTCCGGTTATGACTTCTTTTTCCCGTCCGTCTAGAATTTCAATATATTCCTTTATTTTTTCTAGCTCCATGTTCAATTGAATGGTGTCAATAACATCCTCAGACTCAGATTTTAAAACGTCAATAAGTGATATCTCATTCCCTTCCTTATCTTGACCAATCGGATCATGAAGTGAGACATCTTTTTTTGTCTTTTTAAGCGCTCTCAAATGCATCAAAATTTCATTTTCAATACATCTTGCTGAATAGGTAGCCAGTTTTGTCCCTTTGCCTTGTGAATAGCTTTCAATTGCCTTAATTAACCCGATTGTTCCAATTGATATTAAATCCTCTGCGTCCTCACCTGTATTATCAAATTTCTTGACGATATGAGCAACTAATCTTAAGTTATGTTCGATTAGTAGATTACGCGCTTCTTCGTTACCCTCTGCCATCAACTTTAAGTATTTCTGTTCCTCACTAGAAGATAAAGGCTGTGGAAATGCATTATTTTTCACATATGAAACAAATAGTAGAAGCTCTTTTACAAAGTATCCTAGGGCAGCCAACAATCCTGTCATTTCCGTTCACCTCCCAAAAGTATGTAGGCGTTTGCCTATTTTATACCTATGTACGAGGGAACTTGTTTGTGTCTGTACAGAAAAAAAAGTTAACCTATTTGTGATATTTATACTATTGTTTTATTAAGTAGGAGAAATATCAAAAAAAAAAGACCTTCCAACTGGAAGGTCTTTACTCAAGCTAATGAATTTTTTAAATCTTCAATTAGATCTTCAACATCCTCAAGGCCAACCGATATCCGCACCAAACCATCAGTAATTCCTAATTCTTTGCGACGCTCTAAAGGTATGGAAGCATGAGTCATTCTTGCTGGTACTGAAATTAAGCTTTCAACTGCTCCTAAGCTTTCAGCTAAAGTAAAATATTTAACTTTTGATAACATTTGGTCAGCCTTTTCCTCACTGCCAACATCAAATGAGACCATTCCTCCAAATCCTTCCCCTTGCTTCTTGGCAATTTCATGATTGGGATGACTAGGAAGTCCAGGATAAAATACTTTCTCAATAAGAGGATGATTTTGTAAGAACTCGACAAGTTGTTTCGTATTTTTTTCATGTTCTTCCATTCGAATCCCTAATGTTTTCATCCCTCTCATAAGTAACCATGAATCCTGAGGGCCTAAAACGCCCCCTGTGGAGTTTTGGACGAAGTGTAAGTCTTTTGCCAACTGGTTATTCTTAACCACGACAAGACCCGCTACAACATCGCTGTGACCACCAAGGTATTTAGTTGCACTATGAAGAACAATGTCTGCTCCTAGTGTGATCGGTGTTTGCAAATATGGGGTGCTAAAAGTGTTATCAACAATTGTCAACAGATTATGTGAGCTTGCAATCTTGCTTGCTGCTTCGATATCTGTAATTTTTAACAATGGATTTGTAGGTGTCTCAATGTAAATGGCTTTCGTATTAGGCTGGATTGCTTTTTCAATTGTTGATAGATCACTAGTGTCTATAAATGAAAATTCAATACCAAAGCGATTTAACACTTTAGTCATAACTCTAAATGTTCCACCGTACACATCATCAGTCAATATAACATGGTCTCCACTTTTTAGAAGCATCATGACAGCTGTGATGGCCGCCATTCCCGAAGCAAAGGCAAATCCCGCTGTTCCATTTTCTAAATCACTAATTAGCGCTTCAAGTGCATGGCGAGTAGGATTTCCTGTTCTTGAGTATTCAAACCCACTATGATTTCCTACTGACTCTTGCTTATACGTACTGACTTGATAAATTGGAACAGAGACTGCTCCAGTATGAGGATCCCCTGTAATACCACCGTGTATAAGTTTTGTTTTTCTTTTCAACCTAAATACCCCCTTGATAAATCTTTTTGCTCAAATAACGCTCACTACTATCTGCAAATATTGTAACAATATTTGTTCCTTCTTTGGCTTGTTGTGCTTCAATTAAAGCTGCGTGTAACGCTGCTCCAGATGAGCTACCAACAAGAAGACCCGAATATAAAGCAAGTTCTTTGACCCGATGAAAAGCATCAATATCTGACACAGTGTGAATACTATTAAAATATCCAGTGTCCATATAATCTGGTAAAAACTCCATCCCGATTCCTTCGGTTTTATGTGGGCCAGATTCACCACCATTTAAGATTGATCCTTCTGGTTCCACAATCACTGATTTTAATTGTGGGTTTTTTTCTTTTAAGTACTTTGCGGTTCCCATAAAAGTTCCACCCGTTCCAGCTCCAGCAACAAATACGTCAATATGACCATCTAGTTGCTCCCAAAGTTCTGGACCTAGTGTTTTATAATAAGTTTGAGGGTTATCAGGATTTCCAAATTGCTGAGGAGAATAAGATCCTGGTATCTCTTTAAGAAGTTCTTCCGCTTTTTGAATAGCTCCCTTCATACCCATGATTGTAGGTGTATGAACTATTTCAGCACCAAGCGCTTTCATCAGTTCTTGCTTCTCCATACTAAATTTTTCAGGTACACAAAAGATGACTTTAATATTTTTTCCGATCGCTGCAAGCGCCAAACCTATTCCCGTATTACCTGCAGTAGGCTCGATAATCGTACCACCCGACTGTATTTTTCCTGTTTCGAGTGCTTTATTTAGAAGCTCAATACCTAGTCGATCCTTAATACTACCGCATGGGTTGTAAAACTCTAACTTGGCAAAAAGCCTAACTCCCTGTGGTAATGGAAAATTAGATATTTCAATGAGTGGGGTGTTTCCAATCAACTCATGTATGTGTTTATAAACCTTCATTGCTTACCTTTTCTTTAAGCTGCTGTATCATAGAAATAACTAATTCTGATGAATGAATAGCTGCTTTCTCAAGAAATTGTTCAAATGATTGATTGGATTCTTTTCCAGCAATATCCGATAAAGCTCGGATTACAACAAAGGGTACGTTGAATTGATGGCAGACTTGTGCAACAGCCGCCGCTTCCATTTCAACCGCATATAGGTTAGGTAGCTTAGATCGAACAAATTCTACTTTAGCAGGATCTTGCATGAATGAATCCCCTGTTGCAATTGTCCCTTTCACAACTTGAACATCATTCATTTCATGAACGGCTTGATAAGCTGCTTCCACAAGCATGTGGTTTGCCTCGAAAGCTGCAGGTAATCCTGGAACTTGACCATACTCATATCCAAATGCTGTAACATCTACATCATGATGGCGTACCTCAGTGGAAATCACAACATCTCCTACATTTAAAGATTGTAAGAACCCACCCGCTGAACCTGTATTAATTACATAATCTGGTTGATACGTTTGTAGTAATATTGTTGTGCTCATAGCCGCATTAACTTTACCTATTCCTGATTTTAGTAATATAACTTTAATACCCTTAATCGAACCTACCCAAAATTCACAGCCAGCAATTACTTCCTCTGTTCTACCTTCAAGTTTATCTCTTAATATCTGCACTTCTTCTTCCATTGCTCCGATGATTGCTATCTTCATTTATGTGTCCCTACTTTCTATTGTTTAACAGCCTCTATGATCCAGACAAACTCATTACAACGTGAAAATGTAACCTTAAATTTATTTTGTTGAAATATATTTTGCAATATTTCGATGGTCGTATAGTATTCTCTTAATAAATCTTCGGCTAAATTATGAAACCCTTGTTCCCTAGATTTATGCACCATTGCAATGTGTGCTTGCTTAGATTCAAATACAGTATCTGCAAACACTATTTTATCACCTTTTTGAAGATAGTTACCATACTTAGCTATCGCAAATTCTTTTTCTTCATCCGTTAAATGATGAAAAGCATATGTACTCACGATTGTGTTAACTTTATCACTTGGCCAAGAAAAATCGAGAAAGTCTCCGTCTGTAATTGTAACAGTAGAATGAAGTTTTTCTAAGGCTTGTTTCCTCATTGGTGCTGATGGTTCTACACCATAAATACTTTTCCCTTTATCAAGAAATTTACTAGTTAGATTACCTGTCCCTACTCCAAATTCTAGAATATTTCCTACAGAACGATTGACAACTGTGTCTAGTATTTGGTCATAATATTGAAATACTGCCTTATATTCTTCATCGTATCCATATACTGAATCATCATAATTTAATGCCCAAGTTTCAAATAATTCAAGAAATTCTCTCCCCATTTATAACTCACTCCCCATTTACATTATTCCTATAAGTATACTACGGATTAATGGATTAGGTGATAAAAATGAACAATTTTTTTCAATTTCGTACAAATGCGCAAAAGCATAGAAAAAGACTATCAAGATTTCTCCGATAGTCTCTGTTGGTTATTCATCAGATGATTCTTCCTCATCTGTTGTTTTAGTTGTATATTCAATCGGAACTTCAATTAAGTGTTCAACTTTTGTCGGCATCCAGCCTTTATTGGGTACCCATTCAATGAAAACTCTATAAACATATTTTTTATCCTTGGTTGACACCACACCTTTTGCTTTATGTGGACTACCATCATTACCTATTCGCCATAATATCCAATCCTGTTCATTTAGAGATGTAGCATATTGAATGGCTGAATGCATTTCTTTTCGATCTATGGACTC
>JBFILZ010000199.1:0-4739 GCA_041611945.1 Bacillus sp. (in: firmicutes)
ACACCGCAAGGTGGTGTTATATCTCCGATCCTTGCTAATCTATACCTCCACTATGTCCTGGATCTATGGTTTGAGAAGAAGGTTAGAAAACAGTGTAAAGGGCAAGCATTCATGGTTAGATATGCAGATGATTTTGTTTGTTGTTTTCAATATAAGAGCGAAGCTCAGGAGTTCTTTCAATCATTAAAGGTGAGATTACAGAAGTTTAACTTAGAAATAGCAGAGGGTAAAACCAAAATTATTCCCTTTGGGAAATTTGCGGAGAAAGATGCAAAACAAAGGGAACATGGAAAACCTGCCACCTTTGATTTCCTAGGTTTTACTCACTATTGTGGAAAGAGTAAATCCGGATACTTTCGAGTGAAACGGAAAACAAGCAGGAAGAAACTCCAAGGCAAACTAAGAGAAACTAAAGAATGGTTAAAGAAAAACAGAAATAAAGATATCCATATAATTATGGACAGATTTAAACGCTCGCTTGTAGGTTATTTTAACTACTATTGCATCACAGATAACACTCCAAGTGTTAACAAATTTAAAGAAAAAATCCAATATTTACTGTTTAAATGGCTCAACAGAAGAAGTCAAAGAAAATCCTTTACTTGGGATAAATTCAGACTCTTTCTTCATAAATCTCCGTTACCTTCACCAAAAGTTAAGGTGAATATATACGACTTAAGAAAGAAGATTAGCTACATTTTGTGAATGGTGACTAGGAGGAGCCGTGTGCGTAAATAGCGCAAGCACGGTTCTGTGAGGGGGGAGGAACACAATCTACCGAAAGGTAGAGAGGTTCCCTTCTACTCGACTAGTTGAAGATTCGCTTTCCGAAATAATCAATTTTTTTATAAAAAATGAATAGAAATAAACAGGTAAAACCTCGTATTTTGATCAAACTTTGTTCAAAATACGAGGTTTATTTATAACTAGAAATTGAGGATTATCGCCAAATTTTAATCAATCTTTTTTCAAAGGTTACATTAGCCTAATAGGGATTGAAAAGTCCTATTCTGTGTTCATTTATCTCATTAGTTAAGATTCAAGAAATCATCTCTACCTCTCACTGAAGGAACGTCAGTGTCAAAACGAATCAAAATTACGTGAAAGCTATTTATGTCAACCAAGGATGTATGGAGCATACATGCGAGTTCGACGAGTGAATGACTGCTGTAGGAGCGACCAATCAACGTTTGACGATCTTCTGGTCGTCCCCTGTCCCACATGGATAACTTTAGAAGCAGTTCATCCTTGATAATCGGATAGCTTGGCGATTCACCTAGCCACTTATGTAAAGCTTCCCATCCTTTCGGGGTAAGCTCAAAAATTTTCTTTTGTCTGCCCTTTGTTTCAGTCCGATAGGTTGGAATGAGTCCCTGTTCTTCCAAGTTTTTCAATTTGGGATAGACACTTCCAAAACTGACTCCCCATACCATTCCAGCTCCTTCATGTTCAAACTCTGTTTTAATGTCGTATCCGGTACATGGTCGGGATGCAATCACTCCCAAGATGGAATGTTCAATCACCATAATAACTCCCCTTTCCTTATCTATATAACTCACTGATATATCAATACGAAACATCTTTGTGTAAGGAAAAGCAATAATTTCTTTTTCTCATATTAACTTAGCTTCTTGCCCTCCTGAAATCATTTTGTAAATTTAAATACTGCTTTTTGAATTTAAAAACTTCTGCTAAGTTCAGATATGTAAGGTGACTGCTATCAAAAATTTCTCTTTTAACCTAGGAGAATATTTAAATCAATTAGTCCCTATCAATACTGTCAATAGCGGCTAAAAATCTTTTCCAGTAATCCTTAAATACAAAATTAAGGTTTTTTTCAAATAATATTGAATTAAACAATACTTTTTCGTATAGTTATTAGTGGTCAGACCAATTTCAAAAAAATGGTAGATGAAGGAGGGAAGGAATTACCGAGTGAAGTATTTTATATAATTTAATAAATTCAAACTATTAATATATTGTAGGTTAGGTTCTAAGGAAAAAATGGTCATGTAGGAATGAGGTATATTATGTTCAATAAATTAATGGTAGCTCCTTTAAAAATAAAAAATTTCAGAAAGTTTTATGCTGCACAAGTGATTTCTGATTTTGGTAATTGGATAGACTTCACTGCTTTGTTAGTTCTCATTGCTTACAAATGGGAGCTAGGATCAACAGCTTTAGCGTTTTTCTATATTTGCATTGGCTTACCGTATGTACTACTAGGACCATTTGTTGGTGTTTTAGTCGACCGAATGAATTGGAGAAATGTTATGATATTCTCCGATTTACTTCGCGCTGCCATTGTCCTTAGTTTCATATGGACCCCAAATATATATGTTTTATTAAGTCTTGTTTTTCTTAGGGGGGTATTAAACGCTTTTTTCAACTCTTCCCGTCAAGTAACTTTCCGATTAATCGTACCAGAAAATTTACTTCTTCAAGCTAATTCATTGTCTCAACTGTCGATATATACATCAAAAGTTCTTGGACCGGCCATTAGTGGATTATTATTAATCGTCGTGCAGCCTTCCGGAGCTTTTGTTATTAACGCTATTACCTATATTGTTTCAGGTATTCTAATATATAGCTTGCCACTAACTCTTAATAACGAGAAACACTCAAATGAATTAAAGAAGATTAAACAACACAAGAAGGCAAAGGGACAATTTTTTAAAGAATTTCAAGAAGGATTCAAGTATATCTTTTCAATAAGAATATTGTTTGTGATGATTGGTTTTAATGCAGCAGCGTTTTTTGTCATTTTCCTCTTTAATAGTTTAGGGCCGCTGTTAGCAAAAACAGTTGGTCTTAACGAAACGGTTTTTGGTTTCTTAATTAGTGCGGTTGGTTTAGGGAGTGTTGTAGGTTCAATATTAATTGGTCAATGGGGAGAGAAAGTAAATCATTTGCTGTTGATTTGTTTCGCAGCAATGGTAACTGGTTCATTGATTATTGTATTAAGTATTGGAGGTTATGGTTTCCTGCCCAACGTTCCTATATTATGGCTCTCAATTTGGTTTTTAATAGGGATAGGTGTATCTTCATTTTCTGTTTCATATGGGTACATATTGCAATCTAAAACGCCTTCAAACTATCTCGGGCGAGTTTCCAGTACAGGTGAAGCAATGATCAATGTATCAATGGTTGTTGCTCCATTATTAGGAACGATTTTAACAAAGTTTATTGGAGTCAGTGGCGTATTTCTTATAGCAGGGGTATTGATGATTTTATTAGGAATCATAGTTGTTCTCTCAAGAAGCAGAATACTGGTAATTCCACAACCCTTGTCTCACAAGATTCCCTAGTCTGTACTCAGTTTGCAGAAATTAGCCTTTTGGTTGAAAGCCATATCTTCATTGATATCGGTGGAGTGAAAAGATTGGCGAAGAAATATTTGAATTAAATCTAGATGTTGATTTGAAATAAATTTGCGATGTTTTAAGTAGTTTAGTATTAACTAAATTTATAGAAATAATTGAAATGATATATGGAAGTTTCTGATAAAATGTACTTAAAAATCAAAAAAGAGTAAATTTAATTAGACCCAGTAATCTGCGCTACATGGATGGCTAAGGGGCAGTTTAGTTTAAGAATGTCATAAAAAATTGTGTGAAGTCTTAATATTGAGGGGTGATCATTTGAAAAAAACAGTATCTTTATTTTTATTGGCTGTCCTACTTATAGGGTGTAACAACACTAAGTCAATTGAAGATACATTTCATAAAGAAATGAAAAGTCTTGAAGATGTTGATGGTTACAATTTGATTAAACAAGTAGAGAAGGATAACGTAATTCTTTTCACTTCTTACATTGAGGGTTACGAGCAAAATAACAATCAACTAAACATTGCTTATTTCAACAAAATAAATAATGAATGGGCTTGGCACAAAACTGCTAGTTGTAATGGTGAGTGGTCAGGTACATTAGAAAATAAGCCTTATATATGGTGTGGAACTTTAACTGAACCAAGACACATTAAGGTGTATGTTGGTGATACTGAAGCAAACATTATTGAAGTGGATGGTGGCATTAAAAGAGTTTGGTATCATTTAAGTGAAGATGAAAATGAGGAAATTAAAGTAGTGTTAGCGGATGGTTCAGAAGAATGGCTTAGAGAAATAAAAAACTAGTTTTTTATTAAGTTAAAAGTACTAGTAGAAAGTCCATTAATCATAGTGGAAATCAACTAAACTTTAAAATAGCCAGTATTTAAAGTTCGACAACACCAACAATTCAACTTAGTAGATGCTTTGCTTCAAGATGTGATTTTTGGCTGTTCAACCAACAGGTGCGTTGATCCAAGAACGATTAACACTTTTTTGTTGAACTTATTCAACTGATTAAGCAGATTAGGTGATCAAGAAGAGTAGTATTTAATTTTAGAGCCGTATCTTAGCCATTAAATTAATAAATGCGGCTGCAATAGTTTTAATCTAACTTTTTTATATAAGTTATTGGCATCTCTTGTCTGCCAAAGAATAACCCTTTTCTTAGATTGATTTAGGAGAGGGGTTACTTCTATGTAGTGAATCATTGTTTATGGATATTTATGTTAAAATATATATTATTGCGGACGATTCTTCTTCAACTAACGCAGCAGCGCGACAAGTTTTGTTATAAGCACTAATGTGTGAAAAAACAAGGGATTCCTTCGGGAATCCTAACTTTATAACCAAGGATAGGAAAGATAAAACCATGTTTTTTGAAACTATCCCATTGATACTCCTGCATGCGTC
>JBFILZ010000200.1:0-4739 GCA_041611945.1 Bacillus sp. (in: firmicutes)
ATGGAATGGACATAAGCCAGCAGCAAGTAGCCTGTATTTAAATTTTACAACCAGGACTATCTGAACCTATATCATAAAAAAGAGCTCAAGCTACTTAGCTTGAGCTACTTCACTTTTTGGAAGCATTTGAAACATATGTTGGTCTATCTCCTGGTAAAGAGCAGTTGCTTCAGTTAAACCGTATTCTGTTCCATTTTTGAGCGGGACAACCTTAAATTTATAGGGTCTGGAGACATAGGTGGAAATAAATTCTGGATTGGCTACTGTAATTTTTGTTTCACCATTTCGCACCTCTTTATTTATTGTCAGTGTTAATATCCCGCCTATTTCTCGATAGATTGATTGCTGACCAGAAAGGAAGTTTCCTAGAGAATAAGCTACAAATCCCTTATGACCACTCTCAGTTTCTATCCATTCCATTGGTTGAAGTACGTGAGGATGATGACCTATTATTATGTCAGCCCCAAAATTAATGACTGAAGTTGCAATCTCCTTTTGCTCCACACTTGGAATTCTTTGGTATTCGTTTCCGAAGTGCAAGCTAACGACAACAACATCACTTATCCCTTTAGCTTGTTGAATTTCCTGATCTATCTTTGTTAATTCAATCAAATTGACTAAATATGGCTTGTCTCGAGGAACAGGAATCCCATTTGTTCCATATGTATAAGCTAAAAATGAGAAAGTGATGCCATTTCTTTTAATCGTTCTAAGAATATTGCTATCTTCTATTGAAGAATAACCACCAGTATACTGTAACCCAATACTATTATAATAGGCTAAAGCATTCTGAATCGCCTTTTCTCCCCGATCAAGCGTATGATTATTAGCTATTGAAACAATATCAACACCAGAGTCCTGCAAAGCTAGAGCAACCTCAAATGGACTATTAAAATTAGGATAAGTTGATAAACCAAGTTCTGAACCACCAATCATTGTCTCTTGATTCGCAAACGTAATATCAGCCTTTTCTAAGTATGGCTTTACCTCAGCGAACATAGGCGTGAAATCATAACCACTATCCGTTTTAGCAGTTTTATATAATGGACTGTGTATTAAAATATCCCCAACAGCAGTTAGAGTAGCAGTGCTTTTGAAATCTTTAGGTATTACTAATTGTTTTTGCATTTGGTGTTCCTGGACTTTGAATACAATTTCAGAAGGGGAAGGATTCGAATACAAAAGAAACACAATTATTGTGGAAGTGATGATAAGTATAAGGCAAGAAATGATTCCTAAGATTAAGATTCGATTTTTCACAAAGTATAACTCCTTTTTTCAATACTCTAATTTCAACTATAATACAAAAATAGACAAATTGTCCTAAATTTTTCAAAAATAAACGAAAAATTAAGATAAATTCATCAGTGTTGAAATTAGAGTAGAGATGAGTTATTCTACGTCATGTTCTTCATTCCATTGTACCAACTCATCAAAGGAATGTAGTTTCTTTAGTGGACGTACTTGTGAGGGGTCTTCAATCATTTCAAATAATTCAAGAGCAAATTCTTCATCGTGGCTATTATTCGATACCTCAACCTCATAAACGTAATTTTTAGACTCACGTATATTTTTCAAGAGGAACCCTCCCTATAAAGTAGAATGTGTACCTATTTTATGCCTACAAGACAAAAAAAATCCTCAAGTCATAACAAAAAAACGCCCGAAATTTTAGGGGCGCTTACCAATTAAGTATACTTTAGGTTCAGTCTTATTTAAGATTCGTTTTATGTTTGCGCGGTGTCGATAAAATACAAACACAACTAGAAGTGAGGTTACAATCACTAAAGGAATATCTCCTGTAAACAAACTGAATGTGAGTGTGTAAACACCAGTAAGCATTGAAGATAAGGATACAAATTTAGTAATGATTAAGCATAATAAAAAGATAATTACCATAGTCAGGAAAAGCTCTGGCTTATATCCCAACAGAACACCACCTGATGTTGCAACGGCTTTTCCGCCTTTAAACCCTGCAAAGATAGGATACATATGACCAACTACAGCAATTGTACCTACTAATAAGGGATTAAGATCGGCCACTAAAAGGATTGGAAGTATCGTGGCTAATGTTCCTTTTAAGATATCAGAAATTGTTACGATAAATCCTGCTTTTTTTCCTAAAATTCGAAAGGTATTTGTACCGCCTAAATTTCCACTTCCGTGTTCTCTGATGTCGATGCCGTAGCCTATTTTTCCGATAATCAAACCAGATGGGATTGAACCTAACAAATAGGCTAAGGTTAGAATGATAAATTCAAGCATGTTTATTTCTCCTTTATTAATTATTGTACCATTTTTTCTTTTTTTGCTCTGTTAAACTTTTTTTATTGATTTTAGCTAGGGGATCCGCTTCTCACTTCGGTCGAAATTGTTTAAAAGTCATCTTCGAGATTTTCAATGGCATATGAAACGATTTTCATAGATGGACAAATTTTTCTAATTATTGAAATGTACTTTAATTTTAGCTGAGAATTGAGTAGGATGGAAGAGGGAGGTGGAATTATGTCGAGAGTAACAACACAAAAACGAAATAAAGTCTCATTATTGGTTATTATTTTCGGACTTATTCTTTCAATTTTCTTAATAACTACTAGTCTAGTCTTTCTATTTTATCCATTTCCTTCAGAAGAAAAAGTGAGTTATTTCAATGAAGAGCATCCTATCATTTATCAAGGAGCTATCGTTGGTAATGCGCTTGTTAACAACAATGAAGTGTATGTACCAATTACATTTGTACAAGAAAATTTTAATGAAGAAGATATTATTTTTGATGAAGCATCTAGCTCGGTCATAGTCACAACTAGAGAAAAAATCATTCAAATGCCAGCTGATTCATTGACACTATTTGTAAATGAAAAACCTACAAATATCGAAATACCTGCTATGACCTTGGAAAGTGGGGAAGTGTTTCTTTCTTACTCTTTGATCAAACCCTACGTTTCATTTAATTTATCTCTATTAAATGAGTCGGGTGCCGTCTTCATACAAAAAGAAGGAGACTCCGTTATCATAGGGAAAATACTAGGGGCAGAAAGTATACATGACAACAGGTTACGGGTGAAATCAGATATGACATTTCCCTATACAACCGAAGTAAATAAAGATCAATTTGTCACAATTGAAAAAGAAGAAAATGACTTTTATTATATAAGAAAACAAGATGGTACTGCCGGCTTTATACAAAAAAAGCAAGTTAAAATTGAAAGTACGGAAACTGTCATAATAAAGAAGGAAGAAGAAATCAGATATTCCCCAGTAATTGATTGGCCCATAAATTTAACTTGGGAAGCTGTTTATTCTAAAAATCCTGATACAACGAAACTTCCCACATTGAAAGGGGTTAATGTGGTTTCTCCAACCTGGTTCAAAATAAAAAATGAGCAAGGTGAAGTAGGTAATCTAGGCTCCATAGAGTATATGAACTGGGCTAAATCAAAGGATTTACAAGTGTGGGCTTTATTTTCAAATGATTTTAACCCTGAATTAACTCATACTGTTTTACAAAACTATGAAACTAGAATGAATATGATCCGTCAAATTCTTCACTACAGTCAAATGTACGGGTTAGATGGAATTAATATTGATTTTGAGAATGTTAATTTAGATGATGGGAAGCTGGTCACGCAATTTGTAAAAGAGTTAACACCATATTTACATCAATTGGGTTTGACTGTGTCAATGGATATCACGTTTATTTCTAATAGTGCAAGGTGGTCAAAGTTTTATGAACGAGAGAAGCTTGCCAATATTGTCGATTATATGATTGTTATGGCCTATGATGAGCATTGGGGTTCTTCGCCTGTGGCAGGAAGCGTAGCTAGTTTCCCTTGGGTAGAATCCAACCTAAAAGCCCTACTGAAAGTTGTTCCACATGACCGACTGATTCTAGGCTTACCAACTTATACAAGAATATGGGAAGAACGAGAAACAGATGGTGGTAATATTGAAGTCTCCTCAAAAGCTTACAAAATGGATTATATAAAAGAGTGGCTTCTTGATCATAATCTTGAACCAATAGTAGATGAAATCTCAGGTCAAAAATATGCGGAATATTATGATGAACAGGAAAGAGTCACTTATAAAGTTTGGATTGAAGATACAGATTCTCTAAAACAAAGAAGTCAGTTTGTTCATAAATACCAACTTGCAGGGGTGGCGACTTGGAGTCGTTATTTTGCTAGTGATGAGGCTTGGGATGTAATAGATGATTCGCTAAAGCATCGACAATAAAATAAACTACTAGAATGTCAGTTGACATTCTTTTTTTTATGCTGGTTTCGGTGGGATTGCTATTCCCACAGGACGAAGGAAAAGCGGTAGCAAATTCGAGGAGTCTGATACCTATTGCAACAATTAATATGGAACTTCAATAAAGCTTTGAGAACGAAAGGAGTTCTTTTGAATTTGACCGACAGAAAATGCGAGTGCAGATTAAATAATTAAATGAATATTATTGATTCATTAATGTTTGGAAAGTTTTAAATCATTTCATTTTGGCTATAATTAATTTGCATTATTTAAACAATTCAATTGAAAAATTCTTTTCTTTACTCTATTCATAGTACTTGGTAAAGTAGGTACATTGAATTTTTTTGAAGGAAGGTCTTTTTGTGTCAAAGTGGTTGTTATACAGTTTATTAGTTGGTTTGATGGTTATTTGGGGATTTAATGTTTCAGCAATCAAGATATTAGTTAGTTATTTTCCCCCAGCCTCAATTCAAGGAATGCGGATATTG
>JBFILZ010000201.1:0-4646 GCA_041611945.1 Bacillus sp. (in: firmicutes)
ATTATTTACCCATCACTTGAATAATGATTTTTGATGCAAGTGAGGACCTATTATTATAGTAAGTATTTCGACTGTCATGAAATAAATCTAACATATCAAGGGTCACTATTATTTACACTTTTATGTTCTGTAGGAACTAATGAGGCACAAGAGTTGATTAAGTATAATATGTAATGAATAGCGTACAAGTATTTTACGGGAAAGGAATAAATAAGATGAAACGAGTAATAGAAAAAGCAACTTATTTTGCGTTAACCCTATTTATTTTTATCGTTTTATGGAAAATAGTGGGTGAGTTATGGGATGTCTTTGTTCCGTGGAATTATAAGACTGACCTATTTGGAATTTTTGTAGTAACGCCTGTACTAATAGTAGCTTCGTTAATTTTTGCAAGTTTCTCATTTAAAGTGATAAAGGAAACTAAATAGGTTGTTAATAGACCTCTTTCTATTTGGTAACACAAGTAAAATAAACACTTGGATTTAACGATACCAAGTGTTTTTTGTTTGCCAATTTTTTTACTAGTTAGCTATTGTGTTTTAACTTATTGTTTTGTATTTTCTCCACTTTAGAATCTAGCTAGTATTATAATTGGTTCTCATCTTTTTCTTTGTCTTTTTTACTCATTATGTAGTAGGTGAATCCTAAGCAACCAATACCGACGAAAGTACAAAAATACTGAATCATCTTAAATAAATCCATGGTGCATTCCTCCTAAACATATTTTTTCCTTTTTAGTTTAATATATCCTAAAAAAATACAGATTAAGGGTAAACAACTCATATTATTAATTTGATTATATTTTTCAATATCATAATTGAACTAGTTGCCATGCGGTGCAAATCACAAAAAAACTGTTCCTTCAACTCATTAGTTAAACTAACAATGGAGGAACAGTTAATTAATATAATAAATTAGTTTTAACTAACGACTTTTTCAACCCGTTTTTGTATATAGGCTAACCTTCCGAATAATAATATAGCTCCAACGGTTAACCCTGTACTAAGACCAATCCAATAACCAAATGCCCCAGAGTCAGTATAGGTCGCTAGGTAAAAGCCAAAAGGTAGTCCAATAACCCAAAATGAAATAAGAGAGAAAAGCAAAGCTACATTTACGTCCTTATATCCCCTAAGTGCACCTTGAATTGGGGAACCTACTGCATCTGATAATTGGAAGAAAATTGCATAAAAGAGAAATTGCTGCGCTAAAATTAAAACAGATTGATCTGTACTATAAATTGTCGCAATCTTATCACTAAAAAGAAAAAGGAGCAACCCTGTAAGGATAGCAAATGCAAGGGCCATGGAAATTCCCAAATAACTATACTGTCTGGCATCATTTGTACGTTTCGCACCGACCTCAAAACCGACACAGATTGTGAGTGCCATTGAAATACTCAGCGGAATCATATATAAGAAGGAAGCAAAGTTTAATGCAATTTGATGAGCAGCTATAGTTGTCGTATTATAATTACTCATTAAGAGTGTTACAGCAGAAAAAATGCTTGTTTCAAAGAAAATGGTAAAGCCAATCGGAAGTCCAATTACTAAGATTTCTTTCCATTTGTTAAGTGATATTCTGTATAGTTTACTGAATACACGATAGGTTGAAAATGGTTCCTTTTTGTAAATGAACCAACAAGCAATTATGAAAATACACCAATATGTTATGGCAGAAGCATATCCTGCTCCGACTCCGCCTAGTTTTGGAAAACCAAGTTTTCCAAAAATAAATAAATAGTTAAATAAAGCATTAATAGGTAGTGATGATAAAGTAATAAACATCGTAACACGGGTTTGACCAAGAGCGTCCATAAAGCAGCGAAGGACTGAGTAAATAAAAAGTGGAATCATCCCAATTGATAGTGCTGCTAAATAGTGAAATGCAATTTTACGGACTTCAGGCTCAAGATTCATTCCATTTAAGATAGGGTGAAGAACAATAAAGCCTAAAATAAATACCAAAATGGAGAGACCACCTGATAAATAGATACCCTGCATGACAGTAAACGGAATTCTTTCTTTTTTACCTTCCCCTATGTAGTGAGCAACAATGGGTGTAACGGATAGAAGTATCCCGCTCAGTCCCGTAAAAATAGGAATCCAAAGGCTTGATCCAATAGCAACCCCCGCTAGGTCATTAGAACCCGCATGTCCAGACATGATGATATCTATAAAATTCATTGCAAAAAGTCCTAGTTGTGTCACGAGAAGTGGAACGACTATTTTGAGAAACAGTATTGATTTTTCTTTCATACTTTTTGTTTCAAACATTCTAATCCTCCTACCCGTCTAGCAAAGAGAATTATAACACAAGTAAAACATTTAGTAATCCAGGATAACTTCTATAGTAGGAATGTTAATAGTGTAGTTAACATCTTTAATATGAGCGTAGTTGATATGAAATGGTGTTGAATATATGAATGAATCTAGAATTAATTTCGTATAGCGAAATAAGTTAATAGGTGGTATATTTAGTTTTACAATGGACCTTAAGAACGGAGAACAAAAAATGTGGCAAAATAGAAATGTATGGATCTTACTTTGTGGTGAATTGATTGCCGGGATTGGATTATGGACTGGAATAATTGGGAATCTTGAATTCTTACAGCAACATGTGCCATCAGATTTTATAAAGTCATTAATTTTATTTACAGGTTTGTTTGCGGGAGTATTGGTTGGCCCACTTGCTGGTAGAATAATAGATTCAACTAGCAAAAAACAAGTAATGATTTACGCTGGCATCGGTAGGATGGTAAGCGTATTATTTATGTTCTTAGCTATAGAATTTGAATCTGTATGGTGGATGGTTTGTTTTATGATCGCCATTCAATTATCAGCTGCCTTTTATTTTCCAGCTCTTCAAGCATTAGTACCAAGAGTTGTAGATGATAAAGATTTACTTCAAATGAATAGTATTCATATGAATGTTATGACTATATCAAGAATTATAGGTACTGCACTAGCTGGTGCTATGTTAGTAATTATTAGCTTATTTTCATTGTATGTGGCATCGTTTTTTGCCTATGGATTACTACTATTGTCGACTTTATTATTAAAGTTAGATGAAGATACCGACATCAGTTCAGCGAAGAAGGATAAGAAACCTGCTAGTTTTAAAGAAGTGTTTCCGGTATTAAAAGGACTACCAGTAGCGATGATGGCACTTATATTAACGATGGTTCCGATGCTCTTTTTAGGTGGTTTCAATCTTATGGTAATTGAAGTCAGTGAATTGCAAGAAGACTCTACAATCAAAGGTCTAATTTATACGGTCGAAGGAATTTGTTTTATGATAGGTGCTTTCCTAGTCAAACGCGTATCAGAAAAAATCAATCCGACAACCATTATGTTTATTTTTTCGACGGTCGTTGCTGTAGCTCAAATTTCCCTTTATTTTTCAGAGATTAAGATTCTTTCCTTGGTTTCATTTGGTGTGTTTGGATTAGCTCTTGGATTTTTCTTTCCAATTACTTCTACTATCTTTCAAACTAAGATTCCAAAAGATTTTCATGGGAGATTTTTCTCATTTAAAGGTATGCTAGACCGTGTTATGTTCCAGGTAGTCTTACTTGCAACTGGTTTATTACTAGATACAATAGGCTTCAAATTTATGGTGCTTGTCTTCGGGGCTCTTTCTGTCGGAATTGTTACCTTCTTTGCAACAAGACACGTTAAAGGAACCACTCAAGACCCAATGCTAGAAAAACAATAAATGGAGCTCTAAAAAAAAATCGCCGAATGCTCTGTTTATAAAGCTAAATTTCGAAATGAAGTTGTTTAAGACAAGGCTCTGTTAATGCTAAATGTTGATTTTTTAAACGAAGTTGATTGAAGTGGAAGGACGCGCGACTCCATTTATGCAAAAATCCAACATCCTGCAATGGAATCAAGTGAATTTGGATATCTATTTATGATGATTACTTAAAGTTTCGAACAGCTAAGTAGTAACATATACAGGAAGTATAAGCCTCTGCTTTTTCAATAAATTTGATAAAAAAACGAATGAAACTCTCACCTCCATCATATGATGTAGCAGGTATATGGGGGAGGAGTACAATGACAAATTATGAATCCGAAGGTAAAGTTTCTGAAATTTTATTGGAGAAATATGTATATTTAAACAGGGTTGCAAAAGAAGCTAAAGATGAGATGGACAAGATCAAACGTGTGTTTCATTTATATTTTGATGAAACGGTAGGAACGAATCAAAAGGGTGAAATTTCCATCGGAGGATATATCATACAAAGACAAGTTAGAGTTTCTGAGAGTTTTGATGATGAAAGAACGGTGTCACATTTAGAACAGTTAAACTTAGCTGATTGCATAGACTATATTAAAAAGCCTGATGTTGCGAAAATAGAGGCAGCTATTCAATTAGGCCTTTTAAATAGTGATGAGATTAATCAATATAAAATTAGTAAATTAACACAAGCGATATCTGTCAAAAGAGTGAAGTAGAATCGTTTCATTTCCTGTACTATATTTGTGGCCATAGGCTTATTAATCTATGGTCTATTTGCATTGGTTAAGTCAATCTTTATGTATATATATTAAATTATGTTGATTGAATATCTTGCTCTAGCAAACTCCATAAAATAGATACATTAGATGAGTTTTGCCATATAGTATTCATCCATAAAT
>JBFILZ010000202.1:0-4635 GCA_041611945.1 Bacillus sp. (in: firmicutes)
ACGGCTAGTAAATAGAAATAGCTCAATTGGGTACACAATAGTTAACGCGAATCAACTAAGGAGTGTCCCCAAAGGAGCTATGCCCATATCGTAACACGGGAACGGAAGCAGAAACGGCCGCATTCGACGCACCTATCCAAAAGGAACCGATTTCAGACGCATCACTCAGAAGGAGATCATGGACTTTCTCTTGGAATTCAATCAGGTTCCTCGTAAAATACTAAATTACAATACGCCCTTTGAGGTATTCATGAGTTTCTTGACGCTACCCTTGAATTGACAACTTACAATATTAAATAATAATTAGTAGTACATTAGTATTTATGTTTTGCACAAATTTGCCGATATCTATTATAAAGGGGATGATGAATTGAAACGGGTTATTATTGGGTTACTGTCAGGATTGTTACTATTTTCAACTAATCAAAATAATAATGTAGCAGCTAATATAGATGTTAAAAAACAAATGATTATTGTTTTTGAAGATAATGTAAGTGGGCAGGAAATGGATGATATCCTATTAGATGTTGGAGGAGAAGTGTCTGAAACATATGCAGAAGTGGGCATTGCAAAAGTAGAAGTTACAGTAGATTCCATTGCCGAGTTGATGGATAGTTCTTCAGTTAAGTATATTGAAGAAGATATTATCATAAAGCAAAGTGCTCAAATTGAAGACTACGGAATTAAAACTACTAATATTTCAGCTGCTTGGGATTCTGGACTTTCTGGTAAAGCAATTAAAATTGCAGTTATTGACTCTGGAATAGCTTCTCATAATGATTTAGTGATTGTTGGTGGAGTATCGACCGTTGACTATACATCCTCCTATAATGATGATCATGGTCATGGAACGCATGTAGCAGGAATAATTGGTGCACGTAATAATAGTTACGGTGTAAAAGGTGTTGCATTTGAATCAGATATCTATGCGGTAAAAGCTTTTAACCAAAATGGAGAAGCTTTGTTATCAGACATTATTGAAGGTATAAACTGGTCCATTGTTAATGACATGGACATTATTAACCTAAGTTCGGGAACGCAAACAGCTTCTACTGCTTTTCGTACAGTAATCGATAAAGCATACGAAAACGGCTTGCTTGTTGTTGCGGCGGCGGGCAATGATGGTACTTCTGATGGATCAGGGGATACTGTCGATTTCCCAGCACGTTATGATTCCGTAATTGGAGTATCAGCAGTTGACGTTAATTCAAACCGTGCCGAATTTTCATCCACTGGTCCTACCGTGGAAGTAGCTGCACCTGGTGTAAGAGTTTTAAGCACATATATTGGAAACCAATATGCTTATATTAGTGGTACTTCAATGGCTGCTCCTTTTGTGACAGGAGAACTTGCATTATTAAAACAAGCTTATCCTAATTTAACTAATAAAGAGCTTCGCAAAGCATTAATTGAGCATACATTGGATTTAGGAGTAATAGGAAGAGACACCTTTTATGGATATGGTCTAATACAAGCATCTTCATTTTTAGATCCAATTGAATATGAATCTGAAAATCCAGTTGTAAAAATTGAAATTGACAAAGCTGATATTTTAGGCAAGCCTGGAGACTTTATAAATGTGTTAGTATATGCCATATATAAAAATGGTGAAAGTAAAAATGTAACTGATGAAGCTGAATGGTCTTCTGATAATACGGGTGTTGCTACGGTT
Organism: Bacillus sp. (in: firmicutes); assembly: GCA_041611945.1. Taxonomy (GTDB): domain Bacteria; phylum Bacillota; class Bacilli; order Bacillales; family SA4; genus Bacillus_BS. Next base: position 1,673 of record JBFILZ010000202.1, read on the forward strand.
TCAAAAGGGGTAGTAGAGTTAATTAACTATGGAAGTACAACTCTAAAAGTGTTATTTGAAGGAAAGACATCTACAATAATTGTTAATATTCCTGAACCACTGGAGAAACCAATTGGTAGTAATTTTAAAGATGTTACTTCATTTTTCGCACCATCTGTTGACTATCTGGTTCGGCATCAAATTACCCGTGGTCTTAATGAAACTGAATTTGGTGTCTCGAAAAATATTTTGCGAGCCGATGCGGCAATCTGGCTAGCCAAAGAACTGAAATTAAATACTAATAGCGCACCATCCTCTGGCTTTTTAGATGTTCCTGATCGAGCAGTTACTTCTGTTAATGCACTTAAAGCAGCTGGAATAATAGGTGGTAAGAGTAATACGAGGTTTGGCGCAGGTGATTCCTTAACACGAGGAGAAGTAGCCATTATTTTGCAAAGAGCTTACGAGTTATCATCAACTAGTAACATATCTATATTTACAGATGTTTCTCCTCGATATAAGGATGCAGTGAACGCTTTAGTGGAGAATAAGATAACGGATGGTCTTACCTCAACAAAATTTGGCGTTACATCTAATATAACCAGAGGTCAACTTGCTGTATTTATGTATCGATTGTCCCCTGAGAATGATGGAAAGTGATTTCTGTATAAAGTGAATGAAGTGAGCCAAGCAGAAATTTCTGCTTGGCTTTTACGTTATCGATTTAGGATTGAGAAACGTTTAAAACACCCATTGTCGAAGCAAAAACTACTTATTAACCCACAGGTATAAATTGAAAACGATTGTACTTTAAGATCCAGCTGCAATATTCCTTGCAGTGATGGAACTTGCATTTATTGAAAGTGCTATTATATCCATTTAAACCTAGTTAATCGCTTTTAGTGAACCTAAAATTAGTAGTTCACTCAAAACTAAAAATCAACGTCCCTGTAATGTAAACAAATAAATTAGTACAAAAAATTATTAAAAGAAATCAACTCTCCTAACCATAATGATAGTACCACTGAAATCGAAATGGTAAATTGTTACTAGTTTTTTATTGTATTTATTGTTAGTATTGAATTAACCGCTTTAAACTTTCGGAATAATTCGAAAGGTTTATAAGTTTATCTCAGCAGGTAGTTATTATTATTATTGGTATTGGAAAAAAAGTAGAAAAGGAGTTGTTAGTGATGACTAATGATAAAATGTGGAAAATTGCAACATCCGCAACTGTAGTTACTGGTGCAATTGTATCTTTTTCACCGGTTTTTAGCGCAGCTGAAGTAGAGTTTAGTGATGTGAAAGATGGAAGTTCTTATCATAAGGCAGTAGACAGTTTGTCAGGTAGAGGAATTATTTCTGGATACAATAATGGAACGTATCAACCGATGAAGAAAGTAACACGTGGTGAGGCAGCTAAACTAATTGCAGAAGCTTTGAATTTGGACATGTCTCATGTGAAAAATACTAATTATATAGATGTACCTACTAACCATCACTTCTATAAGCATATAGCTGTATTGTCTGAATTAGGAATTTTCGATGGTTATTTAGATGGTAACTTTGGTGTAAATGATTATCTTCAACGAGGACAAATGGCGAAAATCTTATCAAACGCTTATGGGTTAGTTGAAAAACCGTTAACTAATAATACTTTTACAGATGTAAATAAAAGTGCTTTTTATGCTAAGTATTTACAGTCATTAATTGATAATAAGATTACTTTTGGTAAAACAGCTACACAATATGCTCCAAATGAATTTGTTGACCGAGGTCAACTTGCAATGTTCATATTCCGCAGTGACGCAGTTAAGTCAGGAGAATATGTATCTACAAGTTTTAAGGAATACATAGATGATAAATTAAGTACAACAGATGGAAACTTTAGCATTTCAGCAGATTATAAAGCGTTTTTTAGCACAAATAGTACAGCGTTGAAAAACGCGAAGTTTGACTTGCGAGTGGAAAATGGACAAGTTATTGCTGTAGAAAATTTAGAACTATTTGTAGCAGGCACAAGTGAAAATCATATAGTTTTTGATGGAAACTCATCAATTGTAAAAGGTGATGTTCATGTTCATGGTGATTATGTAGAATTGAAAAACGTAGTTGTGAAGGGTGACCTATTAATCACTGGAGATGTAAAAACTAGTTTCAAAGGGTCAGGAATAGAAGTTAAGGGATCAACGATACTAAGTGAGTATGCAGTGAGTACAGCAACAATTCTAGAAGATTCTGTAATCACTTTTGAAAATTCCTTAATGAGTCATATTCAAGTAGCTCGGAAAGACGTTAATGTTTCCTTTAAAGGGAGCTCAATTGTGCAAGAAATGGATGTATTGAAGAACGCTATTATTAATGCAGAGAGAACATCTACCTTAAATCAAGTGAATGTTTCCGGAGATATATCTGAAGTTGTTTTAAATGCAATGATTTCATATTTAGAGGTAAATTCAAAAGTTTCAGTAGTAGTAGGTGGCTCTAGTTCGATTGAAAATGCAAAAATTATTGGAGAACTACAAGTTTTATTAGAAACAGCTGGCACTATTGGTAACCTAGAATTAAATTCAAATGCAAATATAAAGTTGGGTTCTTTCACAAAAGTGAAAAATATTGTATTACCAGCAGAGGAAGAACTAGAAGACCTTATCAGCAATTACAAAGACATTAAAGAAAATATTGAAAATGTAGGAGGAGTTAAAAATCCAGATGCAACACCAGCACCTTATAGTGGGGGGGGCGGCGGTAGTAGTAACCAAACTGCACCAACAGTATTAGCGCAAAATGTAGCATTTACCGATACCGATACAAATACTGGTGAAATCGGTGGAGATATTACATTTGATAAAGCAACAGACGAAGCAACGATCGATAGCTATGAAGTCTACTATTTAGATGGAAATGGAGACAAAGTAGGAACAGTGATTGAATCAGTTACAGCAACGAACGCAGCTAATTACACGGTAACCATCGCAGCTAAT
>JBFILZ010000203.1:0-4624 GCA_041611945.1 Bacillus sp. (in: firmicutes)
CCGCTTAGATAACTTAGAATTAGATGTAAAGGAATTAAAAGTTGGACAAGATCAGTTAAAGAATAATCTTATCAATGGACTTGGACCATACTTTGAACAAATTGAGAAACACATTGATGCAAAGACTGTAGAGCTAAAAGAAACTCTCCGAAGACCAACAGCGTGTTATCGATACTCTTTCAAGTAGATCAATTAAGCATGAGACTGAAATAAAAGACTTTAAGCGCATATTGAAAAATCAATAGGACCTGTTTTTTATCTTTAATAGAACCTGTTACTATTCAAAAGGGATTAAGATTATACTACTCTCATCCCACATTCAATTTCTACTACCATCCCATAATATTGACCTCCAAAGGTCGCCGTTGATTATCGTGACCTTCTATAAAATACTTCAATCTCTTCAGCCTAAACCCAAACTTCAAATTTCACCTTTCGTAAATATCCCGCCATAGTTTTTCTGTAACAAGACATGCCCTCAACATCAAATATCATTACGTTCACACTGTTATAGTATTCTATTCCGTTGGGTTGTCATTATTTATGAGGCTCTTTTCATTTTTACATTGGGTTTCCATTTCCACTTTGATAGTAATAGATTGGTTTTCCATCACAAAAGCAACGATTTTATCGTTATGGGTGTAGGTAGTGGAGGTACTGATCTATGGAGGATTAATATCCTTATTTTTTATATACTGTTTAGAGAGTAATGGTTTAGAAGGGAAAACAGTATAATTTGTAGAAGATGTACCTAACAATGGATTACTAATTAGGAGAAGGATTGATAAAACAAATGAGAACCGAATATGAAGATTTCCCATTAAAGACGTATGACAAGATTAGGTATGCAGATACTGATCGACAGGGGCATGTGAATAATGCATTGTTTTCAACATTTTTAGAAACTGGCAGAACAGAGTTTCTATATGCAAAAGAGCCGTTACATGCGGAAAATGCGTCATTTGTCATAGCAAATCAAAATCTTGATTTACTATCTGAAATAAAATGGCCAGGAACGGTACAGATTGGCACAGTTGTTACAAGGATTGGCAGCAGTTCGTTCTCTTTATTTCAAGGACTCTATCAAAATGGGAAACTTACAGCAGTGGCTGATACCGTTATTGTACAAATGGATGAACATACAAGAAAATCAAAACACCTTTCACCAGAAACGAAAGAGCAATTAAAAAGGTATTTAGTAGAGAAGTCATTATTTTATAAAAATAGTTGATTGATTCACGAGAATGGAAATAGTTCTTCTGGTTCAACATGAATCCGGTATGGTTTTTTCTGCCATTTTGTATGTGGATGCTTTAAATATAACAAAGATCACAATAAATTTCAGTGCTCTGAGAAGACATGCGAATTAAGATTTTGATGTTAAATCACAATTAAAAATGAATGGTTCTAAGGAAGCTCAGAATAACGTAGTATGACAATTTTACTCCCTTACATATGAATACTCATGAAAAATGGGTTCCTACATAAAAAAGTATTCATATCATAGTATAAAACCTAACAGGGGTAGATATCTTTGGAATATCAAAATAGCCGGTATCGATGGGTTGTGTTTGCTTCTGTCTTGTTCACGTATTTAGTTATATCAAGCCAACGAACCGCTCCTGGGTTGATTACGGATCAAGTCATGTTGGATTTTGGTGTAACCGCAACGACCATTGGTTTAGTGACAAGCATCCAGTTCTTTGTGTATACGGGTTTGCAAATTCCAATGGGTATCATGGCAGATCGTTTTGGACCAAACTTCTTTCTGATTTTCGGAGCCATTCTTACAGGAGTAGGAACAATCATTTATAGTCTTGGTACACATGAGTTTTTCTTGTTTTTGGCGAGAATGTTAACCGGGATCGGGGATGCGACCATTTGGGTCAACATGGTGTTAATGTTAAGTCAATGGTTTAAAGCAAAGGAATTTACAAAACTAATCGGTATAACCGCGATGACGGGTAGCCTTGGTTTCCTTGTGGCAACCGTTCCTTTCTCTTTATTAATTGAATTTCTTGGTTGGAGGCCAGCTTTTTTTTCTGCGGGATTACTTCTTATTCTTTGTGGGCTTCTTCTTTATTTTGTACTCATAAGAAAACCAAAACAGTCCATCTTTATAAAGAAAGAAACACAGCGTGAACATACGTGGGTTCTTATCCGAAGAATATTCTCAAGTCGGCAGGCTTGGGCTTTATTCTTATGTCATTTTGGGCTTGTCGGAACATATGTAGGATTTATTAGCTCGTGGGGAGTACCTTATGGAATGACTGTGTATGGAATGACACGTTCTGATGCGAGTCAGCTTATGATGATCGGACTCATTGGGGCACTGATTGGTGCTCCACTAGGGGGGTGGATTTCAAGTCGGTTAGGAACGATAAAACATCCTTATATTTTTGTTCACATTCTTTCATTATTGACATGGTCCGTCTTTCTCTTTTTTACCAATCACCCACCATTTTTAGTAGTAATTGTGCTATTCTTTATCATTGGCCTTGCCTATGGAGCAAATGCCTTAACGTTTGCAGCCGTTCGCCAATCTTTTCCGATAAAAGAAGCTGGCTTTGTCTCTGGATTCGCAAACACTGGTGGTTTTCTAAGTGCCGTTTTACTGCCAAGCATTATTGGAAAAGTATTAGATTATTTCGCGACATCTTCCAGCGGTATAAGCGTGGGTTATTACTATGGTTTCATCACTCCAGTTATCTTCGCCATGATTGGTTTGATTGGAGTCATTCTTGTTAAGGAAAAGCGTCAATGATGCATGGGGAGAGTTCTTCTGCTTTCCAAATAGAAGAATGAGAACCTTCCCATGCTTCTATTCATATGGGTAGAACAGTTGAATATTTAATTTCTCTTAACGCTAAGCTAGTTTGGATTTTTGTGATTCCGATTTTATTTAGTTTTCTAATGAAGGTTTGTAGGTCATTACGGTCCTTGTTTGCTACTTTTAACAAGTAATCATATTCCCCTGTTAAGCAATAACATTCTAAAACCTCTGGCATTGCTTCTAACGTGCTCTCTAATAAGTCGAGTTTTTCTGCCTGATGTAAGTTCGAGCTGATAAAAATAAAACACAATAGATCAAACCCAAGCTTCTCTTGATTGAGTATGGCTACTTGTCGATTGATATACCCTTCGTTTTCCAAACGCTTAATCCTTGTATGGACAGCTGGGGAAGACAAATTAACGCGCCTCGCGATATCTGCATTACTGATCTGTGCTTGTGTTTGGAGAATATCTAGAATTTGAATATCTACTGAATCGAGTACTTTACTCACCATTGATTCCACGACGTTTACACCTCTTTCAATTGTTCCAAACATAATGTTTATTTTGAATCATTTTAAAACGAACTAAATTAATATGTGCAGTAAACTTTAGTTTATTTTGTTTTATATCTATTATACAAAATAATATATAGAGTTGTAAGCATTTTTGTTAAAATTATTAATTATCAATAGGTCTGAAAAAGGGGTTTAAATATGCATTACTTTTATTTTTTGTTACTACTGTTAACAAGTTTACTTTGGGCTGGAAATTTTATTGTTGGTAAATTTTTAGTGGACCATGCTTCACCTATGACTTTAACCACTTTAAGATGGATCATTGCCGTTGTTTGTCTTTTTCCGGTCGTCTGGTGGACAGACAAAAAGCTATTACCGCCACGAAAAGCAATTCTTCCGCTTTTTTTCATGGGAATTACAGGTGTTGTCCTGTTTAATATTCTTCTATTTGTTGCACTCGAACAAACCTCAGCTACTAATGTCGGACTCATTTCTACACTTATTATGATCTCAATTGCCTTCTTTTCTTTTCTATTCTTGAAAGAAAAGATGAATGTCTTGCAAGTTATAGCAATGGGGTTCTCGCTTTTTGGTGTGTTTCTTGTACTCACTAAAGGAAATAGCCAACTATTCTTATCACTGACCTTTAATAAAGGTGATTTATATATGATGTTAGCTGTCTGTATTTGGGGAGCTTATGCTGTGTTTAGTAAGTGGGCAATGACTCACACATCACCAATGATGGCTACGTTATACTCAGGAGTATTTGGGCTCCTTGTTCTACTTCCTTTTACAATCAAGGACCTAACCATCTCAAACCTAAACTCTACTTTTATGTATTCGATTTTTTATACAGGAGTCATCTCAACAGTAGTATGTATGGTTTTATGGAATATTGGTGTGAAAAAATTAGGTGCAACTGTAGCTGGTACGTTTCTAAATTTCAACCCCGTTTTCACAGCTATTTTGGCGTTTTTCTTTTTAGGGGAGAGAATGACAGCTATTCAAATCATCGGTAGTGCTATTGTCATATTTAGCTGCTATTTCTTTAGTTACTTTAAAGAGAAGCCTGCTCAAATTCGAAGAATGGTAAAAATCAGGCAGGCAGCTTAACAATGATGCCTGTCACCGGTTGAATTTTGTCGAGTAATCCTCCATTAACAATAGGCAACTAAGGAGGAAGCATGGGGACGGACTCTACTCTTCTTTAGTTCTTGATGAACAAAAGAAGCAATAGATCCGGCTCGGTGCTTTCTTTAATTGGAAAAATATTGATTGACTTACTTAAAATAGATAAAAATATTTTTGGCCATTATCTTTTTCTTATATAACTA
>JBFILZ010000204.1:0-4605 GCA_041611945.1 Bacillus sp. (in: firmicutes)
GCATCCTCTCGCTGAAACCATTATTACCGTTTAACAAAGTCTTTACATTAGGCTACCCTGAAAATAAGGGGATCTTCGTTCCAGAACACTCGCTTTCCGTGGGGCGGGTGGTGAGCCCCACGGCGATAGCGCCTTCAGGTCTCACCTGTCCCGCTAGTCCCACAGGACTTTGAATAGGCTTCCATGAATTCTCACCGCACGAAGGAAATGCGGGAGTATTTTCGAGGAGTCGCGCATCCACCCCCCTCTTCAATCAACTTCGATTGAAAATCAACATTGAGCTTTAACAGAGCCTTACATTAAAGGAGGATAAAACTTATGAAACGTATTTGCTTAATCGTCATTGTTTTGGCACTCTTACCGTTTCAATCTTTAGCATCAGAAACTGAAACGATGCAAAGAGGTACATTTACCAATGATGCTGGGACTCGTCCCTATGAGCTCTTTACTCCTGATTTACATCATAAGAAACGTTTACCCTTAGTTGTTATGTTACATGGGTGTACACAGAATGCTCAAGATTTTGCCGCAGGAACAGAAATGAATAAACTCGCTAACCTACAAGGGTTTTTTGTGTTATATCCAGAGCAAACCACTGAAGCCAATGCAAATCGATGTTGGAACTGGTTTGAAGTTAAGCACCAGTCAAGGTCTAAAGGAGAACCTTCAATCATTGCTGAAATGACCAAACAAATCATCAACAATCATCGAATTGACCCTCAGAAAGTGTATATCGCTGGTATGTCCGCTGGTGGTGCTATGACGGTTATTATGGGAGCTACTTATCCAGAATTGTATAAAGCTATAGGAGTAAGTGCTGGCTTAGAATTTGAAGCAGCAACAGATCTGCTAAGTGGAGTTACAGCCATGCAGCTTGGTGGACCTGATCCTAAGTCACAAGGTATCCGTGCCTTTGATGAAATGGGTGAGCATAAAAGAATTATGCCCGTCATCGTTTTTCACGGGGAAATGGACGCAACAGTAAATATAAAAAATTCACATCAAGTAGCAAGTCAGTGGATTACGACAAATGACTATGTTGATGATGGTCAATACAATCATTCCATATCGGATCAACATTATCTTTTAGAGCATGGAAAAGTAAGTAACGGATATAATTATACTAAATCGATCTACTTTGACTCGAATGATAAACCAATAATAGAAAAGTGGATCATTTCAGAAATGACACATAAGTGGTCTGGAGGAAGTTCAAATGGCTCATACACAGATGCCAAAGGACCAAATGCATCTTTTGAAATGGTAAGATTCTTTAATAATCAACCAAAAAGGGAATACTAAAGCCAACATTTAAAATGTTGGCTTTTTTTAATTAGCAACTTCTAGACTTTATTCCTAGTTTAAGTAGATAACGAATTATAGGAAGTACTTCCTATAGACTTAATAATAATTTGAGTATAACCTTATTAAATACTATAATTTCTGACAGATAATCTCATAATGTTAGAGAGTAAATCTTATTGAAGCCTGAGTATTTAGGCCTATATATTTATTGCCTTTATAAAACCGATGGTCTTCATTTACACTGAGATACTATTTTTATTGGACCGGAAGCGATAACCCTCCGCTCCTTTCACACCCGTCGTTTAAAAATATAATAATTAAACATCGAGCTATAACAAAATCAATTGATCAATGCTTAAAAAAACTTAAGATTTTAGGAGATTGCAATGGATAACTTTGAACATTATGGAAATTTAATTGAAGAGTCAATGGTGCCACAATTCATTTTAGAAAATGGTGAATTTAAGTATATTAATCCAGCTTTTGCTGAATTATTTGATTACCAACGTGAGGATTTTATTAACGAAAAAGTACTATTATGTGATTTATTTAGTCCTGAATCTCCCTTATTTGATAGAGATCAATCAATAGAACTAGCTAATTTAAAACGTCCATACCGTCTAACTGCTAGCAAGAAAAATGGTAGCAACATTCATGTTGAGGTTTTCAGCCAATTGATAAGGAACTCTTCGGTAATTTTAGGAACATTATTTGATGTGTCTCAACAAGTTAAATTACAACGTGAGTTTGAAATAAATGAACAAAGATATCAATCTTTTTTTGAATATAATTCAGATATGATTTATACCATAGATCTTAATGGGAATTTAGTAACGATGAATCCAGCTTCAGAAAAGGTTGCAGGGTATCTACCTCAAGAAGTCATAGGTCATCCTTTTACCCCATTTATCGTAGTTGAAGACATTGGTAAAACTTTGATGCACTTTGAAGAGGCATTAAAAGGTATTCCACAGCATTTCGAGATTTCCATCTTAAATAAAGAAGGTAACCGCGTTAATTTAGATTGTGCAAGTATACCCATAATTATTGAAGGTGAAGTCGTTGGAGTCTATGGGATTGGCAAGGATATAACAGAAAAAAAATTAGCAGAACAAGAAGCAAATTACTTTTCTTATTACGATCCCCTTACCGACCTCCCAAATAGACGCTTATTTGAAGACCGATTATCTCAGTCTTTCGGTTATGCAAAACAAGACAATGGGAAAATGGCGGTAATGTTTTTAGATATTGACCGATTTAAGTTAATAAATGATTCGTTTGGACATAAAATGGGTGATGAACTCATACAGTTAGTGGCTGCTCGTTTAAAGAGTTTAGTACGGGAGAAGGACACAGTTTCTAGAATTGGTGGTGACGAATTCACCATTCTCCTCCCCGACATTAAGAGTGAAAAGGAAGCCATTGATATTGCCGAAAGAGTCATTCAATCAATGGGACAATCCTTTTTATTGGACAGTGTAGAATTATCAACTTCTACTAGTATAGGAATTAGTTTTAGTGACAAATGCAATGATCATAACACACTAATCCAGCAAGCAGACCTTGCAATGTATCATGTGAAATCAAATGGTAAAAACGGATTTTCTATTTATTCTGAAGAAATGAATACGAAGGCTGCTCACCGTGTAAAGTTAGAAAATGATTTACGTAGGGCTCTAGAATTAGATGAATTTGAGATTCATTACCAGCCCATCATTGATGTCTCATCTGGGGAAACACGAGCTCTAGAAGCCCTACTCAGATGGAACCATCCTGAACTAGGCATGATTCCTCCAATGGATTTCATTCCAATAGCTGAGGACATTGGAATCATTTGCGAAATTGGTGAATGGGTCTTAAGAAAAGCATGTACCCAAAATAAGGAGTGGCAAGACAAAGATTTAATTAAAACACGTCTTGCTGTCAATGTTTCTATTAAACAGCTTCAACAACCTGATTTTTATGAAACAGTTGAAAAAATATTATTAGAAACTGGGCTCTCGCCTGAATGGCTTTGCCTTGAATTAACTGAAAGTGAAATGATGAAGAACCATAAACAAATCATTGAAACTTTAATAAAAATCCGAAGTTTAGGAGTTAAAATATTCATCGATGATTTTGGAACAGGATACTCATCATTAAGTTATCTAAAACAACTTCCAATCGATTATGTGAAGATAGATAAGTCGTTTATTCAGGATATTGGTTTACAAAGTGGCGAAGCAATCGTTAGGGCTATACTAGCTTTAACAAAGCAACTAAATTTGAAAACTGTGGCCGAAGGTGTTGAATCACAAGAACAACTATCCTTCTTAACAAAAGAATTTTGCGAGGAATCTCAAGGCTATTTAATTAGTCATCCTCTACCTGGTAATAGAATAAAGGAATATTTCACTACTAATAAAGAATTAATTGAAAACAAATAGTTTTTTAGGATTAAGCTTTGATGGTATTTAATGTTAATTTAAAACAAAAAATAGGCTGCCAGAATGACAGCCTTTTTTTTATTCAATGGTTTCACGAGTCATTTCTAAGAAATGCTTCAAAATTCTAGCAGTAAGACCCCATATTACCTTATCTTCAAAAATATAAAACACTTCCTCCATTTTTCTAGTAGTCCAATTATAATTCTCTCCACCCGGAATAAGTTCAAAGGGGAAATCCTTTTCTGGTTCTAACTTAGTATTAATAACATATATGTTAGGCTGTGTATTATGTAAAAATGATAACGGAACTGTGAAATATTCTTCCACTTCGTTTTGATTAAGTTGAATAGTATGATACTCATTAATGAAGGCAGTATAGGGGTAAACCATCATCCCGTAAGGAGAAACCAAATAATCTAATGGGTATATATGACAAATTTGTTCTTTTTTAATTCCTAATTCTTCTGTTGTCTCTCTTATTGCAGCTTCCTCTGCAGATTGATCCTGTGCATCAATTCGTCCACCCGGAAAACAAATTTCTCCTGGTTGTCTTCTCATCTTTTGTGAACGTACCTCAAAAAGTATGTGAATTTCATTTTCCTTCTCAACAAGTGGCAAAAGAACTGCATATTTGGAGAAAAGTTCATGTCCAAGTATGGATGGTTTGTGCAATTTAACCTTATTTAAAATACGTTTTTTTTCCATTTTCCCACTCCAAACATAGGTATTACTTATTCGGATTTTTACTAATGGATGAAACTTCTGATATCTATATGTAATGATACTAAATTTACCAAATGTTGACCCAAGTATTTATTTTTTTATTTTAATTATAGAATCTAACCATTAACCCTACTATTCTTATCCATTTGGA
>JBFILZ010000205.1:0-4601 GCA_041611945.1 Bacillus sp. (in: firmicutes)
GAAGCCTATTCAAAGTCCTGTGGGACTAGCGGGACAGGTGAGACCTGAAGGCGCTATCGCCGAGGGGCTCACCGCCCGCCCCACGGAAAGCGAGTGTTCTGGAACGAAGATCCCCTTATTTTCAGGGTAGCCTATTTTTTATTTTCTATTATTATCTCCTCAAATAAACAAAATGCTTCAGTACTCTTCTCTACTATATAGCTATATAATTCTTCTTATTATCAAAAGTATTACTTTCATAGTATCCACTTTAGCTAATACTTTATCATATTTCGGTTAAGTCTTAAGCATGTAAATTAAACAAAATTGAATTCTAATACTATACACTGCCCCCTATTTTACAACGGTCAATTGCTTAAATGGTTCTATTTGCAACCATTACCTTAGGTAACCTATAACTTAGATACGCAGCACCAATTAATAATATAATCGAGTATATGAATGAACTTGTATAACTACCGGAAAAATCAAACAAAAGTCCAGGTAAATAGGCTCCGATGGCAGCACCAAACTGATGGCTTAAAAAAATCCACCCTATTATTTGACCAACTGGTAGATGACGGAAATATTCGGTAGCCAGTTTTACTGTTGGGGCTACCGTAGCGAAATCGACAATTCCAAAGCTTATCGCAAAAATAAACAATAAAGATGTATCAGACAAGAAAAAACCAAACATTGTTGTATTTTGGATAATTACTAACAAGATTAAAATAGTAATGGCTCGACTCCCATATAAAAAGACAAGCATATTTTTGCAACTAATACGATCTGCCAGGTACCCAGAAAATATCGTTCCTAAAATATTGAAACCAGCTAGTAAGCCCACAGCTGTACCTGTTATAGTAGGATTTAAGCCACAATACTGAGCAAAAGGGATTAAATGAGTATCAATCAATCCACTTGTCGTTACTCCGCATACGAAAAAGGGGAGTAACAGAAACAGGAACTCTTTTTTCTTTAATAAGGAAAGCACCGAAATATTATGAGAATTCTTGGCAATACCTCTATTTCGATTCGAATAAACATCGATTTCGATATGTCCACCTAAAGGTGTCGTATTCTTCTCAGAGGGATTTGTACGTAAGAATAGTAATAATAATGGGAAAACGAGGACAATTAAAAATAGGCCTAAAATAATTACAGTAACTTTCCAGCCAAAATCATTTATGAGAAATAATGATAGTGGAACGAGCAATAACTGGCCACCAGCCGTACCAGCAGACATTAAGCCTATTGCAAATCCTCTTTTTTCTACAAACCAGTTTGTAATAGCAACAGAGCCTGCGACATTAGATGCTCCGCCAAAGCCAATCGAAGCGATGATTCCATAAATCACGATGAGCTGCCAAGGACTCGTGGCAAAAAAGGTTAAACTAGTAGCAACACCAATCAATAAAACACTAAATGATAAGATGTAGCGAAGTCCGAATTGATCAATTAGTCGACCAATCAGTGGCTGTGAAAAACCGAAAACCGCATAACTAATAAAAGCTATAAGCGAAATAACACCCCTACTAGTAGAAAATTCACTTTCCCAAGGCTGTATAAAAGCTCCAAATGAAAGGCGAACCCCTTGAGCCGATAATAACGCGAAAAAAGTAAGACTTAAAATAATCCAAGCATAATGAAAACGAAATTTCCGCATATATTACCCTCTCTTTTGTCTGTTAATAATGCTTTTATACCTATTTATGTAAAAAAACTAAAAAAATATTCTTCCACTTATACCTTCATACATCATACCAATAATGTAGATTGAATTGTTTAATTAATTAACAATAGTAAGCCATTACTTATTCATCACAGGAAAGTTTCCTCTATCCAAATCCACCCAAAATAAAGAGCCCTAAAATTTCAGCGCCCCTTTCATCAGTATGTAAGTAAATAGTAGTTATGGTCTAACTGCCACTTGATTCCGCCCATTTTTTTTGGCTTGGTAAAGTGCTTCATCAGCCATTTTTATATTATCATTTAGATGCTCTTCATAATCATAAAGCGCCACACCTAAACTTAAAGTTATAGAAATATCCTTATCAGTAATTTTGAAAGGGACTATTTCGACATTCCTTCTTATTTTTTCAGCAATATCGCTAGCCTGTTCTGAAGATGTTGAAGGTAGGACAAGTAGGAACTCTTCCCCGCCTAATCTTACGAGAATATCTGATTCTCTCACAATTTCTGTAACAATTTTCGATAATCGTTTTAAAATTTCATCCCCTACTTGGTGTCCATACGTATCATTGACTTGCTTAAAATAGTCTATATCAAATAACACTAGGGCTAATTCATTTTCCCCTCGTTTAAACAGCGGCAAAGCCTTTTCCATATATGAATTTAAGTATCTTCGGTTGTAGGTCTTTGTTAAAGAGTCTGTTAATGCGTACCTTTCTAGCTTCTTAACCAACCTAGCATTCACGATAATTGAATAAGAAGATAGAATATAGATGATCCACCAAACAACTAGGGCTACCGCTATCCTTTTAAATACACTTAAACTAATATCTACATTTAATAGGACAAAATATTCAGTAGATACCATAGTAAGATTGAAAATAGTTCCGGTAAGAATTACTATCTTCCAATTTGGATATAAACTGACACTAAACAAAGCAGGTATTAAAAAAAGCAACCAAAGGGAAAAATAATCAAAAGAATAGTTTGCTAGCCATGCACAGACTGATGTAAACAGGATAACTAAGGTATTGATTGTTTTAGATTTAGATTTAAACATTTTTACGGTCCTTTCTGTAGTCTATGTAAATGAAATATTAAGTTTGATAAAGAAAATCACATACACTTTTCGTTAAGGTCACCATTTATATATAGTTAATTTCAGGTTCTGTTAAACTTTGTTGTTGATTTCAGCTGCAGGATGCTCACTTTTTCGCGGTGGACGGCCTTCCACTTCAATCAACTTCGTTTGAAAAAATCAACATGGAGCTTTAACAGAACCTAATTTTAAAATAATTATTAGAGCATTGTTAAACGTTGTTATTTATTTCCGATTATATTGCTCACTTGTAATAGACAAAGGGTAAACAGATTGCTCAGTCGCTATAAACATTCGATTCTACCTTCTTCTTTTAGAAATCAAAATCATCAATAAGCATTAAAACGACTATGAATCTTACATCCATTTAATATATTAACATATATTAACAAATATTTGGCAAATACAATAAAAAAGATAGTAAAGTTTAATTTTTTACTACCCTTTTATTAATCGTTATATATTTGCATGTTCACTTTCAAGAATTCTCTGGCATAACCAACCATTTTTTGTTGACTTATACATTTGTCTATACCATTTATATTCTTTTTAGATCCTCTCAAAAAACGCAATCAAATTGTTGTCGGGGTCGGTAACTGCGAAATCACGTTCACCCCACCACTGATCACTTATTGGGGCATTAGGATGCAATACCCCTAATGGTTTTAGGCGTTGATACATTTCATCAATTCCTTCTACTTCTATTCGACAACTGGCAGTACCGGCAATAAACGACTCAGCTCCAGAGACAATCGGAGTTGAGTTGCTACGGGTACGCCAGCTTTCATCACTAGCTTCCCAAAGATGAATTCGAACATTATTACATTCAAAGACTGCAAAACCACCTTCATTATGAACGAGAGTAAAACCAATTTTATTACAATAAAAGTCGATGCTTTGTTTAATATTTCTTACTGGTAAAGCAGGGATTGCTTGCAACATAGTCAATCTTTCATTCCCCCCTTTCTATTTATAGACTATAGCCTACAGTTATTACAGAACATGGCCTATTCTAATATTCTAAATCAATTACCTATTCGTTTTGTTATCAACCTTATTTGACCACGGTGGTTAATTTCATCTTCAAAAACGTGGAACCACTTAAAATGATTATTTGCGGGATAGTCCCAGCCAAACGTTGAAACTTTAGTTAACCATTCATCGTTGCACGTCCTAAAAAACAGAAGTGTTTCCTTCCTTGTTGCAGACAGCCTATCCAAGTAAAAGTGAATGTCTTTTCCTCTTAGCTCTCTTTTCGCTACATCACCAAGGATAATTCCCACACTCAACTCTTCCCACTCCTTATCTGTTAGGTCTCTATCTTCAAACGTCATAATTTGAAAAGCCTTTTCTACACAAATCATATGAGTAAGTAACATACCAATAGAATTGCTTTTATCGTCAAAATGATAATCAAGGTCTTCAACTGTTAATCCTTTTATGGCTTCAATCGTCGTATACCTAGTGTACTCCATCATAGTAACTAATTTCCCGATGTCAGGACTATATCCTTGTATCTCTTTGATAAAATACAAATTCTGCTCCTCTGAATTCATAAGCTCCTCCTTATTATTTAGGCTACCCTGAAAATAAGGGGATCTTCGTTCCAGAACACTCGCTTTCCGTGGGGCGGGCGGTGAGCCAACTCGGCACTTGCGCCTTCGTTGTCTCACCTGTCCTGCTGCTCCCACAGGACTTTGAATAAGCTTCCATGAGTTCTCACCGCACGAAGGAAATGCGTACGCATTTTCGAGGAGTCGCGCATCCTTCCACTTCAATCAACTACGTTTGAAAATTCAACATTGAGCTTTAACAGAGCCAAAAATTAAAA